>CAJATL010000111.1 GCA_903944895.1 uncultured Bacteroidota bacterium
ACTGATCTGGCCAGGAAGTTGCGCTATCTGATTTCCACTTAAATTCAGCTGGTTGAGTTTTTGAAGCGTGTAAATATTTGCAGGAAGCTGTTTCAAATTGTTGTTGCTCACATCGAGGTACTGTAACTCTTTCATAGCATCGATTTCGTAAGGAATCCTGCTGATTTGGTTATCTCCCAGATTCAAATAAGATAATAGCGGCAAGGTAGTAAGCTGAATAGGGAATTCCGAAATCAGGTTATTATGCAGATTCAGGGCAACAAGGGTTTTCAGTGTATCAATTTCTGGTGGGATGGTGCTGATGCTGTTATCATTCAGGTTTAAAAATCTTAAATTTTGGAGATGAAACAGTTCGACGGGAAGTTCGGTAATCAGGTTTCCACCCATCGAAAATTCTTTAAGTTGCGCCAAAGATTTAATTTCCGTTGGAATTGCTTTGATGAGGTTGTCGGATAAATCAAGCACGACAAGTTGGCTAAGCAGACTAATATTTTCGGGAATCAGGGCAACCTGGTTGTCGCTCAGATCAAGCTCGTGCAGATTTCTTAAATTGAAAATCAAAACCGGAATCGAGTCAAAATTATTCCCGCCCAGCCTGAGTATTGTAAGTTTTTTGAGGTATTGTGTTTTTGATGGAAGGAAATCAAGTTGATTACTACCTAAATCGAGCAATTTAAGGTTCTCAAAGTTGTTAATTTGGTCAGGTAGTATAGAAATATAATTACCTGCCAACGAAAGTTCCTCCAGGTTTGTGAGGTTGGTAATTGTCCCTGGGACCGCATCTAATTTGTTATTATTCAGGTTTAAAATGCGCAATTTTTCAAGTTTGCCGATACTGTCAGGCAGTGTTCGTAATTTGTTGTTCGAAATAGTTAGAATTTCGAGTTCAGATAAGCTCCCGATCGTATCGGGCAAAACACGTATCTCATTTGAATTCATCAGCATGATATTCAATTTGGGATATTGAATAATGGATTTTGGATACTCTGTTAACTGTTTGTTTCTTATATCAAGTGCCTGTGTTTCACGACTGAGATTGCTAAGTCCTTCTGCCAGCAAATATTCGGTGCCTTTGGTGTCGGTCAGGTAGTACTTCCCGGCGTATTTAACTTTAGCCAATCCAAGGTAATCAAACGGGTTAGCCTCATCATACTTGTACCCGATGACAGGCAGCCCCTTTTTGTCGATAAACCCATATTTATTATCCTTAAAAGCGAGTGCAAGCCGCTCGTCATAAAAGTAAAATGCGTTTACAATGCTTTGCGCAACATTTTTAGCCGAATCGGCTTTTATCCGTTCCTTTTTCAGGTTTTTCTGATCCTTCTCAATGCTATCCTGGCATACTCTTTTGCTTTTAAAAGCCTTTGAAATATCCGCGCTATCCACAGCCTTTTCGGTTGCTTTGTCGAAATAAACAAAAGCCTTTATAAATTGCCCGCTGTCAAGGTAAATCTGTCCTTTGGTAAAAAGCATATTAAAATCATCTGTTTGGGCAGATGTTTGTCCATAAAAAAACAAAACCAGAAGAAAAAGGAATAGTTTTTTCATTTGACAGTTTTTTTATAATTATATGCTTTTTCAAAAATGTTCATTTTGATCGTGGTTTTGTCTCTCATTGTTTCGTCTCCCATTTCACCGAAATCTGTAATGTCTTTTTTGTAAACCTTCATTGCCTGTTTTCTAAGTTCATCCTTTTTTTTCTGAACATTTGTATTGTCATAACCCAGATCCAAGGCATCATTGAGAAAATTCATAGCTTCCAGGTATTCACGCCTTTTTTCAGAATTTTCAAATTGACGCATCAACTCTTCATGCTTGTTCTTTTTGGGTATATTATTTTTACAAGTATCAATCAGAAGGTTCACATGCAGGGTATCGATAATCCTGTTGTCCACCTTAAGTTCATATTTATTAAGCTTATCAAACATGGTTCTTGCAACCTGATATCTTTTAAGTGCCTCCTCATAGTCTGGATATTCTTTGTTTTTATAAGTTTCGCCCCCTCTAAAATTTCGATCAAATTCAGACAGGACAAAATTATTGAAGTTCTCTTCGGCAACTATTTTCCGCTCGTCAGCTAAACTCTTTTGGCGAAGGGCATATATTAAAAAGGCAGATAAAAAAACAAGAACTATTGTGCCGGCCAAAAAGATTTTCCGTTGCAGTTTGATTTCACGCTGGCGCTCTATTTCTTTTCGTTCCTGTTCGATGCGAATGAGCCTGAGTTCCTCTTCACGTTCACGGGCTTCCTCCTCCTGCTGTTCCCTCAGCTTCCGAAGTTCTTCTTTTTGTTTATTTTCGAGCTTTATTTTTTCCTGTTCATCAAGGTATTTCTTCTGCGATTCGAGAATTGGCTCAACGAGTGTGTCGTGGCTGATCTCATAACTGAAGCGGCCGAAGGTGTTTTGCTCGGATCTCAAAAGATGTGTGTTAACCAGGACCAGAAGTTCCTGGTCATCAAGGCGTTTTTTACAAATCTCTTCATCTAACGAAATCCGCTGATGGTTTGTGATCAACTCATCTTCAATCAGTCGTTTCGCATTATCACGGTTTTCCTCCTGCAAACGGTTTAAGGAATCATAATAAAAGTTCAGGAAAATATTTTTGAACTCAGGAAGATCTTCTTCCTCAATTTGCCTGGGACCGTCGCCAGTCTTTGCCGCAGCAATTTCTTCGATGCGATGACAGACAATCTGTAATTGAGTGGTTTCGATATTCTCGGTTTTACCATCACTCAACTCTTTGATAATTTTATCAATTGCTTTCTGATGAAAAGTAAATGGCGGGGTATCAAACCCCGGATCGTTATCCCTGGCAGGGTTTTCGATGGCCTGTTGTGCCTGTTCGTAAGTTAGCGGAAGCAATTCATAAAATGTGTTCTGGATATCCGGCAGTTTGTCAGATAGTTTATTCAGCAGGCTCAGCCGGTCAGAACGAATGGCAAAAACCGTTTTTATTTCGATTTTTTTATGCAGGACTCCAAGGTTTTCGCGGTTAAAAAGCTCCCTGTCCGTTTGCCTGCCTTCGGCTATCAGTGCAGCAATACGATCGGGTAGCTTGAGCTCGGTGAGTTCATAAAGCTGGGTTTTAAAATCATCAATATCTTTTTTGGGATACGAAAAAAGCTCTTCAAACTGGTCAAAAACCAGGGTAAATATGTTTTCCGAATCATCATCCTCCGACTTTGAAGCAAGGAGTTGTGCCTTCTTAAAATAGTACCAGAGCGTTTTATCTGGTTCGTTGTTACCAACGATTTGATCCAATATTGTGTCATTCCTTGTATCCAAATCATTAACAACAGTTTTCAGTGCGTTTACCACACGTTCAAGCGGTGTTTCTGATTTCAGTGCAGCATTTTTAGCTTCCGGCGGGGTTTCAGCTTCCGGTTTGTAAGCAAAAAGCCTGATGCTGATTTTTGCGTAGTTTTTGGGTAACTTCGGCAATACGCCGGCTTCGAGCAGCGAGGTTTTTCCTAATCCGGATTTCGAATACAGCAGCACTTTTTTCTCCACCTGGATCAATGTGAGCAGCTTATCAATATCCTTGTCCCTGCCATAGAATATGTTGGCCTGCCTTCTGCTGAATGGAGTTGCTCCCGGATATCTGCGTAATCCCATGGTCAGGTGGTTATTTTATTATTAAAATTTATGATCCTTTTTCCAATCACTCCAACCTGGGTTTCAATTTTACGCAGTTCATCCAGATTGTTTTCAGTAACGACATTTGCACTTACACTGGTCAATTTAAGGATACTATTCTTCACAAAATCCTCATTAAGGTTTCGTAACAATCCTTCTTCGTTAACATTGTGAATCAGCCATTCGATAAACTTGTTGTAATCATTGTCGATAAAGGTGATATTAAACTGCTTTGCAATAAACTTCTCGATGTCTTCTTTAACATCTTTATGACCAATGGTCATGCGGTGTGCGCCACTTTTTTTCTGTTCAAATTCTAAAATGAAAAGCAAAAGACGGTTGTACCATTTGTTGAAATCAAAACCTATAAACACATAATGTGTTGCATCCTGGATCTTTTTCTTGATTTCGGAAGGGATGAAAACCTTATTCAGGTAGTTGTAAAAGTTTTCGTGGGTAAAAATGTACCGGCCATTGCTTGCTGCATTTCCGAGGATATTATAAATCACAGGTTTTTCGCGTGTCATCGGCTCTGCTTCCTGCTTTGTGCCGTTGTATGCCAAAAACTGGTGATTAATGTCATAATCCTCAAAAACCCTGTGAATGGCATCATCCGGGCAAATCGAAATAATCAGGCTAAAGGGTACCTGGGCAAGCTGTTCGAGGATTTTTCGTCCGGTTACGTTTTTTTTCGGGAAGTCTTTGCTGTAAAAATCAAGAACATCGTATAAAATTATTTCATCTGATTCCGGTGAGAAGTAACCCTCATTTTCCAAATATTCGATTTCGCTGAAATCCTTCGCCAAATCAAGGTAAAATTCGTGGTGCAGCGATTTCCCCAGGCTATTAACAGATATTTCGGGACCAATAAATAACACACATCCCTGGTGATCGAGCGCTTGTAAAAGGCGCCGCCATCTGATGGCATCATAAGTTGCATCTCCCTCAGGAGGATTAAATGGTTCGGGCTTTTGGGCAGTTTTTATTTTCCCTTCAATAATCGCAATTGTTTCTACAAGTTCAGAAAGCTTAGCCTTCATTTGCTCCTTTTGCTGCCTGACCTCAACAGGCAGATCCGGGGACATATTGATGATGATATTCCCAATGATATCCTGCAGAACAATGTTACTATTACCTGAAATATTGCTGGTATTGAGTGTCATCTGGTAATGATGATGGAATTTTGGGGTCGGATACCATGGTCGCCGATTTTGCTATTATAGGCAGTATTCGTGGTGTTGGCTGCTGTTGGCATAGGGATGCCTTCTTTTTTCATCATACGCTGCAGTTCTGCAATTTTTGCTGCAAGTTCATTTTGAAGTTGTTGATTCCCTTCGAGAACAAATTCGAGGCTGGCTTTAATGCTGTTTACATTTGCTTCGATGTTGTGGTTTTGCTCGATTTGTTGCAGTTTCTCTTTTGCAGAAGGTTTTCCGAGTATATCACCAATCCAGCCTGTCACAGCTTTTAGGGCGCCTCCAACGGCTTCATTTTCCAACAATTTGTTGGCTCCGGTAAGAATAGTGCTTACTAATAATATTACTTCCATAATTAAATTTTGTTTGGATAATAATTTTGCTAAACAATTTCAAAAATAATAAGTTTCCCGACGCCTGCACAAAAAATGTTAAAAGGTTGTTTTTCTGCTAAAGAATAGTCTTGACATTTTCTGCCGCTATTACTGGTTTTCTTGCCGGATGTTTTACTTTTTGGTTTTTCATCATTAATAAACCAATAATGTGTAGTTAAAATCAGTAATTGTCGAAATTTGATGATTGGTGTTATTTTGTTCACAGAAAATTATTTCCTTTGGTAAGTTTTCTGCATGGAGCAAATTTATGTAAAAAAAGTAGTTTGCAAAAATTCAGCGATTTACATTTAATATCAAAATATCATGATCGATAATAGCCTTTCGAAAAATGAACTCGAAAAATTAGCTTACGAAAACCGCGAGCGTTTAAAGGAGCTTCAAACCATCAATGAAACAAGTGAAATCCTGAAAGAGGATCGTTCGCTTGACGAAACGCTGCAAAAGATAGTTTCGATTTTGCCAAATGGCTGGCAATACCCGGAACAAACGGTTGCCCGGATAATTTTTGATGGCCGGAAATTTGTCAGCCGTTATTTTGAAGAATCGCACTGGGTGCAAAAACAGATTTTTGAAACCATTGATAATAAAAAGGGTTCGATCGAGATTTTTTACCTCAAGGACTATCCCAAATTTGATGAAGGGCCATTTTTAAAAGAAGAGCGCAACCTGATCAATAATATTTCGACCATGCTTCTTGGCTATATTCATGGGATCAAAGGTCGCGAAACTACCCAAACCACAACCGAACGGCTCAAGGAACTGGCCTGTATTAACCAGACAACAGCTATTTTACGACAAGGTAAATCGATCGAAGAAACCCTTCAGCAAATCTGTCTGATTCTTCCGAGAGCATGGCAATATCCTGAGTTTACCTCTTCAAAAATCACGCTTGGCGATCAGGTGTTTTGTACGGCCAATTTCAGGGCAACCCAATGGGTCCAAAGGCAGGATTTCGAAACCATTGATAACAAGGACGGCTCGATCGAAATTTTTTACCACAAATCTTTTCCAAAATTAGATGAAGGGCCATTTTTAAAGGAAGAGCGCCATCTCATCGAGAACCTTGCCGGAATGATTGCCGGTCATATTAATGGAATTCGTGGAAAGCATATTATTTCGATAACGCGCGAAAAAACGCCCGAAAAGCCGCTTGGCACTGTTCCCCGGCGACAACTCTTACAGAAATTTATCAATAAAAATAATTATGCCCGCGATATTTATCACGATCTGATGATGTTTAAAGTCAAGGAAATCCTCCTTGTTGCCAACCTTTACGATGCATACAGTATCGAAAAGGAGGGACGTTTTTCGGAACACGTGCTCGACGAATATCACCAGCTAAATTTAACTTCTGCTCCCCGCATTACAGGGGTTTCGTCGGCTGAAGAGGCTTTTGAGCAACTGCAATCGAAACATTTCGACCTCATTATTGTGATGGTTGGCGTTGATAAAAAATTGCCGCTTGTACTGAGTGAAAACATCAAAAAAGAATATCCCTACATCCCGATCTATGTTTTGCTCAACAACAACCGCGACATTAAATTTTTTGAGGATAGGCGTGCCGAATTCAAAACCATCGACAGGGTTTTTGCCTGGAACGGCAACTCGAACATCTTTTTTGCCATGATCAAATTGATTGAGGATAAAATAAATGTTGAGAATGACACAAAGGTTGGTTTGGTGCGTGTGATTCTTGTTGTTGAAGACTCGGCCAAATATTATTCGCGTTATCTGCCGCTGCTTTACAGTGTTGTGATGGCGCAAACCAAGCGGATTATCGACGATGTAAGCACCGATGAGCTTTACAAAGTTCTGCGGATGCGGGCACGCCCTAAGATTTTGCTGGCTTCGACGTATGAGGAGGCACTGGCGATTTTTAATAATTACAAAGATTACCTGCTCTGCCTGATTTCGGATGTAAAATTTAACCGCGAAGGTGTGCCCGATGAAAAGGCAGGCTTCAGGCTGGCGCGCCTGATTAAATCGCAGATTAAGGATATGCCCGTGGTCATCCAATCTTCAGACGAATCCAACGCCGAGGATGCCTATAACCTGCGCGCCAGTTTTATCAACAAAGATTCTGAAATGCTCGAGCAGGATTTTAAGAGTTTTATCACACACTACCTGGGTTTTGGGAATTTTATCTATCGTGATAAAAAGGGCACTCAGATTGCAGTGGCGAAATCGCTCCGTGAGTTTGAGAAATCCTTGCACACCATCCCCGACGAATCGTTGATTTATCATGCCAAGCGTGATCATTTTTCGCTGTGGCTCATGGCGCGTGGCGAAATTCAGGTTGCCAAAATCATCAATCCTCACAAAGTTACCGATTTTAAAAGCCCGAACAGCCTTCGCGAATATCTCATCAATGTCATCCAGAAATTCAGAAATGAGCAGGACAAAGGCAAAATCATCCCGTTCGACCGAAATGCGGTTACCGATGAAAGTAACGTGGTTTATCTTACACCCGGTTCGCTGGGCGGCAAAGGGCGCGGACTTGCTTTTATCAATACACTCATTTATAATTACGATTTTTCAGAGTTGATCCCCAATGTTAATATTCGTGCTCCTAAAACTTCGGTGATCGGCACCGAGGAATTCGAATATTTTATGGAGCGCAATAACCTGTACGACCGCGTTTATAACGAGCCTGATTACGAAAAAATCAAGGAGATTTTTATCGAAGGGCAGCTCACCGAAACATTGATCAAAAAACTGAAAGTCATCCTGGAGTTGATAAAAAAGCCAATAGCCATAAGGTCCTCAGGCCTTTTTGAAGATTCACTGATGCAACCTTTTGCAGGGATTTTCGAAACCTATCTTCTTCCAAACTCACATCCCGACCCAAACGAGCGCCTCAAACAAACCATGGATGCGATAAAATTGGTTTATGCCTCTGTTTTTTCAAAAATGGCGCGGGATTACATCAAAGCGGTCAGTTATAAAATTGAGGAAGAAAAAATGGCGGTAGTGATTCAGGAAGTTGTAGGCAATCAATATGGTGATGTTTTTTATCCTCACATCAGCGGGGTGGCTCAGTCGTATAATTATTACCCTTTTTCGCACATGAAGCCCGAGGAAGGCTTTGCTGTTGCCGCCTTGGGGCTTGGCAAATACGTGGTTGAAGGTGAAAAAGCCTATCGTTTTTCACCCAAATATCCTCATGTTGACATCAATTCGCCAAAGGATCAATATAAAAATTCGCAGGTCAATTTTTTTGCTGTCGATTTAAAGAAAACCGAAATCAATCTGCTCGAAGGCGATACTGCCGGTTTGTGCAGATTAGATGTTGATGATGCCGAAAGGCACGGAACCTTGCGTCATTGTGCCTCCGTTTACAATCCCGAAAATAATACCATCAATCCGGGTTTGAGCCAGGCCGGACCGCGAATTGTCAACTTTGCAAATATTCTGAAATACAATTATATTCCCCTGGCCAAAACCATCGAGTTTGTGCTTGATGTTGTTAAAGAAGCGCTTGGTTCGCCCGTTGAAATCGAGTTTGCCGTTGACCTGACCAAGGATGCCGATCATAAAGCTTCGTTTTATCTGCTGCAAATTAAACCTTTGTTGGGAAATGCCGAAGATTATGAAATTGATATGGCAAAAGTTGACCTCGAAAAAGTGATTCTTTTCTCGGATAAGGGCATGGGCAACGGTGTTATCGAAGATTTGTACGATGTGATTTATGTGGATAAAGACTTTTTCGATAAGACCAAAACCGTTGAAATGGCTAAGGAAATTGACGAATTAAACCTGATGATGTTCAACGAAAAGCGGAAATATGTGTTGATTGGCCCGGGCCGCTGGGGAACCCGCGACCAGTGGATTGGAATTCCTGTGAACTGGCCGCAGATCTCGAATGCTAAAATTATTGTCGAAACCAGTTTGGAAGGCTTCCCGCTGGATGCTTCGTCAGGCTCGCACTTTTTTCATAATGTCACCTCGATGAATGTTGGCTATTTCACGGTTCAGCCTGAACTTTCGCGCAGCTACATAAAATACGACCTGCTCGAAAAGCAGCAGTTGATCAGCAAAACAAAATTCTTCAGGCATGTCCGCTTCGAAAAACCCCTGGTGGTGAAGATGGACGGGCGTAAGCGTATTTCGGTAATTTCGGTGGAGTAGGGTGGGAGATTATTCGGGGCTAAATCCAGTAATCCCCAAACGCATAAAGCGGCACGTTTATCAGCCATTCATCTTCTCTGTAATCTGACATTGAAGTTCTAAGAGACACCGTCGGATTGAATTTCTGCTTAAATGATTTCAGGCTTTTGGCCTGCAGATTTTCTTCGGCTTTAACTTCCACAGGAATGATGTTATCTGCAAACTGAACCAGGAAATCAATTTCGGCGGCGGATTTTTCGATGGACCAATAATAAACCGCCATATTTTCGATGCACTTTAACTGCTGCAAAACATATTGCTCGGCCATCGCGCCTTTAAATTCCTGGAAAATCCGGTTTCCGTCAATAATCGTTTTTATGCCGATATTGCCCATCGCGCCAAGCAAACCAACATCCACCATATAAATTTTAAATGCCGAAAAGTCCTGGTAAGCAATTAAAGGCAATGCCGGTTTTGAGGCACGGTTCACCTGGTAAATCAATCCCGAATTGATAAGCCAGGCCATCGCCAGTTCAAAATCTTTGGCTCGTGCTCCGGTTTTCACCAACCCATAAACAAACTTTTTGTTCTCTTTGGCCAGTTGCGATGGCAGCGATTGCCAGATCATCCTGATCCGGGGGACAATTTCATTAGGTGCGTGTTTGGAGAAATCCTGGTCGTAAGCGTTTAAAATGCGCATTTGTATGTCGCGGACTTTATTAAAATCGGTTTCCATCGAAAATGACAAGACAGCTTCGGGCATTCCGCCGATAAAATAATATTGCCGCAATAGTTCGATAAATTTCTCTTTGAAGGTTGTGATCAAAACCCAGTCACGGCTTACCAACAAATCGTACAAAGGCTTTTTACTGAGTGCCAGTAAAAACTCACCAAAACTCATCGGGAATAAATCCAGAAAATCAACTTTACCCACCGGGAATGAAGTGTGCGGATGCAATGCCACGCCCAGCAACGAACCGGCAGCCATGACGTGGTATTGCGGCGCATTTTCGTTAAAATATTTCAGCGAAGTTACCGCACCTTCACATGCCTGAATTTCATCGAAAATGATGAGGGTGTTTTCAGGATTTATCTGAACCCCGGTTTCGACCTGAATGGCGGTGATGATGCGCGGAATATCAAAATCGGAGGCAAACAGATTCGCCAGCGTTTTTGAACTCTCAAAATTGATGTAGGCCACCTGGCTGTATTCCCGCTTCCCGAATTCTTTCATCAGCCAGGTTTTCCCAACCTGCCGTGCTCCTCTGATAATCAGTGGTTTTCGGTTGGATGAATTTTTCCACCGGATCATTTTTTCCAAAAGAAATCTTTCCATTTTATGCATTTTTTTGGCAAAGATACAAAAACTCCTTTGAGTTTTGCAAGTATAATACCAAAAAGTCGTACGACTATTTGTTGTTCAACTACACTTATTCAAAGGACATTTTGTAATCGAGCACATTTTTGCGGAAGACTTTGGGTATTAATTTCAATAATGACCTATTAAAATCATTGTTTATCCGCTACGCGGAATTTGAATTTATTTAAGTCTCCATCCTACAATACTTTATCCGCTACGCGGAATTCGCCGTAGGCGATAAAGTATTGTAGAAAAAGAATACCCCAATGTTAAAAATACCTCGTAGAGGTTAAAGAAATCAAGGATTTTAGGACCATAGAATTTTCTACTCGGATAATAGGTTTTTTAATGTTACAAACCAGGGAATTCAGTTATGAACCCTGATGAGCGGACTGATTGACCTCATGATTGAAATGATAAACTGGATTGAAATAGAAATAAAATGGTATTTTCCAGCATAGTTTCGTAATTTTGCCAAACCAAATCTACTACTATGGAACAATATGTAACCGTTAAAGGAATCTACGAAAATGGAAATGTCCACCTGCTCGAAGTCCCCGACAAAAGCCTGGTAGCCCATACAGAAGTATTGGTTTTAATCCCTTTGCAGAAAGGTGTTAGTAAGAAGTGGCCTTCGGGCATTCCTATTGGTGATTTTGCGAAGAAAATAAATCTGTTTGCCATTGGGGGCGATGCTGTAAAAGAAACCGAAGAGCTTTACCATGATTGACATCGTTTTAGATACCAATTACTTTGTTGCCCTGCTCGATACTTCCGACAAGTGGAATAAAAAATCTGTCGAAATTTTTACTGCTTTAAAAAATCACGATGTAAATTTACTGGTTACCGATGTGGTGCTTAATGAAACCATTAACGTGATTTGTAAACGCATGGAAAACAAAGGTCGCAGCAACGAAATTTCCCAATTTTTGAATATTATCGAAAAACACTATGCCGCTGAAACCATTGTTTGGATAAGCAAAGACATAAAGCAATACCACCACCACATTATCAAGCTGGTTAGCGACAACAACGGGCTTTTGAACTACAACGATTGTTTTTTATTGGCCTTTATGCAAAAGAATAAAATTAGAAACATCATCTCGTTTGATACCGATTTCGACAGTATAGCCGGCATAAACCGGATTTCAAGTCAGGAGTTTGACATAGAATAAAGGAGTTCTTTTACCTTTGTAAAAAAAGTAAAAAAAATGGGGTACGAAGCAGCTAAATTGGAACTTATCGAATGGCTTTCTAAATTGGAAGATCCTGAAACAATTGATTATCTGAAGATAGTTAAAGATTCGCGCACACCTGAGCGTGACTGGTGGCATGATTTGACTGACAGGCAAAAAGCCGGAATAGCCCGTGGATTAAAGGATATAAACGAAGGAAGAATAACCCCACACGAAGTTATCAAACAAAGGTATGGCCTCTGATTTCAATATTTTTTGGACCGATGAGGCAATCAGTAACTTAGAGGATATTCTTGATTATCTTAAAAGGAGATGGACGCAAAGAGAGATCAATAATTTTAAGAAAATGTTATCCTGACAAGTCAGATTAATTGAACAGAACCCTTTATTATTTCCTGTTTCCCAAATTAGCCCACGATTGCGAAAAGCTGTTTTGAGCAAACAAACTACAATATTTTATAAGGTGGTTGATAATGCAATTTATCTGACATATCTGTTTAGTAATAAGCAAGATATAGGTAAGATTAAATAGTTTTATCCTAAAATTAATCAACCACAAAAACTGCTTACAAAATTTCCGGGCAAGTTCATTATTCACTTTTCCGGTGACTGTGTTTTTCTTCAGGCCTTGAATTATCTGTATTCCAGCATTTTTTTTATTAAAATATCCCCCAACGTTTGAAATCTCAACCAAACTTCCTATTTTTACCATTTCCAAAAATTTGAATGTTAATTGATTAACAAAACTAAAATCCAGATACCTTGTACAGAATAGAAACGAAGATAAACACGGCTTCCCGCGAATTTATCGAGAACAAAACGGCTTTCCTGCAAATCCTTCAAACATACCGCGACAGGATACGCGAAGTACGAAAAGGTGGCTCACTCGTGATGCTAGAACGCCACAAGAAACGCGGTAAACTCCTTGCCCGTGAGCGCATTGACCTGCTGATTGACCCCAATACACCGTTCCTTGAATTGTCGTCGCTGGCGGCCTGGGGCGAGTATGAGGGGCAGTTTCCTTCGGCGGGAATTGTGACCGGAATTGGTGTAATTCATGGCCGTGAAACCATGATTGTTGCCAACGATGCCACCGTGAAAGGCGGAACTTACGTGAAGGAAACCATCAAAAAGCATGTTCGGGCGCAGCAAATCGCCATCGAAAACCACCTGCCCTGCGTTTACATGGTTGATTCGGGCGGGATTTTCCTGCCCGAGCAGTCGAAAGTTTTTGCCGACCGTTTCGATTTTGGCAGGTTTTTTTACAACCAGTCCAAGCTTTCGGCGATGGGTGTTCCGCAAATCGCCATCGTGATGGGTTCGTGTACGGCAGGCGGGGCTTATGTTCCGGCCATGAGCGACGAAACCATCATCGTAAAAAACCAGGGAACCATTTTCATCGGTGGGCCACCTTTGGTAAAAGCTGCCACCGGCGAAGAAGTTTCCGCCGAAGACCTTGGTGGCGCTGATGTTCACACCTCTATTTCAGGCGTTGCCGACCATCTTGCCGAAAACGACAGGCACGCCATCCAGATTTGCCGCAACATCTTTCAAACCCTCGAATACAAAGAAAAACAGATACTCAATATTTCACCGGTGGAGGAGCCTTATTACGATCCTGAAGATTTATACGGCATCGCTCCGATTGACCTGCGAAAACCGGTCGATTCGAAAGAAATTATTGCCAGGATTGTTGATGGCAGCCGTTTCCAGGAATTTAAGGCGCGTTATGCCCCAACGCTGGTCACCGGTTTTGCCAACATCATGGGTTTCCCGGTTGGGATTATCGCCAACAACGGCGTGCTTTTTTCGGAGTCATCCCTCAAAGGCGCGCATTTTATCGAGCTTTGCACAACTCGTAAAATCCCTTTGCTTTTTATGCAGAATATCACCGGGTTTATTGTCGGGAAACAATACGAAAGAGGCGGTATTGCCCGCGATGGAGCCAAGTTTGTCCACGCCACAGCCAACGCCGAAGTACCAAAATTTACAGTTGTTTTTGGAGGTTCGTTTGGCGCTGGAAACTATGCGATGGCAGGCCGGGCTTATGACCCCCGGCTTTTGTTTATGTGGCCGAATTCAAAAATTTCGGTAATGGGCGGCGAACAGGCTGCCGGCGTGCTTATCCAGGTTAAAGAAGACCAGCTTAGGGCCAGCGGCAAAGAAATGGATCCAACCGAAAGAGAAAAACTCCGCTCTGAAATACTGAAAAAATATGAAGAAGAAGGCTCGGCTTATTTTAGCACTTCCAAAATCTGGGACGACGGTATTATTGACCCGGTTGACACCCGGAAAATCCTGGCTATGGGCATAGCTGCATCTTTGAACAACAAATTCCCTGAAACAAAATACGGAGTTTTCAGAATGTAAATCAGTAGGTTATGAAATCATTTTTTACTTTATTGCTCATCGTTTTTATAAGTTGGAATTTATCCGCGCAAGCTACCAAAAAAGGCGGGAATCAGCCAAAAAACGGACTACTGCCGGAAACGATGATTTTCATGAAAGTAAACGAACCCAACGAAAACGCTTTCAGCCTGCTTCTGCCGAAAGGCTGGCAGACCAAAGGTGGCATTATGCGTGTAAACCCGATGACTTCGGGAGGTTCGGGCAACGCCATTGATGCAAAACTGGATTTTGCGATGATGAGCGACGAAAATGCAACAGTAGCGATGCGCTGGCTTCCGGAGGTAATGTTTTTTGATATGCGCTATTCGCCAATGATTGCGCCTATGTTCCCACCGGGCAGCAATTACAACGGCATGACGGTGATGCCCATCATGGATGCCAATACCTTTATCGCCCAGGTGGTTTTTCCTTACGCCCATCCGGGTTTGGCTGCTCCCGAAATTCTCGATAGAAAACCTGCGCCTGAGATCGCAAAAAAAATCCAGTACGACGACCGTTTTATCCCGCTGCAAATGCAGTATGATGGCGGGATTACAACGGTTAGATACACTGAGAACGGGACAACCTACATAGAAATGATTTTGGCGGTGGTCCAGGATTTTGGGCAGACAGGCGCTGGTTTGTGGAAAAACCGGAGTACGCTTGGTTTCAGGGCTCCCGAAGGTGAATTTGAAGACTGGGTTCCGGTGTTTATGACTGTGATAGGTTCGGTGCAGATGAACATGCAATGGCTGATTGGCGAAATCCAGGGACAGGTGCAACGTAATCAAATCCAGAAAGAAACTCTCGACAGGTTGCGGGAACTGGACAATGAAATTTTGGAAAGTCAGCGAAAAACCAATTCGCAGATTAATCACGATATGTTCCTCAATATTACCGGCCAGGAAGAATATGTAAATCCTTACACCAAACAAACCGAGACGGGTTCCAACGAATGGGATTACCGCTGGGTAAACAGCAACAACGAAATTATTTACACTAACGATGGCAGCTACAATCCGAACGCTGACCAATCGGTCAATCTTAACGAATATAAACTTTCACCAGTCAAAAAACGCTAAATTTATTATCATGAGAAAAATTACACTTTTTACTTTTTTATTCCTGTTTTTCGGTGCAAGCCAGGCACAGGATACCTTTTCGATTGTTGCCATTGATACCATCACCGGTGAAATTGGCGGTGCGGGTGCTTCCTGCATCGACGAATCTGCCATCCCTGGCGGTGTTTTAATTATCAACGACATTATTCCGGGGCGCGGGGCCATTCACACCCAATCGTACTGGAACGCAACAAACCAGACCAACGCCCACAACCGAATGATGGAAGGCATGTCGCCCCAGGAAATAATTGACTGGCTTGTAGCCCACGATTCGCAAAATAATCCCGGGGTGCGGCAATACGGCATTGTTGATTTAGATCCTTTTGTCGGAAATCCCAGGAGCGCGGGTTTTACCGGTGCCAACTGCATGAATTACAAAAACCACATCACCGGTCGTAATTATTCCATCCAGGGCAATATCCTGCTAGGGCAGCAAATTCTGGATTCGATAGAAAGCCGTTTTCTGAATACCGAAGGTTCGCTTGCCGAAAAGCTGATGGCAGCCTTGCAGGGAGCCAAAGTTCCTGGTGCCGATACACGCTGCCTTCCTGAAGGGGTTTCATCGTTGTCAGCATTTATCAGAGTGGCTAAAACCAACGACCCGATTGGCGATTTCTATTGTGATTTGCTGGTGCCATCACGACCTTATGGCATTGACCCTATTGATTCGCTGCAGGTACTTTTCGATCAATGGCTGATCTGGTCAGGAGTTCATGACGAAAATTTCGTTCAGCCTTTGAAAGTTAGTTTCTATCCAAATCCGGCAAACGATTTTTCGACAATACAAATTTCGGGACAGAAGTCTGGTGCCAATCTCACCATCGAAATCCTTGATATGAATGGAAAATCGTTAATTCAGAAAACTTATTCTGATGAACCTGTCTTGCTGAAAACTGCGGATTATTCGCCTGGGATGTATTTTTACAGAGTTTCCGATGGATCAAAGATGCTTGATTCGGGGAAATTCAGCATAGTCAGGAATTAATTTATTAATAACGAAAATCAAACCTTTATTGAAATGAATTTTGAGGTTTCTGTTACTGAATTCTTGACTTCGGTCTTCGGTCTTCTGACTTCTAACTAAATTCTGACAGTAAATGCACCAATCATAAAACTTTGAACATGAATCAAAACTACCAAACCATCGAATTTGAGCTAAAACAGGATGTTGGAATCGTTTGGCTCAACCGCCCCGAAATTCATAATGCCTTCAACGAGGTGATGATTGCCGAATTGCTGGACATCTTCGGGAGAATTAATGAAATGAGCGAAGTCCGGATTGTGATGCTTCGCGGCCGTGGGAAATCTTTTTGCGCTGGTGCCGACCTCAACTGGATGAGAGGTGTGGCGGGCTATTCGTACGAACAAAACTATAAGGAGAGTCTTAATCTTTCCAAATGTTTTTACGCCATTTACACCTGCGCAAAGCCCACCATTGCCGTGGTTCACGGGGCAGCCATCGGTGGCGCCAACGGCCTTTTGGCAGCCTGCGATTTTGCTTACGCAGATGATAATACTGTGTTTTCGCTAAGCGAAGTCAAAATCGGCATTGTGCCTGCCTGTATCTCACCTTATGTTACCAAAAGAGTTGGCGAATATGGCTCCAAGGAACTGATGCTTACAGGCAAAAGGATTAATGGCCCGGAAGCAGAAAAATTCAGGTTGGTTAACAAATCGCTTTCCGCTGAAATGCTCGAAGTACACCTTGAATCGGTGGTTAAATTACTTCGCACCAGCGGTCCAAAAGCCATGTCCCATTGCAAAAACCTGCTTTTCGAAATCACCAATAAACTGAGTCTGGATGAAGCTGTGGATTTTACGGCTAAGATGATTGCCGATATCCGCGCTTCGGAGGAAGGACAGGAAGGAATGGCGGCATTTTTAAATAAAAGGAAACCGGGTTGGGTGAAAGAATAGGGAATAGAGGTAAGGCATAAGACGGAAGACGGGAGTGGGAAGACGGAAGACCGAAGTCGGAAGTCGGAAGAGGAAAGTTGGCTGTTGGCGGAAAAAGAGTAAAACAGAAAGCAGAACATTTTTAATATTGAATTTCGGGGAAGCAGAGGCAAGGAATTTTTTATAAATTTGACCAAAAAAAACATGAAGCAAAAAATTAAGCTGTTCGATAAGATTCTGGTGGCTAACCGTGGCGAAATTGCCATCCGCATCATCCGTGCAGCAAGGGAACTGGGCATTTCTACAGTGGCAGTTTATGCCGAAGTTGACAAAGATTCGTGGCATGTTTCGTTTGCCGATGAGGCCTATTGCCTGGGTCATCAGGAGCTTAGCGAAACTTATCTGAATGTTGGAAAAATTATTCAGATTGCACGCGAAACCGGCGCCGACGCCATCCATCCCGGCTATGGTTTTTTATCTGAAAGCCCTTTGCTGGCGCAGGCCTGCGAGGATGCAGGAATAATCTTTATCGGCCCCGACATCAATTCCATCAAATTGATGGGAAACAAAATCGAATCGCGTGAATTTGTGATGAAAATCGGCGTTCCCACCACGAAAGGTATCACCGGCGACACCGAAACGCTGATAAAACTTGCTTCAACAATTCCGCTCCCAATTCTCGTAAAAGCTGCTGCCGGCGGTGGTGGTAAAGGAATGAAGATAATCTGGGATTTGAATAATCTGGCTGATGTCATCGAATCTACTTCACGTGAGGCTAAATCTTATTTTGGCGATGGAACGGTTTTTATCGAAAAATACATCGAAGAACCACGCCACATCGAAATCCAGGTGATGGGTGACAAACTTGGCAACGTGGTTCATCTTTTCGAGCGGGAATGTTCCATTCAGCGGCGTTATCAAAAGATTATCGAGGAATCGCCTTCGCCAACACTTACGCCCGAAGTCCGGCTGAAAATGGGTGAAGCTGCGGTTAGAATTGCAAAAGAAACGAGCTATTGCAGTGCAGGAACCATCGAGTTTTTGGTGGATAAAGATCTGAATTTTTACTTCCTGGAGATGAACACCCGAATTCAGGTGGAGCACCCGGTTACCGAGCTGGTTACCGGAATTGACCTGGTTATCGAGCAAATCAAAGTCGCTGCCGGAAATCCGCTGAGTTTTACCCAGGAAGAAATCGTCCAGAATGGCCACGCTATCGAGTGCCGCATTTATGCCGAAGATCCATCGGCCAATTTTTTGCCTTCGCCGGGCAAAATGATTTACTACAAACAGCCACAGAGCAAGCGCGTGCGGGTAGATGCCTGCACCAACACTGCCGCAGCCATCCAGAGTTTTTACGATCCGATGATTGCCAAAGTGATTTGCTGGGAAGATACCCGCGAACATGCGCGCCACAAAATGATCGAAGTCCTCAAAGATTACATCATCCACGGCATCAAAACCAACACACGTTTCCTCATCGAACTGCTTCAGCAGAAAAATTATATTCAGAATAATATCTCCACAAAATTTTGTGACGATCATATTGAGGAAATCCTCAAAGCTTCTGATGAGAAAAAACACATCATACATCACGATGCCCCAATCGCATCTTATGCTTTGTACTTTGTGAATTATAAAAATCCGGTCAAAAATGAAACCATCTGGAAACAGATCGGCCATTGGCGCGACATTCAGGAACTTCAGTTTACGATGGACGGAAAGCCACAAAATGTGCTGGTCTATCCCGGCAAATCAAACATTTCGGAAGTTATCATCGGCAGCAACAGTTACCTCGTCGAGATTGCCCATCTTAGCGAAAACAAAATAACCATCAAAGCCAAAGAAGGCATTTTTACAGCCTTTATTTCACATGATAATTTCGGGAATGCCTTTGTAAGTTGCAACGGTCACATTTTTAACCTTCACCGCAGCGATCTGTTAATTAAAGAAGATGTTTACACCGGCATTGATGGCCCCGGCGGCGCGGTGAGCAACCTGATATTTTCGCCCATGCCCGGAAAAGTGATCAAAGTGAACACTGAGGCCGGAAGTAGTGTTGTTAAGGGTGATTTGCTGATGATTGTTGAAGCCATGAAAATGGAAAACAGCATCGTTTCGCCGCGCGATGCCGTCATCGAAAAAGTGAACATCAAAGTTGGAGATATGGTTGATGGAAACACCCCGCTCATTCATCTTCAAAGTGAGGAAACTGTTGTGTTAGCTGAAAAATAAGATCTTATCTATAAAATAAAAATACACAAACCATGAATTTCGATTTAAGTGAAGAACAAAATATGATCCGTGAAACGGTGCGCGATTTTGCTGAACGCGAAATTCGTCCCGTAGCAAAGGATCTGGATGAGAAGGCTGAATTTTCGCCGGCACTCACCAAAAAAATGGGCGAACTCGGGCTTTTTGGGATGTACCTTCCCGAACAATACGGCGGACAAGGCCTCGACACTTTGTCGTACATCATCGCTGTGGAGGAGCTTGCCCGTGTTGACGGAAGCCAGGCTGCCACGCTCGCGGCGCACAATTCACTCGGCATCGGGCCGCTGTATTATTACGGCACCGAAGCACAGAAAATGAAATACCTCCCACAGCTTTGCACCGGCGAAGCACTCTGGGGCTTTGGCCTCACCGAACCCGACGCAGGCTCCGATTCACGGGGGACAAAAACTACGGCCGTTCTTGAAAACGGACAATGGCTGATTAACGGCTCCAAAATTTTCATCACAAACGGCTCTGCGGATATTTCGATAGGCTCGGCGGTCCAGGCGGTTACAAAGGTTTTTGATGATGGCAAAAAGGAATATTCCACCATCATCATCGAACGGGGAACGCCGGGTTTTAAACAGGTGCCCATGCACGGCAAAATGATGTGGCGCGCTTCGGATACGGCCCAGCTCTTTTTTGACGATTGCCGTGTGCC
>CAJATL010000112.1 GCA_903944895.1 uncultured Bacteroidota bacterium
CAGGATTCCATATTCGATAATCTCGTGAAATTCTTCAGGGATTTGATTCGCTTTTTCGATGGTAAGAAAATCTTTTCCATTAAACAGGCGGGTCACCGTCATTTTATTCTGGGTGAGTGTTCCTGTTTTGTCGGTGCAGAGAACCGTTGCCGAGCCAAGAGTTTCGATGGCTGAAGGTTTCCGTGTGAGCACTTTCTTTTTGGAAATACGCCAGGCTCCAACAGCCATAAAAATGGTAAGAACCACCGGAAATTCCTCGGGCAGCATGGCCATGGCAAGTGTCAGGCCGGCAAGAAATCCTTTGATCAGATCACCACGGGTAAGGGTGTAAGCTACGATTACCAAAATACAGAGGATGATGCCGGTAATGGTGAGTTTTTTGACGAGTTTGCCCATTTCCCGGTTAAGCTTGGTAGGCTCTTCCTTCACGCTTTCGAGTGCTTTCCCAATCTTGCCAATTTCGGTATTTATGCCGGTTCCGGTAACTCTCCCGATGCCGGTTCCCTGCACAATCATCGAACCTGAAAATACAAACGGGAGGTCGTCGCCACCTGGCTGTGTGTGTTTTTCTTTTCCATCCCAGTCCGATTTTCTTACAGGCACCGATTCACCAGTGAGCAAAGATTCGTCGGCAAGGAGATTTATCGAGTATAAAATTGTTGCATCTGCCGGAACACGGTCGCCTTCCTGCAAAATAAGGATATCGTCGCTCACCACATCCTTTCCGGCAATGCGGGTTTCGATGCCATCTCTGATTACCAAAGCCCTCGGGCTGGCAAGGTCTTTAAGCGCATCGAGGGCCTTCTCGGTTTTACGCTCCTGGTAAAACTCGATGCCCATAATTACGAATACAAAACCAAGCAGCATCAGCCCTTCCTGGATGTCGCCCAAAACCATGTATAAACTGCCGCAGGCCACCAACAGCACAAACATCGGCTCTTTTAAAATGCCAACCACGATGTGCAGGAAATTTTTAGGCTTTGAAGAGGGCAGCAAATTATAGCCCTCGGTTTTAATCTTTTCTTCGGCTTGTTTTGCGGTTAAACCCCTGAATTTTTCTGATGTCAGATCAATCTGCATGCGCTAAGATGTTAGTTGTTTCTGAAATTTTGATTATTAATTTGATAGATAAAGATTTCGATTTTCTGATGACAAAAAATCAAAGGTTATCTTGCTGATGAAGATAACCTTTGAAAAGCCTGATCAATCCCGGTCTTTAAAAATCAAACATGTCCGAAAGGAAGTTTTTCTTTCGTCCATGTTTATAATTGCCTGAATAGCGATTATCATCATGGTCCGAATATTTCCGGTCGTCATGACGGTCATTGTCGTGTCCGGGTTGTGGCGTGAAGCCTGATGAAAAACTCCTTTCGATAATTTTCTCCAGCTCACCGCGGTCAAGCCAGATTCCGCGGCATTTTGGGCAATAATCAATTTCGATACCTTGTTTATCGGCTAAGGCCAGCGTAACGTTACAAATAGGGCAGTTCATGATATTTCCTCCAATTTTTATGATTAATAAAATGTAAAACTTCAAATTATTTCCAATGATTAAGTTCAAAAATAAATAGTTAGTTCAATCTAACTATTTTCAGGTTTTTTACATACCGGATACCACTTTTTCGAGAAGTTCGATTAGAATGTTTTTTTCGGTTAAAGTAAGTTTTTTGGTCATCGAGGCAGCAAGTATCCTGTGCGCGTGGTCGTGCATCTGGTTTATCTGTTTACCTTTTTCGGTCAGGTGTAAATGCGCGCTACGTCTGTCTTCGTCTGATTTTACTTTTACAACCAGATCCTTTTCGATGAACCTGTCGATGATTACAGTTATCGTGGGTTTGGTAAGATTCATCTCCTGGGCAAGCTCGGTAATGCTCGGATTTTTAAGATGGTTTATGGTTTCGAGGTAATGCATCTGCGTAAGTGTGAGTTCGTTAAATTTGTACTCCTCTTTTGCAGTTTCTTCAACCTGACCCATCTTTGCCGAGAGTTCGGCTATCAAATTGACCAATTTTTCCATGGCGCAAACATAGTTAGAATATTCTAACTACCAAAATTAATTTCTCAACACTTTGTTACGCGAAATTATATTCCCTTTTCATGAGAAAAACGATCTTTGCAGCGATTTTTAAAAGAATTTGAATTTGAAATTTTAGTTATGAGAAATGTATTTTGTGTTTTGGGATTTGTCTTTTTTGGCTTTTTAATGAGTTGTGCGCCTGCAAAACAAGTTGTAGTTGTAAACTACGGGCAGCAGGCTGAAGCCGATTTTAATGCCGGAAATTTTGATGCTGCCTTAACTGGTTATGAAAATGCAGCGATTCCGCAACAATCAAATTTTACTTTACGAATAACCGAAGTGCTGCAAACTATTCATAGCTATTGCTATCCGCGAGATTGCAGTTTGTAAAATCATTATTAGTAAAAAGTTTACCTCCTTTCCTGGTTTAA
>CAJATL010000113.1 GCA_903944895.1 uncultured Bacteroidota bacterium
GGAACGATGATAATGGCCAGGATAGCAAAAATGATGATAAACGAGGCCAGCTTAGGCTTTCCGCCCATTTTTACCGAAAGCGAATGGTGAAGTGGATACATGGCGAGGGCAAGAATGATACTCCACAAAATGATACTAACAAAAGGCAACATGATCATGAGGCACCATCCGACAATTAATAAAAGGATGAAGAGCCGGATTGTGATGTCGTAAACTGAATTGTTTGAAGAAAGATTTTTCATACCCGATATTTTTTTTGATTTTTATTTAGTGAAAACCGGAACTGCTGCCATTAAGCTGAAATTTGATTTCCTGCCAAAAACAGCTTAACGAAATTAATGATTTTTCATACTGTTTCATTGGTTTTAGCAAAATCATTTCGTGATTTTGGATACATGCTAATTTTTAATAAAAGGAACCCCCTTAAGTATTTCCATTCGTATGGCCGTAAGAATATAGGTTTCGATCTGGTAAAACTGTGTAGCAACTTTTCCATCCGAAGCCTTTTTAACCTTTGCATAATAGATTTCGATAAGGCTATCAGTTTTTTTCTGAAGTGCAATAACCTGTTTTGTCCAGGCATCGGCCTGTTCACTGGTCATTTTCTGATATTTCCCGGCATACTCTTTCAGCAGATCGATGCGTTGCCTGCCAAGTTCCTGCCGCTTTGTTTCGTATTCGTCGTAAATGGCCCAGAAAGCAACTTTTTGAGTATCGGAGGGTTTAACGAATTCGGCTATGGCGGCTCTTTTATCCATCCCAAAGGTGGCCTGCATCAATTCGACTTCTTCTTTGTTGGATTGGGCATTGGCAAAAAACACAAGAAATATTGCTGCAATGATTAACGTGATTTTTTTCATCTTTTATAAAATTGATGATTTAGGATTGATGATTGAAATTTGAGTTTTGTGATTTGTGAAAGTCGCTTAGCGCTTAGCGCAGAGCGCTCTACCCTTTGAGATTTGAGTTTTGAGTTTTGAGTTTTGTGATTTTGGATTTGTGATTTGTGATTTTTTAATATTAATTATTCAGAAATTTCAACCTGCTTTTCGGGTGATTTTTCATCTAAACCTGATAACTTACGTGCATAAAGGTTAATTCCCGGCAAGGTGGTAAATCCGTGGGCAAAAATACTAAGCATCACCGTTACTATAACAACCAGACGGATAATGCCTTCGCCGGCTGTGTTTGTCTCCTGTTCAAGATAAACCAGCCCCAGCACAATGGACGCAAGTCCCCGCGGACCAAACCATCCCATGAAAATGACTGTCGGTTTGCTGAGCTTCGTTCCAATCAGCGCAATCGCAACGGGAATCATTCTTACAAGCGTCAGGCTGATTACGGCATAAATCACCATTTTATAATCGAAGTTGCCCCAGGCCTTTATCGCAAACGCGCCAAAGAGGAAAAAAACAAAATAATTGAGCAGTTGCCCCCAACCTTCGGTAAATTCGACGCTGTGCTTGGCGGCTTCTGCGTACCTGTTTTGCACGGCCAGACCAGCTACAAAAGCAGCAATGAACATACTGGCACCGATGGGTTCAGAAACCAAAGCACAGAAAAATGGTAAGGTAATAAGTCCTAATTGCTGCATCGAACTGGTCATCCACCCTTTTTTCCTGGCAATATCTAGGAACAAACCGCCAAAAAACCCAATTCCCACACCTACCAAAACTCCCAGCCCAAGTTGCTCAAACACGAACCTTGTAAGCACGCTGCCTGCACCTTGTGAGCTGCTGAGCGAAAGTGCGATGAAAAACATCAGGAAAGGCACCGAAATCCCATCGTTAAGGCCTGCTTCAACATTCAGCGACTGCCGGATGCGTTCGGGTACCCTGGGACTGTTCACAATAACCTGTCCAAGGCCTGCATCAGTTGGGGCAAGGATTGCAGCTAATATTCCGGCCTCCCATATCGTCAGTTGGCTGAAGATACCCAGCGCAGCCAGGGTACCGAGAATAATCGTCAGAAGCAATCCGATGGTAAGCAGCCTCACCGGTATGTATCTGTTGCGTTTCAGAATTTTACGGTTTACATTGGTAGCATCCGTAAACAAAAGCATGACCAGACCGATTTCGGCAATTTTCAGCAGCGTTTTCATGTCGAAGTCAATTTCTTCCTGCACAGGCGTGTAAAAGAAAATCAACATACCGGCAGCACAAAAGAGGATTGGAGCAGTGATCACGGTCTTTTCAAGCCTTTTTGAGAGCAGGCTGTACAAAAATACCAGAAAGGTAAACACCAGAAATAGTATCATAAATCAGATAATTTTGTGTTGATCATGTAACCCTCGAAATCTTTTTCTTACAAGCCAAAACGGTATTGTAACCCACCGATAAATTGCTGGCGGCTACTTTTCGTCTTTTCCGGCGCCAATGGGTATTTTTATGAAGAAGTAAAAAGCCGAATTTTTTATGGTCAGGTCGGGATTATTACTTACATCTACCAGGCCATAATAATAGTTAACGCCTGCACTCATACTCTTTATTTCTTTCTTGAATTTGTAGCCCACACCGCATTGAAGTCCTGCATCAATGCGTTTATAATCATCCATAACCGTTTTTTCAAAAGAAAGGTCTCCACCGTCATGTGTTGCTTCAAAAAGATCGGTTGGTTTGTAAATTAGTCCCAGTGTTGGCCCTAACTCAACATACCACCTGTTGTTAAACCGCTGGTGAAAAAGAATAGGCACATAAAAGCAGGGGATTTTTTTTGTTAATGTTCCATTCTGATAAATCGAATCAATAGCAGCATCGCCCAAGGGATAAGTGGGCATACCGGTGGCACCCACATTTGATTTTACATGTACTCCGGTGCTTAAATAGGAATTGTTTTTTAAATAAACATGAAAATAAAATCCGAGGTCAAAGCTGTTCAGGCCTTTCGAACTGCTGATATCATTAATGTAAGAGCGGCTCATCCCGCCGGCGAGTCCGAATTCTATTTTATCGGTATTCAGCGCTTCTCCAAAAACGAGTGATATTAACACCTGCCCGTTAACAGTGACGCTAAAAAATACCAGCAACGAGAGTACAATAAACTTTCTAAAATTTTTCATAACATTTGTTTTCAATTTAATTAACAGCAGCAAATGTAATTAAAAAGTAAAAACTACGCTTTTCACAGTCGCAATGGTAAATACATTATAAAGAAATACTTACTATTCGGTATGTTTAATTCATGAGACTGGTCTAAAAACTGTTTATTTTGGGCTAAAGCCCGGTAGCTACCTGGTATTCAATTGCCCCACCCTTAAGGGTGGGGCAATTGATGTCCTTTACATTCTGGGCTTTAGCCCCATTCCTTTTATTCTCGATGCCTTTTAGGACCAGTCTCATTCATGTAAGATATAAATCCTGTTTCTTAATGGACAAGCTATCAAAATAACCGGCGCCCATTATCCGGGACACGTATTTTTTGATGGCAAAAAATGGAATCCGGAAATACAAATCATCAGTGCCGCCTACTGCCAAACCAAATCGGTAGGTTGAATTAGCTTTGAAAATGCATCAGCCTGGGCAGGAGTAAATTCTCCGCACTAAAATTCATATGGCTGACTTCACGCTGATAATTGAATTTTTTATTAGCCTTTTTCTGATAGTGACAAATCATCTGTTAGAATTATTTTATCTTTGATCATTCCAAAAATCAAAATAAATATGTGCAAAATTATCAATAAGTCATTTTGTAAAATCAGGCCAGGTGGCTTACTCGTTTTATTGTTTTTGTGGATAAGCATGTTATTACCAGGCAGTTTATCCGGACAAACAATTGATGAAGACGCTGTGGAATTTGAGGGTATCACGCAAAAGCTTGCCCCTGTTAAAGTGGATGGAAACGTGTTGTTTTATGTCACTGGCATTGCTTCCTATACTGCTGAGCAGCGTGCAGCAGCTATCAGCGAAAGGATTAAAAAAATTGCTGCCGATGAATCTGTTTCACCCGACTCGGTAAAAATCGTCAAAGGCGAAGACCGGCTAAAAATTTGTGTTGGGGAAGTATTAATCCTGAATGTATTTGAAGGTGACGTAAAAAACCTGGGGATCAGCTTGAAGGGCATGGGTGATTTCATGAAAAATGAAATCGTTTCAGCTATTGAATCCTATCGCAATAACCGAAGCAGGCCGGTATTAATAAAAAACCTACTGCATGCGATTGGTGCTATAGTGCTTATGGCGGCTCTTTTATTTGTGCTTTTATGGCTTGTCAGGCGGCTTAACACATTTTTGCTAAACCGTTTTAAAATGAGAATCGATCAGGTTGACAGCAAATCATTCAATCTGATTAAGTCGAGTCAGTTATGGAAAGCCATCCAGGTTTCATTTAAAACACTCAGGATCGTTGTCATAATTTTTGTTATTGCTACTTTTCTCCAATACATACTTGGTCTGTTTCCCTGGACAAATAATATCGCAACCTACACACTCGATCTCGTTCTGGATCCGGTTCGTAAAATGTGGACAGGATTTATCGGCTTTATCCCCAGCCTTGTTTTTTTGATTGTATTATTTGTGGTCACCCGTTATTTACTTAAACTCATCAGATTATTCTTTGCAGGAATCGAAAATGGGGGAATTGTAATCCGCGAATTTGATAACGATCTGGCCATGCCAACGTTCAAAATTTTGAGATTTTTCATCATCGCTTTCGCCATTGTTGTGGCATATCCTTACATTCCCGGCTCTGAGTCGAGTGCTTTTAAAGGGGTTTCAGTATTTCTTGGAATCTTGTTTTCGCTCGGGTCATCATCGTTTATTTCCAATCTTATCGCTGGATATTCGATGACTTACCGTGGCGCTTATAAAATTGGTGACTTAATAAAGTTAGATGATAATATTGGTTTTGTTGAAGAGCAAAGATTGCTGATAACCCGCCTGCGTTCGTTTAAGAATGAAGAGATCGTAATCCCGAATTCGTTGCTGCTCAACAGCAATATTATCAATTACAGCAAAAGAGCCAAAGACCTGGGATTGATCATTCATACCATTGTTGGCATAGGCTACGAAACGCCCTGGCGACAGGTTGATGCGATGCTAAAACTTGCTGCCGATCGCACCGAGGGCCTTTTGAAACAACCACCACCTTATGTCCTGAAGAAATCACTTGGCGATTTTGCTGTGAATTACGAGATTAACGCGTATTGCAATGATGTAGTCAGAATGAATGTACTTTATACTACGCTGCATCAAAATATTCTGGATATTTTTAACGAAAACAATGTTCAGATTATGACACCTGCCTACGAAGGCGATCCTGAAATCCCGAAAGTTGTACCCAGAGATCAATGGTTTACACCACTTGCTGGTGAAGGGAATCAACAATAGGTAGCCCCGGACTTTTGATCCAGGCAAACTTGCATTGCCTTTTTCTTTATGAATTTTGATAGCCTGCTTTTGTAACCCAATTCAAGGCTAATCATAATATTTTGATTAAAATAGAGGTCAACGACAACGTAATCAATCATCGTAATTGGAGCCATCGGACAAATATCTCGAATAGGCAGAATCCAGCAATACCGTGGCTTCAAAAGGCAAAACCCGCAGTCCTTTTAAATACTTCACCTCAGAGGTTGAGCGATGTGTCGAAAACAGGACTTCGCCAAACAGATGTTCCTGTAGATCTAATTTAATCGTATTTCCTGTAAAATTCAACAGAATAATAATACGCTCATCTTTTAAAAAACGAAGCAGGCAAGCAACGCCATTTTTTCCATTAAGCAGTGGGACCCACCTTCCCATTTGCAGCGCAGGATGTTTTTTCCGTAACTGAATCATTTTTTTATAAACCTGAAAAAGTGAGCGCTCATCCAGGCTTTCATTTTCAACATTGGTTGTGTGGTAGCTATTGTCGACTGGCAGCCACGGTTTAACATCTGAAAAACCGGCATTAAGTCCGTCGTTCCATTGCATGGGCGTTCTGGCCTTGTCTCTGCCGGTAAAGAATGGCCAGTAACGTTTTCCCAACGAATCCCTGATTGCATGCTGTGGAATCCGGCTATTGGGCATTCCAATTTCCTCACCATAGTAGATAAACGGCGTTCCGCGAAGCGTTAGAAGTAAAACTGCAGCTACTTTTGCCTTTTCGGTTTTATTTCTTGTAAAAGGGAACCTGTTTATACTTCTGAATAAATCGTGGTTTGATAATACATGGCAAGGCCAGCCCTGTTTAGGAATCTGTTTTTGGTAATTATTTATTGTGTTGATGTATTGGTGAGCATTCCAGGGCTTGAACATCAGCGAAAAGTCAAATGCAAGATTTAGGGAATTATCTCCTTTGCCGAGATAACTTACCGCAGCTTCCGGATCTCCCGGAGGCATAACATAAATTTCTCCAACAGTCATTTTATCTTCATAACCATCCATCAATTTACGAAGGTCTTTTACAATTTTGAATGAACGGCTTCTGTTACGGGTATAAACAGGCTGCTGAAGAAATGGAAACATCGGAAAGACTGGATTATCCCTGAATTTTTTATCCTTTACAATGAAATTAACAACATCCAGCCTGAAACCATCAACCCCAAGGTCGAGCCAAAATTGAAAGATTCCGAAAAATGCATCAGAAAGTTGCTGGTTACGCCAGTTTAAATCTGGTTGCTCCTCAAAAAATGAGTGAAGATAATATTGGTTTGTAAGCGGATCGAACTTCCAGGCACTGCCACCGGTTGCCGATTTCCAGTTATTCGGCAGGTTTCCGCTTTTCCCATCCTGCCAGATGTACCAGTCGCGTTTAGGATTTGTAAGCGAGGAACGGGATTCGGTGAACCACGGATGCTGGTCGGAGGTGTGGTTCATGATTATGTCGAGAATTATCCTGATGCCAAGATTATGCGCTTCATTAACGAGCTGGATAAAATCATCCATTGTACCATAATCAGGTGAAATGGAATTAAAATCAGAAACATCATAACCAAAATCTACATTTGGCGAAGCAAAAACCGGCGAAAGCCAGATGGCATCAACACCAAGATCGGCTAAATAATTCAACTTTCCAATAATGCCGGGAATATCACCAATGCCATCATGATTTGAATCAGCAAAACTCCTGACATAAATATGGTAAACCACTCCATGTTTCCACCATATTCGGTTTTCGATCTCGATTTTATACATTCGCTTTGGCTACCTCAGGCATTCCTACGTTTTTTAAAAAATGTCCGAATATTTCCCCGGAATTATATGTTTTGCTGCGCTCACGGGCGGCTTGCCGCATTTTTTCGTGTAAAGTACCATCCATGAAAAATTCTTGAATTTCCATTGCCATCTGATTGCTGTCATCAGCAAGAAATCCGCATACTCCATGTTGAATAATATCTTTAGGTCCTTTGGTATTGTAGGCTATTACCGGAAGTCCGCAACTTAATGCTTCCAAAACAGAACAACTAAAGGTATCGAAGCGTGAAGGAAGTATTAACAGGTCGGCGGCCGAAAACAAACCGGGTAGTTTATCATGGTCAATCCAACCGGTAAAAATAGCCTCAGGGAATATTTCCTTTAGTTTATCGGCTGCTGGTCCGTTGCCTGCAATGACCATTTTAAGGTTGGGTATTGTTTGGATTACCTTCCTGAATATCCCGGGCAATTCCATGATGCCTTTTTCGAGGCTAAGCCGGCCGGCGAACAACAATACAGGGGTATTTTCAGGCAAGCCCAGGACTTCCATTTTCGACACTTTTTTTGGGGCGAAAATCTCGTCAACCCAATGCGCGGTTAAAAAAACACGCGATTCATCAAATTTCATTGTTTTACCTGAAAGCCATTTCTGTTGGTCGGTGTTGAGTACAAATATTCCATCGTAGCTTTTGTAGTAAAAACGTAAAAGGCGGGTAATAACCGAAATCCCGGCCTTTCCAATTTTCATGGCAGTTTGTGCAAACATCAGCCAGTCGGTGTGCAGATAACAAAAAGATTTTGCCCCTGCCGTTTTACGGAGATAAAGGGCAGCCATTCCCATCGGACCTTCGGTTGAACTAATAATGCGGTTGTAGCCTCCGCTAAGGAATAATCTTTTAAGATTAAAAAAGCCGGGGATACAAATTGGCTGCTGCCTGTAAAAAGGAAGTGAAAATTCGGCCACAGGTTTTACAACCAATAAATTTGGCCTTGCCTTTATTGTGCTACTGCAAACAAGAATATCAATCGGAAGGTTTCTTTTAGTTATTTCCTGATGAATCGACTGCAAAACCATGGATACGCCATTCCTGTCATCAAAAGTATCGGTAAGCCAAAGTATTCTGTCGGATATAGATTTCATAATGGTGCAAAAATCTACAAAGAATCGTTCACTTTAAGCCAATACACTAAACTTAATGATTTGTTAACCATTACTTAATGAAGACTTAACGATGCTTCCGGTGATCGTTCAGAATTGATATTTTACTTTTGCGGCCATGAAAAATCCTAATATTCAAAAAAGAAATGTAGAGGTTGTAATCATTTCTGATGTTCATCTTGGTACTTATGGATGCAGGGCAAAGGAGTTGCTCATGTATCTGCGGAGCATCAATCCCGGGATACTTATTCTTAATGGCGATATTATTGATGTTTGGCAGTTCCGTAAAAACTATTTTCCAAAATCGCATATTCAGGTCATCAAATATGTTACTGGTTTGATAGCTAAAAATACCCGCGTTGTTTATGTTACCGGGAATCACGACGAAATGATGCGGCGCTATGCAAATTTAAAATTCGGTACTTTCAGGCTGGTAAATAAATTCATGTTAAAAATTGATGACACCAGATCCTGGATTTTTCATGGTGATGTTTTTGATGTCACTATGAAACACAGTAAATGGATTGCAAAACTTGGATCGATGGGTTACGATATGTTAATCCTGCTTAACAGTTTCATCAATTTTATGCTGGTAACTTTTGGAAAAGAGAAGATTTCCTTTTCCAAAAGAATAAAACACAGCGTTAAAAGAGCGGTTTCGTTTATCAATAAATTCGAAGAAACTGCCGCTGAAATAGCAATTTCCAATGGGTATCAAAATGTGATTTGCGGGCACATTCATCAGCCCGAAATCAGGGAAATATCCAATCAACATGGTTCGGTAAAATATATGAATTCCGGCGACTGGGTCGAAAACCTGAGTGCGCTGGAGTATAACGAGGGAGCCTGGAGCATTTACAGTTTCCGGAACGATCCTTTCGCCAAAGCTTTTTCCGAAAAGCAAGACCATTCCGAGTTACCCGAGGACAGGAAAATATTTGAAGACCTCCTTTTGGAAATGAGCATCGGCAGATGATCATTTTTTTAAATGAAAAAACCGATTAGCATAAAGGGCTGACTTAACAATTTCTTAACATTTTGATAAAACTGACTTAACATGATCAGGGATTTGTCTTATTACTTTTGCATCATTCTAAAAACATACAAATATGAAAAATTTAATGCTTTTGCTTTCGATATCAATTGGTTTATTGTCAGGTTTCACGAGTGCTTATGCTTCAGATGGCCCTAATAATCCACCGGTTGCCAACGCTGAAATTAAAGGACAAGTAAATGATTTAACAACTGGTGAAACGCTTGCCGGTGTTGTTGTAACACTTGAAGGAACTGATCAAACGACTTACACCGATCTGGATGGTAATTTTAAATTTAACGGGATGTTGCCCGGAAAATATAACCTGGTATTTTCATACATTTCGTACGATAAGAGCTTAGTCGAAAATGTTAGCTTAACCGAAAGTGAAATAGAAAGCATTGAAGTAAATTTACAGGAAACAAGATAAGCTTTTTGATGAGAATAAATTAATTGAGAAAAGCAGTCCTTTGGGCTGTTTTTTTGTTTTAATAAAGGCTTGATTGAATTTGTGATGCTTATGGCATCTTTAAACTTCAAATATTTTGCACCAGGTTATTTTCTTAGTGTAAACATTCAAGAATTTATAGTATTTTTGCTATCGTATTTAATACATTAAACGTGAGGGTAATATGAAAAATGTTGTATTAATTTTTGTGGTTTTGCTTGGATTTTACAGCTCGATAAGTGCTCAGGAGATCGTTTCGAAAGATGGACTATATTATAAAGATAATCAGCTATTTACAGGTAAGTATTCCGAATTTTATTCGGATGGTGTTTTGAAAATGGAAATGAATGTTCTTAATGGAAAAGAGGACGGTACCGTAATGCTTTTCTTTCCAAATGGAAAAAAAAAGGAGCATAGGTCTTTTAAAAATGGTTTAAAGGACGGTAAATGGTTAACCTGGGATGAAAACGACAATCTTACTGCAGAGGCGAATTTTAAGAATAATTTGAAGCATGGTCACTGGTATGTATGGGATTCGAATGGCAAAAAACGCTACGACATTTATTATGAATTGGGCGAAAAGAAAGGTGAATGGTTTATGTGGGATGAACAGGGAAATCTTACCATGCAAAAGAAATATTAAGTAAATGATACATTGGCTTACCATCCAACCCTTAGGATAGAATGTAAAACCCAACAAAGCTTTCAGCTTGTTATTTAGGTGATCATCCATTTTAATTTTTAATTACTGTCGACTGGCTGTAACTATTTATCCCCAACCTGGAATAAATAATAGCTCTTATCATATTATATTACCGTCCTTAATTCCATTCCTGAAATCAGCAACAGGCCTTTTATTATTATTGTTCGAATTCGATACTACCTGTTCTAATACCCTTTAGATGTTAGGCGAAACAAGGATTTCAGCAGCAAAAACTGTAGTCTGCATTTCTTTTTTACTGCAAAATAAAGCTTTTCACTACTGACCGACAAGAATATCATGAATTTGCTGAATGCGTTGTTATTATTACGTCCCTACGGGATAACATTAATACTTAATAACAACATTAAACCACCTTAAATAAATTCTTTAAATCATTTCAAAAACCCAATATTAACAGGCTTTTTAGATACATTTAAAAATAATCCATGTAAAGCAATTTAATAACAAAATTAACTTGCTATTTCAAATTGTGTGCGTATTTTTGTGCGTAAATTCATTCACACTAATACTAATATTATGTCTTATTCAATCCGTTTTTATACTGACATGCGCAAAGATAGTACAGGAAACCCAAAAGTTAAAAATGTACCTATCAGATTTTCATTTACTGGTGATGGAATCAGGATAATGTCCACCACAGGCCAAAAACTTGAAAACATTAACCAATGGAGTAAAATAGGCCGCAACTACAAAGCAAGTGTCGCCAATGCTTCCGACAAAAATAAAAAGCTGGAGGATTTTGCCAAAAGTATCGAAAAAATTTATCTAGATGCAAAAAAAGCAGGAATAAAATTTAATCTGGAGTATTTGAGGACGGCATTACTTGAAAAAAAACAGCAGAAAGAAGCAGAAACCACACCGGAATCATTTTATGATTTATTCGACAGGTTCGTTACTGAACAAAAAGTAAAAAACTCCTGGACAACCGGAACTATAAATTTATGGATTGTCCTAAAAAATAAATTCATCGAATTTGAATCAAAGCAAAAGAAAAACTACAAAATTGAAATCTCAAAAATTGATGAAGATTTTTTACAAACCTACCTTAAATTTTTGCTCGAAAAGGACTACAAAAACAGCTACATAAAAAAAACATTAAAGCTGACATTTTGGTTTTTTAATTGGTGCAGAACAAAAGGAATAGAATTTCCTTATGATTATTCTAAATTCAAATTTAAAGGCAATACGCCAAAGGCCGGGGCTAATATCAGACCGTTAACGATGGAACAGCTTTTGTACCTTTACAGGATGCCAATACAAAATTTAGAGTTGTCACAGGTTCGCGATGTGTTTTGTTTTTCATGCTTTACGGGATTGAGATATTCAGATTTGAAGAACCTTAAAAAGGCTGATATTTCCGAAAACAAAGAATTCATAAAACTAATTACCATTAAAACCAGCGAGCCGCTGTTAATCCCTTTGGTTAAATTTGCCAGGGAAATTCTATCGAATTATGAAAATACCTTTTCTAAAATGGCTTTGCCTGTTTTCTATCAGATAAAATATAACCACCATTTAAGGGAACTTGGAAAACTTGCAGAATTTAACGAGGAAATACCTTCAGTAAATTTTAGCGGAAACAAACGAATCGAAATCACCTTCAAAAAATGGGAGCGGTTAACTTCTCACGTCGGGCGGCAAACCTTCATAACAAATGCAATTTTCCTGGGTATGCCAGGCGAAGTAGTAAAAGATCTTACAGGCCAAAGCAGTGATGAGATGCTTAGGATTTATTATAAAATACTCGATAAACAGAAACTTGCTGAAATGGCTAAATTTGAGCAATACGATAATAAAATATCAAATGGTGTTTGATCCATTTGGCCTTGACTTTTGCACAAGCCTTGCAGCAATGCAGGGCTTTTTTTATTCACATCAGTAAAACGATTAATTTGTCCTATGAAAAATTCCATCACAAAAACGTGCCTATTGTCCTATGAAAATATTTCGTCACAAAAACGCGCAATTTGTCCTATGAAATTATCCCGTCAGTTATTTAACCAATTTGTCCTATGAAAATATTTCGTCAGTTATTTGACCAATCTGTCCTATGAAAATATTTCGTCAGTTATTTGCAAGTTTTGTCCTATGAAAACATTACGTCACAAAAACGCTGAAATTGTCCTATAAACGCTTTTCGTCAGTTAAATCGTCATTTTGTCCTATGAACCTACCTTAAGGCTTGCTAAAATAATGCTTTTCTTATCAGTTAATCGTACGTTTTGTCCTATTTGAACCAACCTACCAAAGCCGCCTGAATCGCTTCTTTTCTCATCAGTTAATCGGAAGTTTTATCCTTTTTGCACCGGACTTACAATAGCGAATTTCAATAGTTTTCTTTATAATATTCATAAAGCTACATGTATTTAATGTAATTGATATTAAGTTAATTACATTTTCAAAATGTGTCCTTTTTTTTCGGTGTTTCTTAGCCCACTTTTGCCAACAAATACAAAATAATAGGAATTTATAAAAACTTAAATCAGATAAACATGAATGAATTAATCTTAATCGGGAAACAAGAGTACAAGCACCTCACCGAACAGTTGAGCCAGATAGTAGGTATTTTGAACAATACCGAAAAAAGCGAACCTATGGCGGATTATTTCACGCCTAAGGAATTCCAAAAGAAATTTGGCATTTCACAGGTAACACAATGGAAACTTCGGAAAGCTGGGAAACTGCCGTATCGAACCATTGGAAAACAGATTTTCTACAAACTTTCTGAAATCGAAAGTTTCTGCAAATCTTAAAAAATCGGCCAAATGATTAAACCCTCTTATCTTAAAAGGTTAATGAACAAGATAATTCCAGCCCAAACAGCATTGGAAATTTTGAAAAGAAAAATTGACCAAAGCGGGATACTTTCAAAAAGCGAATTGAAGCAACTCCTCAATGGACAATTAACAGAAAATTACCCAAAATTCAGCCACTTTAAAGCACCGGTAACCAATACAACACCGACAAAAGAATTAGACATTTTACAGCTTCACCAGGCCATCTCAGGCAATTATTATAAAAAGGTTACTGAACAGTTCAGGGCGTTGGAACCAGGGGAAGCAAAGGGCGAATTTAAGAAAAACCGTTTCGACCATTGTATAAACTTAAAACATGAAATAACGTGGATCCAACTGACGATTTGCAAGTAGCGGAAGCAATATTGAAAGAAAATCAGATTTTCTTTTGCAATCAATGTTTTTATCAATTTGACGAAGATTTGCACCTATGGGTAATCATTGACGAAGGAACTATCAAAGGAATAATTCTCAAAAAAATCGGGAATAAGTACAAACAATCTACTGTTAGAAACATCATCGATATTATGGGCGTAACTTCAAAAAAGAAAGAGACGGACATAAATCAGAATGAAAGAATGGGCCAGATAAACTGCCGGAATGGATTCTATGACATCAATTCCGGGGTCTTGAACCTTCATTCAGAAGAAACAAAAGCGTATTACTCTACAAATCAATTTCAGGTAAATTACTCACCAGGGGCGACCTACAACAGGTGGTTGAAATTTGTCGATGAAATATTCGAACCTGATAGCGATAAAGAAGATAAGAAAAAATTATTGCAGGAAATTATGGGTTTGTGCCTCACCATGGAAACTAAATTCGAAAAAGCGTTTTATTTTCTCGGGAATGGGCAAAATGGTAAATCCAAAGCCATTACTGTTATTGAGACAATTTTAGGTAGTTCAAATTTTAGTTCATTGGACTATGAACAGTTAGGGCAACAATTTCAAACAATAAAGTTGTTGGGGAAGCTGGCAAATATCAGCAGCGATATTGACTTTAAGAATAAAGCGTCAACAGGCGTTTTTAAAAAGATTACATCAGGAGATAGCATCTTTGCTGATGTTAAAAATCGCAGTGGTATTACATTCAAGGCCTACTGTAAATTGATTTTTGCCGCCAACAAGCTACCACACACCACAGACACCTCAAAAGGTTACTTCCGTCGTATTATGATCCTCACGTTCAACAGATCGTTTGAAGGAAAGGAAAAGGATCAGGATTTAGAAAAAAAGCTGTTGGCAGAAGTAGATGGGATTTTCCTTTGGGCTATTGATGGGTTGCAACGTCTGAAGGCGAACGATAGACTTACCACTCCGAAAAGCTGCGAAGAAGAACTTGCAAAATATCTGGAAAACTCAAATTCAGTAGTAAGTTTTGTAAACGAGCAGTGCGAAATTTCAGAACAAAAAAATACCTGGACAGAATACCAGGAATTTTATGATGCTTACAGAAAATACTGTAATGAATCCGGGCTTCACAGCTTTAAGAAAACAGAAATGAAGCTGGAAATTATTGATCGGCAATTTAAAGGAAGGGTTACAATAGTCAGATGGGGGAGTGGGTCGAGATTTCAAAACATAAAAATTATAAAATTACCTCAATAAAATTACACTAATTACACTAACTATATATATCTAATTCATTATCAATACTATAATAACGAAAAAAGTAGTGTAAAACATAGTGTAAAACTAGTGTAAAAGGTGTAAAATTGAAAAAAAGGGTTCATGTTTATTCCAACGAAATTACACTAATAATACACGAAATTACACTAATTACACTACCAATTACACTACGTAAATAAATGTATTTCAATTGATTAAGTGCCATAGTGTAATTAGTGTAAATTTTTTCAAGTTTATTTATTTATAGAAATGATAATTACCTCTTTAAACAGAAAAACAATGAACATTTCACAGCTGAAAGACAGCATCAGTGTAGCCGACTACTTAAGCTCTATCGGAATGAAACCATCACGAAAATATTCCGGTCATAACTGGTATCATTCACCATTTCATCAGGATAAAAACCCATCATTCGTGGTAAACATAAAGAAAAACCTTTGGTTTGATCTTTCATCAGGTAAAGGTGGCGATTTAATCGAGATGGTAAAGATGTTACACCAAACAGATGTTGCAGGAGCAATTGTCGCGCTCTCAGGCAATGATCCAGTAAAACCTGTTTATCCTTTATGCCTGCAAAATTCTACTGCTGTCCAGGGGGGTAAAATTGAGATTAGTCAGATGCGACCCATCAACAGCCCAGCGTTGATACAATACCTTCTGGATCGCAGGATACCGTTATGTATTGCGCGGAAATATTTAAAAGAGGCTCATTACACCACAGGACAAGAAAAGCGGTATTTTGCTCTTGCGTTTCAAAATGACCATGGTGGATTTGCTTTGCGTAATAAATTCTGGAAAGGCTCAAACAGCCCTGCGTACTTTACCACAATCCCTGGCAAATCGAATAGCCAGATCAATCTTTTTGAGGGTGTATTCGACTTCCTTTCTGCCCTGGTATTTTTTAATACAGATACACCAAAGTTCGACTGCCTCATTTTAAATTCTACCTCGCATTTAAATAATGCTTTATCCTTACTTCATGCCTACCAACGTGTAAATCTATTCCTGGATAACGACAAAACCGGTTACCAGTGCACAGCAAAAGTCTGTGAAGCTCATCAAAATGTGATTGACTATGCTTCTAAAATCTACCCGGAGCATAATGATTTTAATGATTTCCTGAAAAGTTGAAAAGCATGTGAATCCGGATAATATCAAGTTTTCCAGAAGATAATAAAACCCGTTTTCGGAAATTGCCGTTTGCCTTCTGTCTAATCGAAAAAACAGAATAATATGGTACGATGTCTGAAATTACACACAAATGCAAAGTCATCTTACATAATTTGAGCTTACAATAGGGATTTGTATTTTTACATAAACACAAACTGGGGAAAAAACTAAAGTAATACTGTTTACATTTGAGGCTCGGGCATTTTCGGAATCGCGTGCTAATTTTACAATCGTTTTCTTTGATTCAAACTTCTTTTTCTATCTTTGAGCCTAATATTTTAAATAAAGGGTTGGTAAATAGCTTCACGCAATGAATTTTCCAAAAATATGGGAACAAAAATTAGTAATACAACTACACAAATTCTGATTCGTCTTTTTCACTTTGACTTAGAACTTGATAGCATCCAATTTCCAAAGCCCTTATCTTACAGATAGTTACTTAAATGAAACGTCCAAAATCCCTAAATTTAGATCTTAAATAAATGCCTAACCAAAACCCCGAACAAAAAGCAAGAGACAATATCGACAACGCCCTTGAGCTGAGTGGTTGGATTATCCAGGGGATCAGGCGAGTAAATCTTCATGCAGGAATTGGTGTTGCAGTTAAAGAATACCTGACCGATGTTGGCCCTGCCGACTACGTTTTATTTGTTGATGGCAAACCCTGTGGAGTGGTTGAAGCAAAACGGGAAGAAGAAGGGCATAAATTAAGTGTTCATGAAGACCAGACCGAAGGCTATGCTACGGCTAAACTCAAGCATCTCAAAAATGAGCCATTACCCTATGTTTACATCAGTACAGGCGAAATAACCCGTTTTACCGATTTTACCGACCCAAAGCCTCGGGCAAGAGAAGTTTTTAGTTTTCACCGGCCAGAAACATTGCGAGACTGGCTTAAAAAAGATAAATCGCTCAGGAAAAGATTGCATGATTTACCTGTCCTGAAAACTGACGGTTTACGGGAATGCCAAATCAATGCAATTACGAATCTGGAAATTTCCTTTAAGGAAAACCGTCCAAGAGCATTGATACAAATGGCAACCGGTTCCGGTAAGACATTCACGGCCATCACCACAATTTACCGTTTGCTGAAATTCGCTAAAGCAAAACGTGTTTTGTTCCTGGTTGACACCAAAAACCTTGGCGAGCAGGCCGAACAGGAATTTATGGCTTTCGTCCCAAACGACGACAATCGCAAGTTTACCGAACTTTACAATGTCCAACGATTAAAATCGAGCTATATCGCCACCGATAGCCAGGTTTGCATCAGCACCATCCAGCGGTTATATTCCATTTTAAAAGGAACCGAACTGGACGAAAAAGCTGAAGAAGAAAACCCGAACGAACGGAAATACCAGCCCAAAGAAATTCCTCCGGTTGAGTACGATCCCAAAATGCCCATCGAGTTTTTCGACTTTATTGTGATTGATGAGTGCCACAGGAGCATTTACAATTTATGGAAACAAGTGCTGGAATATTACGATGCTTTTGAAATTGGATTAACGGCCACACCCGACAAACGAACCATTGGTTATTTTGATCAAAACATGGTGAGCGAATATTCGCACGAAATGGCTGTTGCCGATGGTGTAAATGTGGGCTATGATGTTTATACTATCGAAACAAGGATATCCCGGCAAGGTGCCACCCTTTGGCAGGGCGAATACATCGAGCACCGGGAGCGGTTGAGCCGTAAAAAAAGGATGGAATTGCAGGATGAAGACGAACAGTATTCAGCTCAACAGTTGGATAAGGATGTTGTAAATCCCAACCAGATCAGGACCATCATCAGAACCTTTAAAGAAAAATTGCCAATCTTATTTGAAGAGCGATACGACAAAAACGGGAATTTTGAAGTTCCAAAAACTTTAATCTTTGCCAAAACCGACAGCCATGCCGACGATATTATCCAAATTGTGAGGGAAGAATTTGCCGAAGAAAACCGTTTCTGCAAAAAGATAACTTACACCTCCGAAAAAGACAGGAAGGATGCTGATGACAACATCATCGAAAAAGGTGAAGACCCGAAAAGTACGCTGGCCCAGTTTCGAAACGGATACCACCCGCGCATTGCTGTAACCGTTGATATGATTGCAACAGGCACGGATGTGAAACCTCTGGAATGCTTGCTTTTTATGCGCGATGTGAAAAGCAGGAATTATTTTGAACAAATGAAAGGCCGGGGCACCAGAACCATTGACCTGGATAATCTGAAAAAGGTTACACCCACTGCCAGATTTACCAAAGACCATTTTGTGATTGTTGATGCCATCGGTGTTACTAAAACTTTAAAAACCGACAGCCGGCCATTGGAGAAAAAGCCGGGCGTGCCGTTGAAAGAATTATTGCAGGCCATTGCTGTAGGTGCCAGGGACGAAGAATTGTTTACTTCGATAGCTAACCGGTTGACCCGATTAGACAAGCAGATTACACCAAAGGAAAAACAGAAGTTTACTGAAAAAGCTAATGGAAAAACCGTGTCACAGGTTGTAAAAGACCTGCTGAACGCTTTTAATCCGGATGTAATCGAAAATGTAGAAACACGAATCACAAATGAAAAATCCGGGGCTTCTCCTTTTGAAATTGAACAAACAGTGAAACGGGAAATGGAGAAAATCCAAAACGAAGCTGCCAGGGTGTTTACCGGTGAACTGAACGAATACATCGAAAATGTCCGAAAAGCTCATGAACAACGGATTGATATCAGCAATCCCGATGAAGTGATAAATGTAGGCTGGGACAAAGACAACACGGAAAAAGCAAATGAACTGGTAAAAGATTTTGCTGCATGGATGGAACAAAACAGGAATGAATTAACTGCATTGCAGATATTCTACAACCAGCCATTCCGCAGACGGGAACTCACTTACACGATGATAAAGGAGGTTTTGGAAAAACTTCTGAACGAAAAGCCTAACCTGGCTCTGATGAACGTATGGAGGGCTTTTGCTTCGACAAGCTCTGCAACTACCGAGGTGACCGGTTCCCCAAAAACAGATTTAATGGCTTTGGTTTCGTTGATAAGAAAGATATGCGGAATTGATAGTACACTTACAGCTTACGACAAAACGGTGGATAAGAATTTCCAGGACTGGGCATTTGCCAGGCAGGCCGGCAATGCTCCGAAATTTACCGAAGAACAAATGCAATGGCTGCGAATGATAAAAGATTATGTAACAAACAGTTTCCATATCGAAAAAGATGATTTCGATTTGAATCCATTTAATGCACAGGGCGGGTTAGGGAAAATGTGGCAACTGTTTGGTGAACAGACCGATGAAATTATTAACGAATTAAATGAGGCGTTGGCGGCATAATGAGCAAAGTCAAAGACATACCAAAGCATTGGCAAATCAAAAAGTTAGGCGAAGTGTGCAAAATATTGCCTGGTTATGGCTTTCCATTAAATTTTCAAGGTTCAAAAGCTGGCAAATATCCTTTTTATAAAGTTGGCGACATTTCAAAAAATGTAAAAGCGGGAAATAGGCAACTTGAGCTTTGTGATAATTTTATTGACGAAGAAACATTACTGAAAATTAAAGCCATACCATATCCAAAAAACACTATTGTTTTTGCAAAAATCGGTGAAGGGTTAAAGTTAAATAGAAGAGCGATTATTAAAACTCCCGGTATTGTTGACAATAATGCAATAGGTCTTAAAGCAATTGAAAATATCTGTAGTGACTTATTCCTGTATAATTTTCTAACAACTGTTAAACTTGAAGATTATTCTAAAGCAACTACGGTTCCTTCTGTCAGAAAATCGGAAATCGAAGATATTCCTTTTCTTCTTCCCCCGCTCCCCGAGCAACTCGCCATCGTTTCCAAAATTGAAGAACTACTCAGTGATCTGGAAAACGGCAAACAACAACTGCAAATCGCCCAACAGCAATTAAAAATTTACAGGCAAAGTTTGTTGAAATGGGCGTTTGAAGGAAAACTCACCGACAAAAATGTGAAAGATGGTGAATTACCGAAGGGGTGGAAGTGGGTGAAAATTGAAGATGCAGCATTGTCATTAGACAACAAAAGAAAGCCCATCAACAAAAGTGAAAGACTTAGTCGAGTTGGAGACTTTCCTTATTATGGAGCAAATGGAAGGGTAGGATGGATAAATGATTTCATTTTTGATGAAACATTAATTTGTGTTGTTGAGGATGAAACATTTACTGGCAGAATTATCCCTTTTTCTTATAAAATTACTGGTAAAACTTGGGTCAATAATCATGCGCATGTATTAAAACCAAAGGATAATACAAACCTCGATTTCCTTAATCATCAATTAAGCTTTTATCCTTTTTTACCATTGACAACCGGCACAACTGGCAGAAAGAAATTAACTAAGAGCGCTTTAATGAATGCTCCCATAAAACTGTGTTCCTTGGTAGAACAGCAACTCATCGTTGACGAATTAGAAAGCAAACTCACAGTTTGCGATAAAATAGAAGAAACCATCAGCCAAAGTTTGCAGCAAGCCGAAACTTTAAGGCAGAGCATTTTAAAAAAGGCGTTTGAGGGGAAACTAATTTAAAACTTACGATATGACACGTGAAATAGAAGCTAATTTTGAATTTCATCCTGTTGGCCAAGGGTGTTTTTACACTGGTACGATTAAAAATGGCGGTAGAATAAAAAATAAGTTCCATTTCGTATATGATTGTGGAACAAAATCGAAGATGTTTTTTCTCGATAAGGAAATTAAGAAGTACAAAAACCAATTGGAAAATAATTCGATTGATCTCCTTATTATTTCGCATTTTGATGAAGATCACGTAAATGGTGTAATTGATTTGCTGAAAAATACTCATTGTAAGCGGCTGGTTATACCATATTACCACCCCCTTCAACGATTGCTACTTTTCGCTTTAAGTTCTTCGTTGGACGATGAATATATCTTAATGTTAATAGATCCAATTGCATACTTTGCAGATGAAAATCGCTTCAAAATTGATGAAATAGTAGTTATTGCAGGAAATGAAAATAGCGATCCCCCGCAAAGTACAGAACTTTTACCTTTATCCCCTTATGACAACGAGCAAAGGCGCAATTTTCCTGAAAGACTTGAATTAGAAAGTATGGAAGGGAAAAATGACTATGACCTTGAAACACGTATTTTACAACACGAAAACAGATCTACAGGGTATCGAAATACATTTTTTCAAGAAGTCCCTGGCAAGATGATAATTTCAGGTAAAGTTTGGGAATTCGTTTTTTATTTGCGCGACTTTATTGAGACCCAAACAATCAGGGCGTTTAAAATTGAAATTGATCAATTATTAAATGGTAATTCCCTGAAAATGCTTTTCAACAAAGAATTTAGAGATAAGGTTAGAGAAATCTATAAATTAAAATTTAAAGACATTAATATTACTTCTTTGTGCATGTTTCATGGTCATCTTTTTCATCATAAAATTGCGGAATATATCATGACTGGTCATTATCTTCATGAGTATTGTGAATTTGAGAAGCATTTAGGTACATTATTAACCGGCGATATTAATTTGTCTTCTACTGAATGGCTAAACCATTTTACAAAGTATTATCAATCCTTTTTGCCTCGTGTTAGAATTTTTCAAGTGCCTCATCATGGTTCAAGGAAAAGCTGGAATTTCAAAAATTTTAATGGTATAAATACTTTTAGTACTTATGTAATAAATCATGGAGTGGGTAGATCATCTCATCCATCGGCTGATGTTATTTTGAATATAGAAAATAATTGTCAAAATGGGAGAATATTCCTCAATAATGAAGTCAATGAGATGCGTTATACTGAGCTATATTTATAAATGTGATTTTGCAATCGCTGGGGTTCGACTACTTAATTTAACAGATTTTCACAGGAGTTAAAATAAAGGCAAATTTTTTTTAGGAGGGTATTTTTAAAGAATATTTTAGGTATAAATATGATGAAAGAAAGTTATACAGGCAAAAAAGCGTTTTTTTTAGGGAATGGAATTCATAGGACTGAAAATAATAATGGAATCTCATGGGGTAAATTATTGCAACAAATATCAACATACTTCAGTATTGATACTGACTTGAAAAACGAGCTGAAACCTTTCCCACTGACTTTTGAAGAGATGTTATATGCTAAGGAAGGTAGAAATGAATTTCAGAGCAAATTAAGGAACCTTAAATCTAAAATTTCCCTAACTCTTTTAAACAATGAAAATAAGTTGGTGGATAATGAAATTCACATAGGATTTATGAAAAGTGGTATAAAAGAAATTATCACGACTAATTATGACTATAATCTAGAATCATCAATCATCGCAAATTTCCTAGCAACAAAAACGGAATATTCAATAAATAATCTTGAATCAAAACATAGTTTATATCGTGGTTATAAAGTTGAAAACATAACAGTCAGACACATTCATGGGGAGCTAAAGCACAACAGAAATATCGAAATCTCTGACAAGAGTTATCCTGAAGAATCAATTATGATTGGATTTAAGCACTATTCAGATTACTTTGCAAAAATCCAAAGTATAGTTAAAGGTGATAGCGGTAAACAAAGTGAAACTGAGAAAAAGAGTTTGTTGGTTAGGATAAGGGATAGTGACACCAATAAAATCTGGACTGATTTATTTTTTACCCACCATTTAATCATTGCAGGTTTTTCTTTAGATTTTTCAGAAAACCATTTATGGTGGCTTTTAATTCAAAGAGAAGAACTAAAAAGGAAAAGCAATAAATTGGATGTTCGTATCAACAATGAAATTACTTTTTGCATTCCAATACTTCCAAAGGATTCAATTTCTTACAAAATAAACACTGAGGAGGATTTCAATAAACTTTATAAAAATAAACTTAACGAACAAAAAAATAAAGGAGTTACCGATATCTTAAAATCCTTAAAAGTAAACATCAACCAAATTGAATGTAAAAATTATCGGGAATTTTATCTTAAGGTAATTGATTATTATAGAAACTAAAAAATATAATGAGCATTAACACTTCAAGTGAAGAATCAAAAGTATGGTCATTTTGCAATCCATTCAGTGATACCGGTGTTGGTTAAGGAGAATATTTAACACAATTCTTAAATGGCAACAAAATAAAAGAAACCATCAGCCAAAGTTTGCAGCACATTGAAATATTAAGGCAAAGTATTCTGAAGAAAGCATTTATTGGAAAATTATAACAAAAGACGAAATGAAAGACAAATTGAAGGACGAAGTGTTTAATTGTAAAGGATTTAAACTAATCTCTCTTGAATTGATTAATAATACTCTAATGAGTAAGGGTAACCTGTTTTACAATTTCATTGAATCAGCGGATAAGCAAAACGAAATTTATACAACCGTTTTAATTGGAGCTAATGGAACAGGAAAAAGTAATTTGTTCCGAATAATAATCGAATTATTCAAAGAGTTAAATGATTTGGCCAAAGGTAAAACGTATTCAAGTAATGTCGATGGAAGTTTTAATTTGAAATATTCGCTGAATGGAGATATTTATGAATACACCAACATACCTGAAAGAGGTAAGTTTATGGACTTTGTTGTTTCGAATAAAGGTACCAAAACCCACTTAATGAAAAATGGGAACAGAATTGCTTTTCATGAAGCGATGTTTCCAATTGCAATAGTAGCTAACTCCATTTCCTTGACAGATAAATACCCGTTTTACAGAAAAGACACTACAAATGAAGGAGAAAAGGTAGACACTTTTTTGCAATACAAATATTTGGGAGTTAGAAATGTAGCACAAAATGCAAGTACCCGTGCATATGTGCGTAGAACCGTTGAATTCATTGTTCAGGAATATCAATCTGACGCTTTTAGAAATGGCTTAGTAAGAGCACTAAATTTTTTGGGTCTTGAAAAAGAGATTGAGATTTTTTACTACACATCAAATTCATCTAGATTTTTTAATGGGAATTTAAGTCCTGAAGGATTAGCTGTTTATTTTGATGAGATAAATAAAAAATATCCTACACCAGAGAGCAATCCCCCATTTAAGTTAAACCACTATTTAAAGATTAAAGAAGACAAAAAGATTCTCTTCAATATTTGCAGTTTTTGTAATATGCTTTTTGATGAAAAGCGCGTCTTAAAATCAGATATCAAACACAGCATTTCCCGCAAAATAATATATAATTTATTTGATAAAAATTCCTTTGAGCAACTAAATAATGAGTTCTCACTAATTGAGCACTTGAGGCAATTAGGAATGATATCAGTACCGGAAATCAAGCTTAAAAGACAAGAGGGATATTCATTGCAGGAGAGCAGTTCAGGAGAATACCATTTTTTCTCATCAATGGTTGGTTTAATGTCAACTGTAAAAATGAATAGTTTAGTTTTTATTGATGAACCGGAAATTAGTTTACACCCAAATTGGCAAATGAAATATCTTTCGTTCATTAGAGAATTGTTTGCTGATCCTGAGTATGCTACTTCCCATATCATAGTTGCAACTCATTCACATTTTTTAATATCAGATTTAAAAGGAGAAAGTTCAAAAATTATTGGATTGAAAATGGCAAATGGATTTATAGAAACTGTTGCATTACCAAAAGATATAGACACCTTCGGTTGGTCAGCTGAAGAGGTTTTATATTCCATTTTCAATGTCAGATCTACTAGAAACTCATTCCTTGAATACGACTTAACTAAACTAGTAACCATGGTTAATCGGAATTCAAAAGATTATGCGGAAATTGAAAGAATTTTAAAAAAAATATCGACACTAGTATTAAGTGACAATGATCCTCTTAAAATATTAAAAGAGAAAGCACAAAATTATTTGGAACAAAACAATGCTTAATATAAATACAAAAATAACACTTTCAACAGAGAGCGAATGTTATATACAAACGCTCAAGTCAAGACAAGGCGGTAACTTTACCCAAGCTTCTTGGGGCATGATTAGGAATTCGGTCAAGAATGAAATATCTGGAAAGTTGTTTGCAAATCAAGGCTTAAAGTGCGTCTTTTGTGAAAGGTATTTAATAGGTCTTGGTCATGAGATGGATCATTTTGCTCACAAGGGAGACTACCCTGAATTTACTTTTTCCCCTGAGAATATATTCTACTCATGCAAGTCTTGTAATTCACCGGAGCGGAAAGGTCAAAAAAATACTATTGATGTAAAAAAGCCTGTGTACAATAGATGTACTTTTTTAATAGTTCACCCTTTTTTTAACGATCCGACAATTGAAATAATATTTACTGACCATGATAGAATATATTTTGATAGGGTAAAGTGCACTCAACTTGGAAAAAATACGATAGATTTTTTCAGGTGGGATGATTTACTTTACTCCACAATCCGTTCAAGAACCTTAATAAATGAGAGATTGAACCCACTAACCAGCCAAGAAGAAATCGCACTTATTCAACTATCAATAGCTTACAAATAATGAGTAACAACACCTCAAGTATAGTCTCCAAAGTCTGGTCTTTCTGTAATCCGCTTCGTGATGTTGGCGTAGGTTACGGTGATTATTTGGAACAGCTTACCTACCTGCTGTTTTTAAAAATGGCCGATGAATACAGCAAACCGCCCTATAATCGTAAGCTGAACATTCCAAAGGAATACAACTGGGAAAGCTTAACGGAACTAAAAGGGGCAGCCCTGGAAATCCATTATGTAACCTTGCTTCGTGAGTTAAGCACGCAAAAAGGAATATTGGGTCAGATTTTTACCAAGAGCCAGAATAAAATTCAGGACCCTGCCATGTTAGCGAAGATCATTGACATGATTGACAGCGAACAATGGCTGGTGATGGGTGCCGATGTGAAAGGCGATATTTATGAAAAACTGCTGGAACAAAATGCACAGGATGTAAAAAGCGGGGCAGGCCAGTATTTCACCCCACGTCCATTGATCCGTGCTATGGTGGAATGTGTTCAGCCGCAACCCATGAAAACCATTGCAGACCCAGCTTGTGGAACAGGCGGTTTCTTTTTGGCTGCTTACGATTTCCTGGTTTCAAACAACAAACTGGATAAAGAGCAAAACAAGTTTATCAAGCTTCAAACCTTTTTCGGGAACGAAATAGTTGCCGGAACCAGGCGATTAGCCTTGATGAACATGTTTCTGCACAACATTGGCGACATCGACAGCGATAATTTCATTTCTCCTGCCGATGCCCTGATTGCTGCCTCACCAATTACCTATGATTATGTACTGGCTAATCCGCCATTTGGGAAAAAGAGCAGTCAGACTTTTACCAACGATGAAGGCGAACAGGAAAAGGACGATTTAACTTACAACCGTCAGGATTTCTGGGCGACCACCAGCAACAAGCAACTGAATTTTGTCCAGCATATCCGCACCATGCTCAAAACAACCGGCCTCGCTGCCGTTGTTGTTCCCGATAATGTTTTGTTCGAAGGTGGAGCCGGTGAAACAGTCCGGAAAAAGTTGATGGAAACAACCGACCTGCATACTATTTTGCGTCTGCCAACCGGAATATTTTACGCCCAGGGTGTAAAAGCAAATGTTATTTTCTTCGACAACAAACCTGCCAGTAAAGACCCATGGACAAAGGAAATCTGGGTGTATGATTATCGGACAAACATTCATCATACACTCAAGAAAAATCCCTTAAAACTGGACGATTTAAAAGATTTCATCATTTGCTATAATCCTGCAAACCGGTTTAAGCGAAAAGAAACTTTTAACGCTGAAACCAATCCGGAAGGTCGTTGGAGAAAATTTGCCTATGAAGAAATAATCGCCAGAGACAAAACAAGCCTTGACATTACCTGGCTAAAAGACAAATCACTTGCTGACCTCGACAACCTGCCTGACCCGGATGTGATTGCGGAAGAAATCATCGAAAATTTGGAAGCAGGCCTCGAGAGTTTCAGAGAAATAATGATAAAGTTGAGTTCAAAAGGAGCGGTTTAGGATAATGAATAGTGTTATTGATTTATGCTTAATAATAACAATCATAAAATGTGCAGTAAAAAGCCATCGACACCGTATTGAAACAGGAGGAGTTGCTGGCGGATAGTTTGGTAGGTTAGCAGGAAAAAAATAATTTAAGCAGAGGAAATAATGAACATATTAAAACCAGATAACTATCAGGAGAAAATAAATTCATATTCAAAAGCGGACTGGGCTCCACTCCTTGATTTAATTCCGGAAATTGAAAAAACGGAGAAGTTTGATGAGACACCTGAAATAGATTATCTCCCTCAGAACTACCGCATCCGTTACACCATCCATCCCGAGGCACGCAAGGAAATCATCAGACGCCTCCTCGAACTCAACCACAAAATCCATGAGGAGGAAGTGAAGGCGGGCTTGTGGGAAAAGAAGAAAACGCCATCCAAGAAAGTTTTAAAAAATTATGAGGTTAACGAGCCGGAGGTTGGGTATGGGGATTTGTTTGGTGGGAAGGTGGATTAGTTAAATTATCGAACGACCCTGGTTTTCCATACCACACCGACACACATTAATCAAACAAACGATCGCCCATTCTTTCTTCCTTCATTCCTAAAGCATCATCAGGCTGCTTTCTGAAAAATCAGGATAGCAATGATAGCTGTTTTCTGATTTAGCCTTTTTCTTTAGTTTTCGGCTTTGTTTAATTCTTTTTTCCGGGTAATTTTGATCAAATTATTTAGAATGAAAATAAATTTCGCCAAATGCGAAAACACGTTCCTTCGATATAAGCATACGTTCCTTCGATATAAGCATACGTTCCTTCAAGATATCGAACATTTTTGGTTTTTCCGGATTTCGCAAAAATCCAATTTTTTCGATAGAATATTTTGAAAATTCAAATTACTTTTCTAATTTTATCCTTTAGTAACTACTAACTTAATTACGAGGATATTACAAAATAAATGGAAAAAAGCGGCGTATTTTTTTATCTCCATCAAAATGGAGCTTTATTTAGGTTTTATGTTTACGATTCTTTTGTAAATAAATTCATAAAAAAATTTACCTGCAAAAGGTACCGCACTAAAATAGCATTCGCTACTCCAAAGATTGATGCACTAGATTCTATTTTTCAAATATTTAGTAAACAACAGACTAACTTTTGTAATTCAGATACTTACTACTATGAAACATTCAAAATATTCAACCCGGTTTATGTGATGCAAAATGTTCTAAACGATTATCGGCATTTTTTAGGGTAGCCAATTTTTTATCACAATTAATACATCGTTAGTAAATACCTCAGCTATGACTAAAAATGACTTTACAAAAAAGACGCAACGAATTTTAAATTAATAAGGTTTTCCTTCAATTACTGCCATGTAAAAAATTAACAAATTAAATTTTAGTGCTATGAAAAACAATTATTTGACCTTGGTTTTTATTTGTTTGAGCATTCACTTAAGTCTTTTTAGCCAAAGCACCGGAAAAGGTTTTGGAGATGTGATTTGTACGGTTTCAACCGACAAAGAAATCTACATAGTTGGTGAAAATGTTGAAATTACAGTTCAGTTATTCAATAGCGGCAACGAAACTGTTACCATAATTTTTCCTTATGCTTGTTTGATCAATTATATCATTGATTATAATTACAACCATTTAGAAGGAATGTTATGTGCCGCGATGTTAACTGAGATTGTTCTTGCACCAGGACAGAGTTTCCAGGAATCCCTGATTCATACCCCGTCGCAATACATACTCGGTCTGGGGGTTCACAATATTGATGGCATGACTGAATCTCCACCGTATTTTTCTTCCATTACGTCAATTTCTGTAGTCGAGGAAATTCAGGGAACCACACTTTTCACCGAAACCTTTGAAACCTACACCCCCAATCAACAGCTTTGTGGCCAGAACAATACACTTTGGAAACCCTGGAGCGGAATTCCCGGGACTACGATGGATCCTTTTGTGAAGAATAACAATCCACGTTCTGGCAATAATTCTTTATTGATAGAAGGTTTAAATGATGCAGTACTTCTGCTTGGAGATAAAAGTAGCGGCAGGTATTCCGCTTCTTTTTACCTGTTTGTTCCAGCAGGTTTTACAGCATATTACAATCTCCTTTCGGGATATACTGATGCAATACAACCCAGCATAAACGGTCAGGTGTATTTTGATTTGGCAGGTCAATGCAGAATTGATGCAGGAATAGCAAATGCAGCTACATTCAGCTATAATTACAACCAATGGATTTTTATCGAAAACATTGTTGATATTGATTCGGACAGCGCATGGATAAAAGTGGATGGCATACAAAAAGTCGCCTGGAAATGGAGCAAAGGGGCAGGAGTTACCAACCAGTGGACTGTGCGCCAATGGTCTGGGATTGATTTTTATGCCTGGAATGCTACTGGAACACCCAAATATTATCTCGACGACATTAGCTTTGAAATACTCGAAACACCAGCTTCGGCACTGGTAACACCAGCTGATTTGCATTTTTATTCCCCTGATTCCTTAACCCGGTCTTTCCTGATCGAAAATACCGGGCAAAGCCCCCTTTCATACGAAATTACCTCCGAGTACTATTTTCCAAATCTAATTTTTCCAACAAAAAAACAAACACTTGTTTCAGAGTTACCTATCGAAAGTCCTTATTCTGATGAAAAGCTTAAGAAGGACGATCCCGGATATTTATCCGCCGCCTGCAACCGTGAACCAATCGAATTTACTGATGAATTAAGGGAAAACCCAATCGTACATTTTGATGGCAATAACATCGGAAGATTAGGTTTCTCAGCTTCATCCACCCAGCAGATAGCAGTAAGGTTTCCTTATAACCGCCTGGGCGAATATGTTGGGAGGAAGTTGGAAGCGGTACATATTTTTGTACGCGACCTGCCGATAAATACATCAATAATAGTTTGTCGTAATAGATGGGATGTCATCAATAGCCCTGGTGATACGCTTTGTATTGAAAGTTTTGTGCCACTGGCTAACCAATGGAACACCATAAGCCTGAATATACCAGATGCTGAAATGCAAAAAATTTGGGATAGCGAAGAAATCTGGGTAATTTTCAAGCATACACAAATTTCAACAGGCAGATCCATAGGTTTTGACGGTGGCCCATCAAATTCTGATGGCAGTTGGTATTTATCAGGTAACGAGTGGAAGCAGTTTTACAAGTTATATCCAAATTATTGCTTCAACTGGAACATCAGGCTCGAATTGTCAGGCGACCAGGCTTTTGACTGGCTTAAATGTGAAAATTCACAAGGCATTATCAGTCCAGGCAGTAGTCAAATTATTTCTGCTACAGCTAATGCTGACTCTCTAATTTACAATGTCTCACACTATCCGGCTCATATTAATTTTCATTCAAATGATCCCTCCTCACCTCTACAAATCAGATCAGCATGGTTTACTGTTTGCGATTCTATCCAAATACCTTTAAAGATGGGTTGGAATCTTATTTCAACCATCATTAACCCAATTAATAATTCACCTGAAATTGTATTTCAAGATGCAATTGATAATAATTCACTGGAGGTTGTTACAGGGTATGTTAACCAGCAGGGAGTTTTCTTTGATCCTGATGGTCCTCCATTTTTGAACACGCTCACCACTATTAATAGTGAAGCAGGTTATTGGGTAAAAGTTAACCAGGATACCGAAATAAAGATTTATGGTGGATGGGGGGATGGTTGGAATTGGTGGCCACCTGAGGTATTTCTGACTGCCGGATGGAACCTGGTTGGATGTAAATATTTTTATTCTCCGTTAACTCCTGAAGTAGCATTTGAAAACCTAATTTTTGAAGGGGTTTTACAAACAGTGACTTCATATAATGAGGGTGGTCTCTTTTTCGATCCAAACGGATTACCATTTTTAAACACCCTTACCGAAGTTAACAACGGCTTTGGCTATTGGGTAAAAGTGACAACAGATTGTTTTTGGTATCCCTCGAATCCTTTATTTCAAGGTAAATAAGCTATAATAAAACAGTAATAATTATGAAAACATTTACTACCTCCCTCATCCGGCGACTCCTTGTAGTTACATTGCTGGCATTGGCTTTGGCTGTGCAGGCACAAAACAGAGACGAAAACACATTAGCAAACCCTGAAATGGATCAGGGCAAAATAAATCGCCTGGAACTCATCAAAAAGCGTTACCCCGAACGCTTTGCTAAAATGGATGAATTTGAGAGGAAAATGTTCCTAGAACATGAAGCACAAATGATTAAGTATAAAGAGACAAAACTCTTAGAAAATAAAATTTCCCAGCCCCCAAAGGGTGTATCCGACAACTCACGGGTAAACACCAACGACAGCCTTGCACTAGTTGCACTTTACAACGCCACCGATGGCCTAAACTGGTATGACAATACCAACTGGCTTATCGGTCCCGTAAACACCTGGTATGGGATTACTGTAATCAACGGCTTTATTACCGGGATTGATTTATATCAAAATAATCTTACAGGCAATCTCCCTTTGGAAATTGGGAACCTATCCAAACTTCAAAATCTTCAGCTCCAGGACAATGAGATTTCCGGCAGTATACCGTTTGAAATCGGGAATCTATCAAATCTGCAATATCTTAACTTTTGGTTTAACGAATTTTCAGGAAATATTCCATCAGAAATCGGAAATTTAACAAACCTTCTTAGTCTTGATCTTTCGTGGAACCACCTTACAGGAGCTATTCCCCCCACAATTGGATATTTGACAATGCTTATAGAACTTAACCTTTATTTGAATCAGTTATCCGGCAGTATTCCGGTTGATATCGCAAATCTATCAAATCTGAAATATCTTTGGCTTAGTTCGAACCAGTTAACAGGCATTATTCCAGCCGAAATTGATGAATTACAAAACCTTATGCTTCTTTTACTGGATGATAACCTTCTTGAAAGCCCTATTCCACAAGAAATTTGCACATTACCAACCAATTTATCATTAACTTTGAATTTAAATAATTTCGGCTTAGAAGATTGTCAGGTAATCCGATGTTTAATTGAGCGTGGAGGGTGGGGTAGTATTTCACATTCACCGCAAACAAATGGATTTAATTTTACTAATGATTGTGTTGATCTAACCGATGAAATCTATTTAACTACTGGCTGGAACCTCGTCTCCCTTGACCTAATTCCAACTCCGGCAACTCCGGATGCGGTTTTTGCGCCGTTGATTTCTGCTAATAATCTGCAAATGGTAACCGGTTTTCAGAATCAACAGGGTGTATTTTTCGATCCAACAGGTTTGCCATTTTTGAACACTTTACAGAATATTGTGCCGGGCGAAGGCTACTGGGCAAAAGTAACTAACGGAACCACGCTGAGTGTAACCGGAACAGCTATTTCCCCAACCTTTGCCATTAACCCTAAAGCTGGTTGGAACTTAATTTGTTACTGGCCTGCCGAAACCATAACCCCCGAAACAGCTTTTGCACCACTGATAACTGCCGGAAAATTGCAAATGGTTACAAGCTATGAGCAGGGAGGCAAATTTTACGACCCAAATGGTTTACCCTTTTTAAACACCCTTACCGAAATTAAAAATGGCTTTGGGTATTGGGTGAAAATGAGCGCGGATTTTAATAATTTCTCCTATTCCCAAACTCCCTGGCTTTGCGGAGATAACTTTACAGATGGCCGCGATGGCAAAGTTTACACCACTGTACAAATTGGAACCCAATGCTGGATGAAACAAAACCTGAACATTGGAAGCCGGATTGATGGAACTAACGTACAAACCAACAATGGAACGATAGAAAAATATTGTTACGATGATGTCGAAACCAATTGCGATATTTATGGTGGTCTTTACCGATGGGATGAGATGATGCAATACACAACAACAGCAGGTGTGAAAGGCATTTGCCCCATCAACTGGCAGCTGCCCACAGATGCTGAATGGACTGCGCTGACAAATTTCCTTGGAGGTGTAGATTTTGCAGGTGGGAAAATAAAAGAAACCGGTTTTATACATTGGACTTACCCAAATTATGGTGCTACAAACTCGAGTGGTTTCACAGGCCTTCCGGGCAGTAGACGCAACAATGTGGGGTGGTCAAGCATCCTTGGTGACGAAGGCTACTTCTGGAGTTCTACCCAGCTCTCGGCTTCAAATGCCTGGTTCCGGTCTCTGTCCTACTACGACGCGATAGTGTACCGGTACTACATTGATGAGTCGTTCGGGTTCTCGGTGCGCTGCCTCAAGGATGAATCCCCCTCCTTACAACTTGAAGTTAATCCACCTAACCAGAATGTTACAGAATCAGCCTGTGAAACCAATTTTAATATTGCATCAAACACTACATGGTCAGTTACGGAGAATAATAGCTGGCTTTCGGTATCACCTCTGGGTGGCAGTAATAACGGCTTATTAACGGTTATTTATGTTGAAAATACGAGTACTGACCCAAGGGTTGGACAGATAATTATAACCGCCGAAGGTGGAATACCATCAGTAACTGTATCA
>CAJATL010000114.1 GCA_903944895.1 uncultured Bacteroidota bacterium
CAAAGTGTTGATTACATGCGCGAAATCGCTCATTGCCTCAATTTTATGGTGTCGCCGGGTTTTGAACATATCGACAATAACCATGAAGGCCTTGGCCCCGAGCAAAAAGCTGAGCTGTTAACCATGAAAGACGGGATCAATATCCTTTTTAAAGATATCATGGTAAAGATTGAAACCCGGAATTTTAGCGACCTGAGCCAAGTCATTGGCAAACAGCAGGAGTTATTAGCATTGCTGGGCGAATTCCGGAAAAACCAGATCAAACGAATTAACGAACGCGAAATACAAACCCGCCGCAGCTTGCTGTACCTCGATATTCTGGCCGAAACCAAAAACTTGTTGCTCTATTCGATAAACTTACTCAAATCGCAAAGGGACTTTATTGTTGAACTTCAAAAAAAATAACCTCAGTATCAAAAGTGGCGGCCAAACCGGCGTTGAGCGGGCCGCTCTTGATTACGCTCTTTGTAACGGCCTGCTTTATTCGGGTTGGTGCCCCCATGGCCGGCTCGCCGATGATGGAGTGATTCCTCACCGGTATTTGCTAAATGAAGCCTTCTCTGAAGATTTAATTGGAAGGATTGTGCAGAACATCATCGAAAGCGATGGGGTTTTGATCATCATTTATGACGAAATGAACGAGCCAACTCAACTGGCTTACGATCTGGCGATGGATTATCAAAAACCTGTTTTTGTGTGGGCATTATATAAAAACCGAAATCACAGGTTGATAGCCAATTGGATTGAAAAAGAAAATATTAGTGTTTTAAATATTACCGGACCCAGCGAAAAAAACGCCGCCGGGATTCATGAAGAAACACTTGATCTGCTGGATAAATTCTTCAGAAATTAAAGTCTGACTTTTTTCAGGATTTCTTAGCTTTGATCATCCGGTTTTTATTGTGAATATCCTGCTTAACGATAATTTCGGAAAAACCCATCGATTCGAGTAATCCGGCAGTTTCGGCGGCAAGTGACTCATTGATCTCAAAAAATAAGGTTCCGCCAGGGTTCAGGTGCTCCCTGGAAAAGCCGGCAATGGCCCTGTAAAACTTTAAAGGATCGCTGTCTTCAACAAAAAGGGCAAGGGCAGGCTCATAATCCAGCACATTTTTTTGCATCAGAAGTTTCTCCGAATTCCTTACATAAGGCGGATTGCTTACGATGACATCAAACCGGGGAAGGTTTTCTGAAATTGGACTTTCTAAAATATCCTGAAGAAAAAAATGAATGTCGGCATGATTTGAAATCGCGTTCATTTTGGCTACTTCCAGCGAAAGCGGCGAAACATCCATCGCCCAAACATTGGCCGAAATCAGATTCTTTTTAATCGAAATCGCGATGCACCCACTGCCCGTTCCAATATCCAAAATATCACAATTAACTTTTTGCCCGTATAATTCCAGCACCCATCCCACGAGCTCTTCCGTTTCTGGACGGGGGATCAGCACGCGCTCATCAACATAAAAAGGCAAACCATAAAACTCAGTCTTTTTCAGGATGTATTGTATCGGTTTGTGCTGTTTTAAATCATTAACAGCAAAGTGAATTTTCAGGATTTCGGATTCTGTTGCCCTTTTTTCAGGATTTAAAATCCTTTCAAGCCTCGTTAAACCAAGAATTTCCTCAAAAATCAAGTCCAGAAAAATGGCAGATTCCTGTTGCTCATAGATTTCTGACAACTCTTTTAGATAGCTTTGCCTGATATCACTAATTTTGTTCGACTTAATATTCATGAAAAAGGTTGAAAAATGGATGATATTTTTGCAAAAGTAGAAGAAATAAAACGTTCCGGTAAAAATGCAGCACTTTGCATCGTCATCGAAACCACAGGATCGACGCCCCGCAAAGCCGGATCAAAAATGCTGGTAACCGAATCGGGTGAAACCTTTGGCACCATTGGCGGTGGAAGTGTTGAATATAAAATGGTAGCCGAGGCAATGGCTGTAATCAGGAAAAATGAGCCCAAAAAATCCTCACTTTCCCTGGAAGCCGATGCCGGTATGCACTGTGGAGGTACGATGGAAATTTATATCGAACCCATAAATCCTTTAATTCCACTGGTGATATTCGGCGCAGGCCACGTGGGATCAGCGCTGGCACATTATGCAAAAGATTTTGGATTCAAAATTACTTTCATCGATTTCAGAACGGAGCTTTTACAAAAACTTCAGGGGCAAGGTTACGATATTATCGAACAAAATTTTGTGGAAGCCGCCATTGAAGCCGATTTTAACGAGAAAACCTGTATCGTGGTTACAACTCCAAAACATGAATTTGACGAAAAGGTTACTGCAATCTGCGCCAAAAAAAAGTTTCGCTATCTCGGTATGATCGGGAGTAAGCGGAAAGTTGCCACAGCAAAACAAAATTATCTCAGCACGGGCCAGCTTACCGAAAGCGAAATCGAAAAAATTGATATGCCGATTGGAATAAAATTCAACGCACAAACGCCGGAGGAAATCGCAATCAGCATTTTAGCAAAATTGATCGATATAAAAAACGGGTAGTCAGATAACGGAAACCATCTGCAACAAGCCCCATTTTTTGAATATAAACCCGGAACAATAGGCGTGCAAAGGAAAGTCATCATTGTTTTTTTTACCTGAACTTTGATTAAATTTTTTAGTTTTGTAATTCTCAGGGTAACAAGAAAGACAAAACATGGTTAAAAATTTCGTTTTCGGCATACTTTTCATTTTCTGTTTAAATGGTGTTTTTGCTCAGGATCAATTATATAAACGCATTCAAATCGACTATAATGTTCAGAATTTACAATCTATCTCCAAATTAGGACTTGAACCAGATTTTATTAAAGACGACCGGTTCGTCATTCTCGAAATCCCGGACTATGAGCTGGAAAAATTATCTGCCGCAGGCATCCGCTATGAAATTTTGATTGATGATGTAGCAAATTTTTACGAGGAGCGAAACCGCGGCAAAAACCCACAGGAAATAACAGCACAATTCAAAGCGATGAAACAATATGAAGTTCCTGAAGGTTTTTCGCTTGGATCGATGGGTGGATTTTGCAAGTATGACGAATTAATGGCGCACCTGGATATTATGACTGCTTCCTATCCTGAACTGATCACCATAAAACAAACCATTGGATCGCAACTTACCATCGAAGGCCGTCCCATTTACTGGATTAAAATTTCGGACAACCCCGGAGTTAACGAGGAGGAGCCTGAAATACTTTACACCGGTTTAACACATGCCCGTGAGCCGGGTTCCATGCAGGTTTTGCTGTTTTACATGTATTATTTGCTCGAAAATTATGCAACCAATCCAGACATTAAGTCACTGGTGGATAATACCGAAATGTATTTTGTTCCGTGTGTAAATCCTGACGGATATATCCGGAATCAAACCACAAACCCCAATGGCGGCGGACAATGGCGGAAAAATCTGAAAAACAATGGCGATGGATCTTTTGGCGTGGACCTCAACCGGAATTTTGGCTTTATGTGGGGTTATGATGATATTGGCTCATCACCAACTCCTTCAAACCTTACTTACCGCGGCACAGCACCATTTTCGGAAACAGAAACTCAAATGATAAGGGATTTTTGCAATGAACATAATTTTAAAATTGCGCTCAATTACCACACTTACGGAAATTACCTGCTGCATTCATGGGGTTACACCGCAAGTTCTTTTACCCCCGATCATACCTATTTTACAGCAATTGGACAGGAATTAGCTGACGAAAATAATTACCGGGTTGGCACTCCAAGTACAATGCTTTACCGGGTCAATGGCGAATCGAGTGACTGGATGTATGGTGAACAAACCTCAAAACCCAGAATATTTTCGTTTACTCCGGAAGCCGGTACCGATGTTGATGGCTTTTGGCCACCGATGGAGCGGATTATCCCGCAATGTTTCGAGGTTTTGCACCAAAATATTACTGCAGCAAAATTAGCAGGTTCATATTTTTTGCTTCACGACTTAACCACTTTTAATATCAGCAGTTCCCAGGGATTTATATCATTCAAAACCGAAAGACGTGGCCTGGCAAATACGCCATTAACAGTGAGCATTCAAGGAATTGGTGACCATTTTACCAATATTGGCGGGGATAAAAATTATAATAACATTCAACAACTTCAAAAAATTACCGATTCGGTTTCCTTTACTTTAAGGCCTGGAATCATGCCCGGCGAACAGATTAAGTATGTCATCAAAGCAGTAAGTGGCAACTTTTTGAGAACCGACACCATTATTAAAACTTTTGGCAATTCAGAACTCCTGCTTTATGATGATTGCTCCACGATGAATAACTGGGAAAGCGCCAAATGGCATTTTTCAAATACTGCGTATGTCTCTCCACAATATTCGATGACCGATTCGCCAGGAAGTTCCTATCTCAACAACGAAAATTCGTCGATAACCCTTAAAACTGAAATAAACCTGAGATGGGCAGTTTCGGCATGGCTTAGCTTTAATGCGATGTGGACTTTGGATGGCGCCGCTGATTACGTTATTTGCGAAATTTCGGCTGACTCAGGCCAAAACTGGAACATCCTTTCGGGAAAATACACCTCAATTCCAAAAACGAACACCCTGCCTGAAGTACCCATGTTTATCGGGAAACAAACCGAGTGGGTAAAAGAAACCATGGATTTGACTGATTTCTGCGGAAATCAAATCATTATCAGGTTTACAATTATCACTGATGCAGGAACCCGGAAAGATGGCTTTTATTTTGATAATTTGAAAATCGAAAAAATTGTTGGAAATATCCAGCACCAGGATTTTGATTATGGCAGCGGATGGAACAGTCTTTCATCCTACCTGATTCCCGAAAACACCAGTTTTAATATGATTTTTGCCAACAATCAAAACGAGGTATTTTTAATTCAGGATGCAGAGGGAAAATTCTATCAACCCGGAAACCCGGCAAATACCTTATCTCAGTGGGAATCACAAACAGGCTATATGATAAAACTGGCCGAAAACACAACTTTTTCTATTAATGGCGCTCCGGTAACTAATGCCCAGCTTGACCTGACGGCAGGCTGGAACCTGATTCCTGTGCTTTCGCATACACCGGTTTTGATTTCCGAAATCATCATTTCACCTGCAGGTTCTTTCGAGATTATTAAAGAAATTGCTGGTCTGAGTTTGTGGTGGCCCGAACGAAATATCAGCAACCTTATCACGCTGATTCCTGGAAAGTCGTATCTGGTTAAACTGAAAAATGATGCTACCATTGAATTTCCATTAAACCAATAACATTGGGGATTTGCTCAGAATTCCTCCTTTCGGCGAAGGCTGCTTTCACTTCCTTCGATTGAAATTTTTCTGATAAAAAATCTTGCGATTAGGGTATCTTTTATTCTCAAAAAGTCTCAGAATTTCTAACCCCTTTTGCTGAAAAGTTTCATTTTTATGATGCTTATCAAATATTACATCGGAGGATTTATTGACCATGAATTCATCAATTCGTAATAATTTGTTTCAGACTTACAACTTGTTGGGATTTTTTGTGGCCCCGGAGGTGCCCCATAACCGTCAGGTTAAGTCCAGGATTTTCAGATTTTCCATAGCCCAAACCTTCAGGTTTGGGATTGTTGGAATCTCCAATACAAAGATGCAAGGGCGTTTACGCCCTTTTTGTCCATTTCGCAATCCAAACGATTGAAGGTCGTGAACGACCTGGTATAAAAAACTCCCCATCGCATTTTACCCAGGGCTGAAGCCCTGGGCTAAGGATTCTTTTCCAAACCAAACATTGTTATCATTTCTTAACCTGACGGCTATGGGCAACGCCCCAGGCATAAACCTAACCAGATTCAGCAGCCTGAAAAAACGCAACATTTAGGCTTATAAATTACTGGATAGTTCACTAAAACAACATAAATTCCATTGGATTTGAAAATTTTACAAGATAAAATTGTTTGAGAGGTCAGAAGGTCTATGTCTGTCGTAAACATATTGGATTAAACATGGCCTCTTGTTAGCAAATTTCAGCACTGAAAAAATAATCCTATCTTTGCAGCCGGAAAATGAGTATTTTTTTTATCAATTTTATTAAATGTGTTTAAGCATACCCGCCCAGGTAATCAGCATTGATGGGCAAATAGCCGAAGTATCAGTAGGCGGAACCCTGGTCAAAGCAAACCTCAGCCTTGTCGACAATATTAAAACCGGCGAATACATCCTTCTGCACGCCGGATTTGCACTTCAAAAAATTAACGAAGAGGAAGCCGCAGAAACGTTGGACATCTTTAAAGAGTTTAATGAATTGAACCTGGAAATGGATTCTGAAGAAAAACTTTTTGGAAAAAGAATTGTTTAACGTTTATTAATCTTAACTTAACATCCAACATTTCATTTAATTATACTTTTGCCGCCCGTTTTGAGGGAACTATAATCATATAATCAATCTTCAGTTTTATTTGAAAATTAATATCAAACTAACATAATGCCATTAAACAAACTTAGAAACATTGGAATTGCTGCTCATATCGACGCCGGCAAAACCACATTAACCGAACGCATCCTGTTTTACACAGGAACAAACCGTAAAATGGGTGAAGTTCACGACGGCCAGGCCACCATGGACTTTATGAAACAGGAACAGGAACGCGGAATTACGATTGCCTCGGCAGCAATAACCTGCCATTGGAAAACATCACAAATAAATATTATCGACACTCCGGGTCACGTTGATTTTACCCTGGAAGTCGAACGTTCGTTGCGCGTACTCGACGGCATGATTGCCGTATTCTGCGCTGTTGGCGGTGTTGAACCTCAGAGCGAAACGGTCTGGAATCAGGCTGACCGCCACCGGGTACCAAGAATTGGCTTTGTCAATAAAATGGATCGTACCGGTGCCGATTTTACTGAAGTAGTGGGCCAGATGAATAAATATCTCGACGCCAACGCTGTGCCGATTCATTTGCCGATGGGTGCCGAAGAAAATTTCAACGGCATTATCGACCTCATCACGATGAAAGCCTACATTTTTAAAGAACGTGAAGGCATCGAAATCGAAATCCCGCAGGAATACCTGAAACAGGCAAAAGAAGCTCATGCATTTTTAGTTGAAAAACTAGCCGATTTTGATGAAGATATTCTTTCGCAGTTCCTTGATGACAGCGATGTTCCGGCAGATCAGCTTAAAAAAGCCATTCGTGTAGCCACGCTCAAATTATTAATAACACCGGTTTTATGCGGTGCCGCCTATAAAAACAAAGGCATTCAGTTGCTGCTCGATGCCGTGATCGATTATCTGCCTTCGCCGATTGATGTTGGTGCCGTAGTTGGGATAGATGTTGACGATGCCGAAAAATCGCACACCCGTCATCCATCCGCTAAAGACCCGTTTGCAGCACTTGCCTTCAAACTTATCAACGACCCGTTTGTAGGTCAACAAACCTTTATCAGGATTTTCTCGGGTACTTTGAAAAATGGCATCCAGATTCTGAATACCACAAAAGGGAAAAACGAACGTATTGGCCGTATTTTCAGGATTCACGCCAAAGATCGTGAAGAAATCAGCGAAGCAGGTCCTGGCGATATCGTTGCACTGGTTGGCATGAAATTCACCAAAACAGGTGACACACTTTGCGATCTTAACCATCCGCTATTCCTCGAAAACATTCATATTCCGCCATCAGTAATCGAATTGAAGATTAATCCCGCCAAACGAAAAGACCAGAGTAAACTTGGTGAAGCACTTGCAAAACTTGCAAATGAGGATCCATCTTTTGGCATTCGTTTCGACGATGAAACTGAAGAAACCGTTATTTCGGGTATGGGTGAATTGCACCTCGAAATCATGATCGACCGGTTAAAACATGAATTTGCTGTTGAAGTGGAAGTTGGTGAACCTTCTGTTGCCTATCGTGAAACCATCACCACCGAAACCGAGAGCAATTACAAACACAGCAAGCAAAGCGGCGGAAAAGGTCAGTATGCGCACACTGTTATCAGAATTGAGCCAAACCCCGGCAAAGGCTACGAATTTGTGGACAAAATCAAGGGCGGCGTAATTCCAAACGAGTATATTCCTTCGGTAAACAAAGGAATTCTCAAAACACTGGATAAAGGCGTTCTGGCCGGTTACCCGGTTGTTGATGTTAAAGTTGTACTTCTCGACGGAACACATCACGCAGTCGACTCCTCGGATTTCGCATTCCAGATTTGTGCTTCGATCTGTTTTAAAAACGGATTTATGAAGGCCGATCCTATCCTCCTGGAACCTGTCATGAAAATTGAGGTAAACACACCAGATGATTACATCGGAAACGTTGTTGGTGACCTTAATAAACGCCGTGGAAAAATCGAATCGATGCGCCGCTATCGCAAGGGAGCGCAAAAGGTTAACGGCCTTGTTCCTTTGATGGAGATGTTCGGCTATGCCACGCAGTTGAGAAATATCTCGAGTGGCCGGGCAAGCTATTCAATGGAATTTTACCAATACATGCCTGTAAATAAATCTATTCAGGATGATATTTTAAAGAAAGTAGCCGAAAAGAAAAGGCTCGAAAAACTGAATAAAGAATAATTGTTGTTACAACAACTGTAATTTAAAATAGCCCTGCCGGATGGTGGGGCTGTTTTTTTTTAGAAAAGAATTTTCAGAAAAGCATCTGAACCCAATTTGCTGATTACTCCATATTTCCCAGGAAAACCTTCCAGATTTGAAGCGTGTCGGATCCGAAAGATTTTTTGACCTTCAAAGCCTGTATTTCGACTCTTGCTTTTCGTGCATTTGTAAAAATATTCCCGGAAGTGGAATAAGCCTTCACTGTTTGTTTAAATTCCAGGATTCCATAATAACTGATTTCATCCTGAGGACGCAAAGACTTCGAAACCCCGATCGAATCAACCCGAAAAACCACCGAATCGTAGGTTCTGGCAAAATCCGTCATTAAAAACTCATTTAATGTTATGCCTTTTTCATTTGCTTCAGGTGAAAACTTCATCTTAAGTGTGACATCTCCGGACATAAAAAGTTCCGAAATCATTTGCCCGACCTGATTTTTCAAGGTATCATCCATCGCATGATCAACGTAAAGATTGAGATAATCAGAAAAATCGACCAGTTTTTCCTGAGCTTTTACTTCGAAAGCCCGCAAAGCTGTTATGGTAAGATCGTCCGACTCAAATTCACTTTTAATGCTGTCCTTAAACTTTTCAAGTTCAACTTCCTGCGATGCAGCATCATCGCCTTCAGGGGATTCGCACGACTTGGCGCAGAAAAGCACATAAGCCAGCATTGCACCGAAAACAAACAGATACTTTCTCATTTCGTTACCTCCTTTTGTCTGAAACGAATTAAAGAAATCTGATCACCCTGGTATTTTGTATCCAGAATTTCGATACCCTGCAAACTACTAGCGGGCAGGGTAAGTTTGTTGATAAACTCCCATTTATTATAAAGCTCCAAACCGATTTCATCGCTGGCATACACCTGGTAAATCATCGCGCTGTCCGAAATCATGGCGTCTAACTGGTTTCTTCGTTTTTGCCAGTCTTTAACATTCATGGTCGAAAAATAGAGCAGCATGAGGGCATAATTGTCGGACCGGAGTTTTACTGTTTCATTCCGGTTAAACTTATCGAGTTTTCTAAAAATGGTATCGGTTTGATAGTAGGGTGATTTTACAACAAACCGGATATTGCTTTTATCGGTTTTTATCTGGAAACTTCCATCAGGGCGGCACAAATGGCTCACCGGAGATTCGCCGTCAAGGATCACACTCACCTCGATAATACTGTTTGTGACCGGCATTTTGGTGTCGGCATCAAAGAAATTGAAGGTATATTCCCGGGTATTGAAAACTTTGAAAAATACAAATAAAAAGGCCAAAATCAGGATCATTAAAGCTGGGACGATAATAAAAAAGCGGTTTGGATTTTTAATAACCGGCTGAACTTTACCCGGATGATTTGACTGTTTAAACCGGAAATCGTCCCAATTGGCGAATCCGGCATATTTGCTCAGCAGGTTAAGCATGTCGATGCGTGGGAGCGAAATATTTTGAGATTTGAAGTGACTATAAAACCATTTTTCGCTGATATTGGCATTAACTTTCGCTAAAAGTTCCTCCTGAAAGTCGATAATATCCTGTCCTTTCCACGCGCTGATATCAGGATTAATGCCCGGAAAGGATTTCTGCATCTGAAGCACAATTTTTTGCTTGAGCAGTTTGAATATTTCAAGATCATTATTTCTCACGAAGTAATTATTTTACTTTTTAAGATTTATAATCGCAAAGAGCTGAGCGCTGAGCGCAGAGGCCTAAGAGCAAAGCGCCATGTTCCATCATTCCATTTTTCCATTCTTCTCCCGCCGAAGCGGGATTTCGGCTAACGCCTCAACATTCCATTCTTCACATTGTCGAATCGTCGAATAGTCACATCTTTCTAACTTTACATCTTTCCATTCTTCCCATTGTCGAATTGCCGAATTGTCGAATTGTCACATCCTTCCATTCTTCCTAAACTATTTGCTTTAGGCCAATTTTCAAAAACTTTACAAATGTTTTACAAGCCCATTACAAACATTTTTCGCGTAGCCCTTTTACCTTTGGCCATGATAAGACAAATTTAGGTTAAATTTAATACTTACCACTATGAAAAAGTATCAAACAATTTTAATGGTGTTTTTCCTGGCATTTTCGACTTTTGCCTTTGGACAAAACACAATCGAGCTGACCTTTACTGGAGATAATAACGGACAGCACGTTCCAATCGACAGCATCTGCATTAAAAACCTTACCCAGGGTGGTGCTGTAACCTTGTATCCTGATGATACGACCCTAATTCTGGTAATTACGGGATTGAACGATCCTGGTAAAAATTCTTCTGACAATTTCATCATTTTCCAAAATTCACCCAATCCTTTTAATCGCCGGACTACCATTGAAATCTTCATTCCTGGCGACCAACAGATTATGTTTGAAGTTACCAATCTTTCAGGGACAAAACTCGCCGCCTTGCAAACTGACCTACACAGGGGTTTCCACAACTTCTCCTTTTCCTCAGGCAGAGAGAAAATTTACTTTTTGACCTTACATTATGATGGAACTGCTAAAACCATTAAAATGATCAATTCCGGAAGATCTGACCATAATTGTAGTCTGATTTATTCAGGACCAGCAGCGTTCAGGCAAAACCAAAAATCATCTAACCTCCTTACCGATCTGGATTTCACGCCTGGTGACGAACTTTTAATGATTGGATATGCTGGTGGTATTGAATCCGGCTTTATCGATTCACCCGAAACAAGCCGGCAATACATCCTTCAATTTGCACGAAATGTGGCTTGCCCGGGTTTAGATTCACTTTTGTATGCCGACATCTGGTATCATACCATCCAGGTACTTGGTCAGTGCTGGATAAAAGAAAACCTGAATGTGGGATTGAAGATAAACGGAACTGAAACCCAAACAAACAATGGCCTTATCGAAAAATATTGTTACAACAACAACGAATACTATTGCACCATTGAAGGCGGATTATATTTATGGGATGAAATGATGGGATACTCCACCACTGCCGGATCACGCGGAATTTGTCCTGCCGGCTGGCATATCCCGACTGATAACGAGATCAAAGTTCTCGAAGGTACTGCTGACAGCTATCTGATGATCGGCTCGCCGGCCTGGAACATGGTAGGCTTCAGAGGAATTGATGCCGGAAAAAATCTTAAATCGACTTCAGGCTGGCAGGGCAACGGAAATGGCACCGATGCTTACGACTTTAAAGTATTGCCAACCGGTTACTGGTATGCCAGTTATTTTTCCGAACGCACCGTTGACGGGGGTTTTTGGACATCCTCATTAAATTCAGGTTCCCAGGCATATTATCGCGGCATGGCAGCACCCGCAAACAATATTGCCAGAAACGCCTTTGATCAGCCAATCGGGTTTTCGGTAAGATGCTTAAAAGATTTATAAATGACTATCCGCAAATGGAATTGAATTTTCGCATGAGAATAAAGATTTATCAAATTAAATTCTTACAAAAATGAAAAAGATATTATGCCTGGTTTTGATAACACTGCTGATCCTGTGTTCTCAATTCACCGGATCCTGCTATGTAAAAGGCAGCCAGACCGAAAAAGATGTGAAAAAGGCTTTCGGTCTGCGATTGAATGGTAAAGTTGATGAAGCAAAAGTGCTTCTGGACAGCCTTCTGAATAAAGATTCGACCAACGCCATGGCCTGGTACGAATTAGCCAGGCTGAAGCAATATATGCTGGTTGGAGGTGGAGATGTAAAAACCGCAGATATTCTATCGGCAATAAATAAAGCTGTAAATTTAGAACCCAAAAACGTGATTTATGCCTACTACAAAGCAATCGCAAGCTTCATGCATGCTTTTATGGCCATGGAAATGGGGCAGGGAGAGGTAAAGGACAAAATCGCCGAAACCTGCGACCAGTTCGAAAATGTGCTTAGCTTAAAGCCTGATTACCAAGAAGCCAAATTGTACCTGGTCGAAATTTACGGATTATTACCCCCTGAAATGGGAGGCGACAGCACAAAAGCACAGGAACAGGCCAAAAAGTTAATCGCAGCCGACCCATATTTTGGAACTAAAGCCAAAGCTGCCCTTGCTTCAGTAGATACTGATCTTTTAAAACTCTGGGAAAATTTAATAGCGCTTGATTCGCAAAATGCCGACCTTTACATAGAGGCAGGAAAAGCTTGTCTGTTAAAGGAAGACCCAAAGGCCGCTGAAATCAATTTTGAAAAGGCGATAAAATATGATCCGGCAAAAAGCATTCTCATCCTTGACCTGGCCCGGTTCCACATCATGAAGGTGATGCAAAACAGCGAATCAGCTTCTGAAGAACTCCCGATCGCAAAAAAACTACTCGAAAAATACCTGAACACTTCTCCTGAACCAAATATCCCACTCAAAACCTACACCATGGGACTTTTGGCTCGTGTTGAAATGTTTCTTGGAAACCAGGCGGAAGCCGAAAAACTAATGAATGAAGCAAAGTCACTTGACCCCTATTTTTCGCGGGCTTCAGGAGTTCCGACCTTGTTGCTGTTCGATCCACCGGATCAGATTATTCATCATTACTTCTCCTTTTTTAGCCCATTTTAAAATTGAAAGAACGGAAAAATTATACAATGCAAAATATAATTATCTTTAATTGTTTTTTAAAATACATAAACGAATAGGAGGAAATCATTATGTTAGAACATGTTCACAAACACATCACGTCAGAATTGGAGCAAAGTGCAAAAACGGATATCATTTTTATCCTGGCTTCAATCCTGCTAAACCTGATTACACTCGCAATCAATTCGGGCATTGCCTCTAAACCTGAAAAGGATCAGAGTGAAACCGATATGATTATTATTTTTCTATTTATCGCCATGGTCATCCTGATAAACCTCGTAGCAATTTTTGGTTTGCTAAAAGGAAAGCAAACCCGGACAAAGCTGATCAACGGATTGCTTTCGATGTACCAGGACCAGAATGTGGCGAAATATTACGACGAAACACTGCTCAGTAACTACAGTGTAAGGTACAACCTGTTTATTATGGTGGTGGTTTTCACCGGGTTAATTTCGATCGTGGTACCTTTGGTGATGATGTAAAAAAGTTGTAAGGCGTGAGGCATAAGGCGTAAGGCGTGAGTCAGCAGAGGCCAGTTGGCAGTTGGCAGTCGGAAGTCTTAAGTCGGAAGTGGGAAGTGGGAAGTTAAATACCAACTTTTAAAATTTGATCTTCGATAAAACTAATTAATCCTTCTGCATCTTCGGGCATGAACCAGCGCATTTCGCTATCGCGTTTAAACCAGGTGAGTTGCCGTTTGGCGTAGCGGCGGGTATTGGTTTTGATATTTTCGATGGCTTCGGCAAGGGTGACTTTTGAATCGAGATAATCGAAAATTTCTTTATAGCCAACCGTATTTAAAGCATTGAAATCTCTGAATTGTTCCAGATTTTTAACTTCTTCAACCAAACCATCAGCTATCATTTTTTCGGTACGAAGGCTGATATTTTCGAAAAGCTCGGCACGCGGGCGGTTAAGCCCGATTTTGATGATGTCGAAATCCCGGTTTTTTGTTTCGTTCTTGCGAAGTGAAGTGAAGGTTTGACCCGTTGCTAGGCAGACTTCAATTGCCCGCATGAGCCTTTTTGGATTTGCCTGATCAACAATCCGGAAATATTCAGGATCGAGTATCTGCAATTTCTCCTGCAAAAATCCAATGCCGTGCTCCTGATGCCAGTTTTTTACCTTTTCGCGTAAAGCATCCTCAATTAAGGGGAGATCATCAATTCCACGGCAAACGGCATCGATGTAAAGCCCGGAACCGCCTGTCATGATAGCCAATGGCCGGGTTTTAAATAATTGGTCAAGTGTTGCCAGCACTTCTTCCTCAAACCTCGAAACGTTGTAATAATCGTTTACCGATAAATGACCGACAAAATGATGTTTTACTGAAGCCAACTCCTCGTCGGAAGGCGCAGCAGCTCCAATTTTTAAGGCTTTATAAAATTGTCTGGAATCCGCCGAAATGATTTCGGTTTCAAAATGACGGGCAAGAATGATAGCGGTTTTTGTTTTTCCGATTGCGGTTGGACCGGCAATAACAAGCAAAGTGTTTTTATGATGTTTATTTCCGGTTTCTGTCATGCTTCACCAGCATTTAGTAATCGTCATCAACCAGGACGTCTTCTTCGACATCACCATTAATCATGGAATTGAATTCTTTAAGCAACTCCTCTTTAAGTTTGTCAGGATTTTTTTCGACAACTATCTTATCAAGCGTGTTTAAAGTGCCTTTGCTTAAGGTAATTTTCGGGTATGGCGACTTACCATTCTCAGGCAAGATTTCGATCAGTTCGATTAAAAAGGTATGCAGATGGAGAAAATCGTATTCATAAACCATCTTTTGATCGGGTTCATCCAGGAATTCATCCAACATGGTTTTATCCATCAGGAAAATGGTGTGAACAACATCTTCATCACCCAATTCAGCGTCAACATCTCCCGACATATCAATCAGAGTGATTTCGGTAAGCTTTTCCCATTCATCGTTGGAGAGATAAAATGAAGCCAATTCGTTTCCACTGAATTTTGCTGATTTTACAATAATGTCATGCAAATCTTTAAAAGTCTGATCCGATTTGATCTCAATTTCTCTCACAAAATCGTCCTGATCCTCTACCAGAATTCTAAGTTTCAATACGTTCATTGTGTTCACTTTTTTATTAAAAATTTGGTTTTTGAAGCGCCAAAGTTAAATCAAAATTTGAATTTCAAAAATGCAAATTTTTAATTTTCTTTTTTAGGTTCGATGCCTAATTTTCCGGCTTCAGTAATCATAAAAGCAAAAGCCTCTTCAAAATTATTTGCAATGATGCCATCGAGAATGGCTTCGCGGATGGCTGTTTTTATCACCCCGATTTCGGGGCCGGGCTTCAATTTAAAGGTTTCCATGATCGTTTCACCTGTGATAGGTGGTTGCCAGTTTCGAAGCTGGTCTTTCTGTTCGATCTCGACAAGTTTTTGTCGGACCAACTCAAAATTTTGCCTGTACCGTCGGATTTTTTCAGGGATTTTCGACGACATATCGGCTTCACAAAGCGTCATCAGGTCGTCGATTTCGTTTCCTGCCTCAAAAAGCAGCCTTCTTACCGCCGAATCGGTCACGATTTCCTGCGAAAGCACTATTGGCCTGAGATGCAGCAAAACCAATTTCTGAACATATTTTAAAGTGTCTCCTGCCGGAAGTTTTAACCGATAGAAAATTGAAGGTGTCATTTTATAACCAACCACCTCGTGACCATGAAAAGTCCAGCCTGTGCCATCGGCCCACCTTTTTGTAGCAGGCTTCCCGATATCATGAAGTATTGCAGCCCAACGCAACCATAAATTGCTGGTTTTTTCGGCGATGTTATCAAGAACAATCAATGTATGAAAGAAATTATCCTTGTGCCCGGTGCCATCTTTGGTTTCGGCACCCTGCAAGTTGGCAAATTCCGGGAAAATGATCTGAAGCAGGCCTGTTTTTAACAACAACTTAAAGCCAATCGAAGGCTTTTTGGCCATCACGATTTTATTGAGTTCGTCGGTAATACGCTCTGCCGAAACAATTTTTATCCTTTGAGCGTTGGTGGCGATGGCCTCAAAACTTTTGTCCTCGATAACAAAATCAAGTTGTGTGGCAAATCTGATTCCCCGCATCATGCGCAAGGGATCGTCGGAATAAGTGATGTTGGGATCGAGCGGCGTGCGCATGATTTTATTTCGTAAATCCTGCTGTCCATTAAAGGGGTCAACCAATTGCCCGAAAGTTTCTTTAACCAGGCTAATGCTCATCGCATTAATGGTAAAATCCCGACGTTTCTGATCGTCTTCAAGGGTGCCATTTTCAACAATAGGGTTGCGCGAATCGCTGCGATAAGATTCTTTACGGGCACCTACAAATTCGATTTCCCAATCTTTGTAACGAAGCATGGCTGTTCCAAAATTCTTAAAAAAAACCACCTTGGTGTCTTCCTTAATTTTTCGGGCAACCAGGTGGGCAAGATCAATACCGGAACCGATCACCACGATATCAATATCTTTTGAAGGCTTTCCGAGCAAATGGTCACGCACAAAACCGCCAACAACATAAGCTGCAACATTCATTTCGGAGGCTGCCTCCGAAACTATTCTGAAAATCGGATTTGAAAGGTATTTTTCCACCGGTAGATTATCAATTTTGGGGTTGCAAACATACTAAATTAAATGCTGGTAATCAGCTGGCAAATTTCGATAGATGAAAACCAACCCATCCAAAAATCCATTTTTTAAAACTACAATTCGTTTTTTTGCGTTAATTGCGGAATAAATCCAAACTCAACATGAAACAAAAATTAATTCTTCAGGTATTTCTCATTTTCATCTTTTTATCGGCAAAGGCGCAGGAAAACATCCCTCCACTGAATCAGAAAATTGTGGCTTACGTTACTCTAACCATCGGCACCCAAGTTGACCGGGGCGAATGCTGGGATCTGGCAAACCAGGCATTAAAACAAAATGAAGCGATCTGGGATTGGGCTTATGAATATGGCCAGCTCATCGATCCTTTAAAAGAAACGGTGTATCCCGGCGATCTTATCCAGTTTGAGAATGTGGAAGTTAAATACAAAAAAGGCAATACGACTTTTACCGAAACCATGGATCACCACACGGCAATTGTTTACCGGGTTATTGATCAGGAAAAGAAGATTTTTGAACTTGCCCACCAAAACACCAATTTTTCGGGAAGGAAAGTTGGCCTGAGCGAGTTTAACCTAAATCAAGTCATCAAAGGAAAAACAATGTTTTACAGGCCGGTTCCTTCGGATTAATTTTTAATCGCATTTGGTTTTGCTGGTTTTTAATAAAACAAAAAGCTGCCCACAATTTGCAGACAGCTTTTTGTTTTTAACTTGTTTGGCTATGATTCCGGCGCGGATAAATCTGCAGAATTTGGCAGCAGAGAAATCAGCTTGGTTAAATTTGAGCTTTTCTATCAATTATTGACTCTATTTCTGGTTGAGCGTAATTTTCGATATAAAAAACGAATACCAAAAAAAGGAAGCATGAACGGATACAGAACATATTTAACTGGTATCTCTATAATAGGAATAGGGACGCAAACTACCAATCTGACTTCACGTTCTATCCATAGTAACCACCAATATGCAATTGGAATTAAGATAAAGAAGAAGAAAAAGATTAGAATGTAAATAACATATTCAACCGCAATATTTTCGGCTAAAATATTGAAAGGGAATAATAAAATTATTCCCAGAATTACAATCGGAATTAGAGCTATTATGGATGTTATGTATTCTCCAATAAAAGGAATACTAGTCATCACCCGAAAAAACTTTATAATGGAAGCTGAAAAAAAACGTGGTTGATTTTCTTCTTTCGAAGTTCCTAATGTGGTCTTTTTTGCAACTTCCTCAATGGCTTTTGCACGTCTTTCCTCTTCTGAATAGGTTAAATTATCATCCTGTATTTTGTCTGATTGCAAATTCATGCCTTTATTTCTCAAACGGTGCACAACACATAATATCAACTATTTATTTTCCGGGACACATCTTAACAACACTTTCGTTGATGTTTTTGTCGCCGTAGTTCTTATCGAAAGCTGAACTAAATTTCTCAGCCAGCATTTTAGCTTGTTTATCATAAGCCGCCTTATCAGCCCAGGTATTTTTTGGGGTTAAAATCTCAGCAGGCACGCCAGGGCAGGATTTTGGAACAAGAACATGGAAAAGCTGATCATAATCGTATTCCACATTATTCAGGTCGCCATTTAAAGCTGCATTTACCATTTTGCGGGTAAGATTGATATCCATTCTTTTTCCGACTCCATAACCTCCCCCACTCCATCCAGTATTGATGAGATAAACCTGGGAATCGAATTTTTCCATTTTTTCGCCGAGCATCGAAGCGTAAACGTGCGGATTAAGCGGCATAAATGGCTGTCCGAAAAACCTCGAAAAAGTGGCCTGTGGCTCGGTAACGCCTGTTTCGGTACCTGCAAGTTTGCTGGTGTAACCCATCAAAAACCAAAGCATGGCCTGATCCGGATCTAATTTGGAAACTGGAGGCAAAACACCATAAGCGTCGGCAGTAAGAAACAGAATGGTTTTTGGATGTCCTGAAACCGATGAAACCTTAATGTTTTTCAGGTTGGTAAGCAAAAATGAAGCCCTGGAATTTGGGGTAAGGCGGTCGTCGTAATAATCGAATTTTCCATCGGGATAAATCATTGCATTTTCGACGATTGAGCCGTGATTGAGATAATCGTCATGATGCATCACCGCATCGTAAATATCCGGCTCTTTGGCAGGATTGATGTCGATCATTTTGGCATAGCAGCCATTTTCGAAGTTGGCGATACCATCGTTACTCCAGCCATGTTCGTCGTCACCAAGCAAAGCCCTGGTTGGATCGGCTGAAAGCGTGGTTTTTCCGGTACCGGAAAGGCCAAGTAGCAAGGCAGAGTCTCCGTTGGCTCCTTCGTTTGCCGAGCAATGAAGTGGCAATATTCCTTCGAAAGGCAGCAAATAATTCATTACCGTAAACAGCATTTTTTTGATACTCCCGCAATAGGCCGAGCCAACAATAACACCAATCTTCCGGTCAACATCCATAGCAACGACCATGTCGCTGGCTTTTCCGTCCGGCATTTTCCGTAATCTGCCATTGTATTTAGATGCATCAAGTTTGTTATAAGGGAGATGTAGGACGGTGTAACCGTCGTTAAAAAAGCAACTTTCGTTGATATTTTCCGGAGTCGGGCGAAACATATTATCAGCAAAAACGCCATAAAGCGCGTGCGAAGAAACCACCTTTACCGGCAAGGCATATTTACTGTCAGCGCCAACCACGCGGTCGGTGATGTAAACTTTTTCTTTTTCATTCAAATAGCCAAGAGCTTCCTCAAAAATCATATCAAAAGTTTCCTCATCAACCGGAACATTATTTGGGGAAGTCCAGTCGAAGTTGGCCTCACTGATGACGCGTTTTACAACCACGGTATCTTTTGGTGAGCGACCGGTTGATTCGGGCGGTGTCCAGGTAGCCAGCGCGCCACTTTGGGCTACGATGGCTTCTCTGTTTTCGACGGTATGACGAATCATTTCCTGCCTCGAAATATTATCAAAAACATTTTTGTGCGCTTCAACTGCTTGAGCAAGCTTTTCTTTAAGATTTGGCTTTGAATTCATATAAAATTTTTTACGAAGTTTTATTAAGATTTTTAAAAAATATTAACAACAAAGATGATGATTTTGTGAGGTTAACCAAGAAAATTTTGGAGGTGCAAATATGACATTTTTCGGCTTATCGGAGCAATATTTAAAGAATATTAACGGTGATTTTTTTTCATTCAATCTTTGCCGGCAGGAATTGGAAAACTGAGCGAGAACCTGCTTCCTGAGCCTTTTGTACTTTCCACTTCAATAAATCCGTGGTGTTTTTCGATAAATTCTTTACAAAGGATAAGCCCAAGCCCGCTTCCCGATTCGTTACCTGTACCTTTTGTCGAAAGTCCCTGGTCAATTCTGAACAGCTTTTCAACGTTTTCCTCCGACATCCCTACCCCGTTATCGGAAATAATAATTTTGCTGTAACCGCCTTCCTGAACGGCTGAAATCGCCACAACCCCATTTGGGTGGGTAAACTTGATGGCATTTCCAACAAGGTTTCTGATCATGGTTTCAAACATATTTTGATCGGCAAAGAGCATTAATCCTGGCGGAACATTATTCCCGATACTTATCATTTTGCCTTGAGCCTGGTTGTCCGACAGGCCGATTAGTTCCTCCAGGCTTTCTTTTACATTAATCCAATCGGGATGAAAGCCAAGAATACCGCGTTGCAAACGTGACCACTCCAGCAAATTCTCGAGAAGCTTATAGGCTCCGTCAGCCGAATTTTTGATCATCCCGATGATTTCCGTCAATTGGCGGTCGTCATATTTTTCGACCTCTTCGATGGCAATTTCGCTAAAACCAAGAATTGCATTGAAAGGATTTTTGAGGTCGTGGGCTATGATGGAGAATAACCGGTCTTTGGTGGCATTTAATTCGGTGAGTCGCCCCGATTGGGACAAAATTTCGGCACTTTTGCGCTGAAGTTCAAGGTTGGCCATTTTCAGGCGTTTTTTCCCGCGAAACAGCACAACGATTAAAACCGAAAGAAAAACGACAAACACAACGGCACCAACGAAAACATGGCGTTGATTAAGAATGATCCGTTTGTTTAACTCATTGAGTGATTTCAGGTGCAGATTTTCGGCATCTTTTTGCTTAACTTCATACCTGACGCCAATCTCCATCAAAGCTTTACTGTTCAAAACTTTATCGAGGCTGTCGTTAAGTTCCACAGCCTTTTCAAGGTTATTTAAAGCTGTTTGATATTTCCCTTGTTGTTTCTCCAGTTGATAAAGGTTGTAATACGCATTATTGGATAATAAAACATCAACCGAATCCGAAATCCTGATACTTTTTCTGAAGAATTCTTCCGCAGTCGAAAAATCGCCCAAATCAAAACGTATCATTCCTTTGATGTTTAAGGCACTAATAAGTTCAACCGTCCTGTTGTTCTGTTCATAAATCAAGATTGCTGAATCGAGCAACTTTGATGCGGTTTGATATTTTTTTTTACGCATGTAAATTTGAACCAGATTCGAATAATTATTGGCCAGCCAATTGTCGTTACCTGCAATTCGGTTGATGCCGGCGGCCAAATAAAGGTTTGTAATAGCGGCATCATCATTATGAAGCCCATCAAAAGAGGCCCCTAAACCATGATAAGCTGAAGCCAGAAAATTATTATTGCCAGCTATTTTAGCTGCTTCGAGTGCTTTGGTGAAAGCAATTACGCTTTTTTCGTAATCATCCGTTTTAAAGTAGAGATATCCCAAATTGTTGCTTGTCCGTGCAATTCCTTCGATATTTCCAGATGCTTCTTCCTTTTCCAAAACCTCGAGATAAGTCTCCAGCGCTTTATCCGATTCATGGATGAGTTCGTAAACCATTGCCATGTTGTTAAGTACGCCGGTAATTTCGTCATTAATCAAAAGCTGGCGATAGATGGTTAGTGCTGCCTGATGATATTCGAGTGCCGTGGAATAATCCAATTTTTCGCGTGAAATTACTCCCAGGAGGTTAAGCGCCTTTGCCTCCTGAAAATTCAACTGATATTCTTTTGCAGTTTGAATACATTGATGGAGGTACTTTTCGCTTTCGGGATAATTATTGGTCACAAAATAGTAAACACCAAGATTCCGCTGAGCATAGGCCAAACCGTTGGGATAGCTGATTTTTGAAGCAAGTCCGGCCGATTCTTCGGCAAATTTCCTGCATTTATCCTGATCGATAAATTTATAATTCCAGGCAAGCTCGTTGAGCACATCAACTCTTTGTATTTCGGTGACTTTTGGAAGTAATTTTTCAAGACTGTCGATGGTTTGCGGGATTTGAGCAAATAAAACCATGCAAGGAAAAAGAAATCCTGAAATCAAAAGCACCGTTTCTTTGAGCAGTTTTTGCATAGTGTAAGATGTAGCCGAATCAATTCCCGGCTCAAAAGTAAAAATAATTATTGGCAAGCATCGACTTTTCGATGGAATAATTAATGCCGGATTTATTCAAAAAAAAAGCGGCCCAATTAATGGAACCGCTTTTTTCAATTGATGATGAAATCAATTATTTCTTCTTTTTCTTATCTGATTTTTTCTTGTCAGATTTCTTTTTGTCAGATTTTTTATGATCTTTCTTTTTGTCTTTTTTATCCTTCTTGTCTTTCTTACCTTTTTCGGCTTTGCCGGCAAGTTCTTGCTTAACCTCAGCCTGGGCTGATGCAAGGCGTGCAATCGGAACGCGGAAAGGTGAACAGCTTACGTAGTTAAAACCTAACGAATGGCAGAATTCGACGGATGATGGCTCGCCACCATGTTCGCCGCAAATACCGATTTTCAGGTCTTTCTTAACGCTTCTGCCTTTTTCGACAGCCATTTTCATCAACTGGCCAACACCAACCTGGTCTAAAACCTGGAATGGATCGTGTTTGAGGATGCCTTTATCGAGATAAACTTTCAGGAATTTTCCGGCGTCATCGCGCGAATATCCAAAAGTCATCTGGGTGAGGTCGTTGGTTCCGAATGAGAAAAATTCAGCGGAGGTTGCAACTTCGTCAGCGGTGAGGGCTGCACGTGGAACTTCGATCATGGTTCCAACCAGGTAATCCATGCGGTCGCCTCTTTCTTCGAAAACTTTTTCGACAGTTGCGCGAACGAGGTCTTCCTGCATTTTCAGCTCTTTCAAAGTTCCGATAAGCGGAATCATGATTTCTGGTTTTGCAACGATGCCTCTTTTCTTGAGATCCAAAGCAGCTTCGATGATAGCGCGTGCCTGCATTTCGGAGATTTCAGGATAGGTATTTCCAAGACGGCATCCACGATGGCCAAGCATCGGGTTAAATTCGGCCAGTTCTTCAATTTTGGCTTTGATAACTTTTACATCCACGCCCATCACTTTTGCCATTTCTTTCTGGCCTTTATCATCGTGAGGAACGAACTCGTGCAAAGGTGGGTCGAGCAAACGAACTGTCACAGGAAGGTCGTGCATTGCTTCAAAAATTCCTTCGAAGTCGGCACGTTGGATGGGTAATAATTTTTCGAGCGCTAATCTGCGGCCAGCTTCATCAGCAGCCAAAATCATTTCACGCATCGCGATGATGCGGTCGCCTTCGAAAAACATGTGCTCGGTGCGGCAAAGGCCGATACCTTTTGCGCCAAAATTACGGGCAACTCTTGCATCGTGTGGTGTGTCGGCATTGGTTCTAACACCCATCACAGCAAGGCTGTCGGCAAGTTCCATCAATTCACCAAAGTCGCCGCTTAATTCGGCTTCGATGGTTTTAATCTGACCTTCCATCACATCACCGGTACTTCCGTTGAGTGAAATCCAGTCGCCTTCTTTAAACATAGTTCCGGCAGCTTCCAGGGTGCGGTCTTTGTAGTTAATTTTGATACCACCAGCACCTGAAACACAGCATTTACCCATTCCACGGGCAACAACAGCAGCGTGTGAAGTCATACCTCCACGGGCTGTGAGAATACCTTGTGCAGCGTTCATTCCACCTAAATCTTCAGGTGAAGTTTCGATGCGGACCAAAATCACTTTTTTGCCTTGTTCAGCCCATTCGGCAGCGTCGTCTGCATGGAAAACGATCTGACCTGTAGCAGCGCCTGGAGAAGCGGGTAATCCTTTTGCAAGAACGTTTGAAGCCTCGAGTGCAGCTTTTTCGAAAACCGGGTGCAATAATTCGTCGAGTTTGTTAGGCTCAACCCTAAGCAAAGCGGTGCGTTTATCGAGTTTCTTTTCGCGGAGCAGGTCCATGGCGATTTTTACCATTGCAGCGCCGGTGCGTTTGCCATTACGGGTTTGCAACATCCACAATTTACCGTCCTGGATGGTAAATTCGATGTCCTGCATATCTTTATAATGGTTTTCGAGGTCGTTCTGAATCTTGAAGAGTTTTTTATAAACCTTTGGCATTGTTTCTTCGAGCGATGGGAAATTATTTTTCCTGTCGTCTTCGGCAATTCCCTGCAGCTCTGCCCAACGCAGCGAACCTTCTTTGGTGATTTGCTGTGGGGTGCGGATTCCTGCAACAACGTCTTCACCTTGTGCATTGATCAGATATTCGCCGTTGAAAAGGTTTTCACCGGTTCCGGCATCACGACTGAAGGCAACGCCTGTAGCTGAATTTTCGCCCATGTTTCCAAAAACCATGGCCTGAACATTAACGGCAGTTCCCCATTCGGCAGGAATATTGTTGAGTTTGCGATAGAGTTTTGCGCGGTCGTTCATCCAGCTATCAAAAACTGCCATAATCGAAGCCCAGAGCTGATCCCACGGGTCTGTCGGGAAGTCTTTTCCGGTTTTTTCTTTTACTGCGCTTTTAAACCTTTTTACCAGTTCTTTCAAGTCATCGGTAGTCAGGTCGGTATCTTTTTCGATCCTTTTTTCTTCTTTAAGATGATGAATGATTACTTCGAAAGGATCTTCTTCCTCTTTTGAAGCTGGTTTCATTCCCATCACCACGTCGCCAAACATCTGAACAAAACGACGATATGAATCCCATGCAAAACGTTCGTTTCCGGTTTTTAAAGCAATTCCCTGAACGGCTTCATCATTTAAACCCAGGTTAAGAACGGTGTCCATCATCCCTGGCATCGAAGCGCGGGCGCCCGAGCGAACTGAAAGCAAACATGGGTCGGCTTTATCACCAAATTTGGTTCCCATGATTTTTTCGACTTGTTTTACAGCTTTACGAACATCGTCACCAATAAGTTCAACTACATATTTCGCACCCTTTTCGTTGTAAAGTGTACAAACTTCGGTGGTTACAGTAAAACCCGGAGGAACCGGCACGCCAATGAGGTTCATTTCGGCGAGATTTGCGCCTTTACCACCAAGCAGGTTTTTCATTGAGGCATCACCTTCGGCTTTGCCGTCACCAAACAGGTAAACATGTTTTTCTTTATTCTTACTCATAAAAAAAATAATTAAATTATTTAAAAGTTTATATTTTGATTTTCAATAAACTAACTTCAAAATTGGGCGCAAAGGTAGTAATTATTGAAAATATTAATTTAAATTAATGTTAAGAAATCAGCAAATGAAAGAGATTGAAAGGAATTTGGTTTTTAGAAGTGATGGTTTTTCTTTAGAAAAAAGGTTTCACCTTTTGGAGAGGTGAAACCTTTTAACCGGGCGATTTTTCGTAGCCCAAACCTTCAGGTTTGGGATCATTGAAATCTCCAAAGTTAAGATGGCAGGGCGTTTACGCCCTTTTGTCCATACCGCAGGCCTTATCGTTTGAAGGGCGTAAACGCCCTGGTTAATCTAATCCGTTTTATAATCCCCGGGCTGAAGCCCGGGGCTAAGGAATCAATTTTTAATTGTTGGTTACTGGGGTCATGGATTTCTTTTAATCCGGTTGAAGCCAGTTGTTTTGATTAAAAACCTTATCCTTTTCTCTCCTAAACCTTAGTACAAATCTGTTTTTTCCCCATATTATTAAAAACTTATTACCTTACTTTTAACATAGCCATTTTTCAAAAAAAAATTCGATCGCCTGCTTCGACTTCGTTCAGCACAATTCGCTGTGGGTGGTTAAAGAACGAAACATTAAAATAGTCATTAATCCCTGACACAACGAACTGAAAATCCATAACCCTTAGGGCCGTAGTAATAGCGTACGTATGCGTTGTAGTAGTCCAAGCCCCGGGACCAGGCGTCTGTTGAAGAGACCTGGGTAGAACTCCAGAAGTAGCCGTAGCTTCCAATGCCGAGGAATGCCCCATCGGTATCGCGGTAACCGCTTGAAAGACCTGTAAAACCGGTTGCATTATTGGCGGCTAAGTTATTGCCTATGGCACATGTGGTGGTTGAAGTATTCCAGTTTGTGTTAGCAGCCATAGATTTGGCAATATAATCAACATTACTGTTGCAGCGGTTGGTGGTTTTGCTGCTTACGCAGGTTGTTAAAGTGGTCAACTCGGCATCGGTGGGTAAATGCCAGCCGGCAGGGCAAATCCCCTGTACTCCTCCTGCAGTGGAGTATTGCATCATTTCGTCCCACTGGTACAAGCCTCCATAAACACTACAATTTGATTCCAGGTTATCGTAGCAAAATTTTTCGATAACAGAATTATTGGTCTGGCTCTCAATTCCATCTATCATGGTTCCAATATTCAGGTTTTCTTTAAACCAGCATTGGGTGCCAATTTTAACGGTGTTATAATTCTGGCCTTCATAATTAACAACATCGCCACAAGTAAAAATGCTTCTGATACAGCGAAGTGAAAACCCACCTGCTTTCTGAAAACTAAACATACTACAAAATCCATTGCTGAAATGGATGCTGGATCCATCGGTTGTACTGTATTGGTTATTACTCCAATACAGGCCTGATGAACCACGGTCGTAAAGTAATCCATCGTTGTTTCCAAGTAGCCCGGCAGCGTGGAGTTTTAATCCGGAGTTCCAGGGTCCGTTCCAATCGGTCCAGTTTCCATTTGCATCAACATTTTGCCACTCACTGGAAGTAGGAATACGCCAGTCGTTGCCCAGTTCAATTGCGCAAGGGTCGTTTTCAGCAATCCAGTCAGAGTTCTCGTTGATGTTGGTTGTCGTCCATGCCGGAGTTACTGATGTACCATCATGTTTATAACCCTGTTTGCGGTTAAACTGCCAGTACCAGCCTGCCGAGGCTTCGGTGGCATCGTTTTTCGCTGTTGCCTGGTGGTCGGAACCGAGGTTGCTGGTAATCCAGCATTTTGTGGGTTCACCGGGGATATTGGTAACGGTGCCATAAGTGACTGTTTTATCGACCGGGGCTATTTCACCGGCTATATGATTTACTGTGACGGATGAACCGCAGGTAAAAACGGATGATGCCATTTCAAAAGTGTAGATTTTGCTGGATTCAGGAATGTCAATAATGACGCTTTCCTGATATCCGTCAGCATAAGCCGTAAATTTAAGTTGGTCGCCTAACGAAAAGTCAAACCCGAAGATGGCTTCCTGTGATTTCAATATTGGTTCCGATTCGGTACTTCCCTCATAAATTAGCAATCCCCGTTCCTGGTTGTGGTTTCCAGAATTAATCATTTTTATCGAACGGATTTCGTTGCCACAATTTACCGAAAGCACGTAATACCTTGCTTTTCCGGTAAGGAAAGTAAAATGATGATTTCCTGCATCCAAATTATTTTCATAAATGGCAACCTCATTTCCGAGGATATCAAAAACCCGCATCGTCACATTTTCCCTTTCGGGGATAAAAACATCGATGGAAGTTTTTCCATCTACAGATGGGTTTGGATAATTCGGTGACACCGAAAATGAACTTTCTACAACTCCTCCATCGTCAGGGATGCTGATGATGTAATCCAGAAACAAAACAGTATCTGGCGCAAAAAGCATGGTATCGCCCGGTTGGGTGAGGTTTTGGATGTAAATGCTGTCGAGAATCACATACTGCGATTGGTATTTGGCAGTAAAGGTTAATTCGATTGTCGGTCTTTGGCTAAAACCGGAAAATGCCATCAGAACCAATGCGATAATCATTTGAAAGGAGCGCTTTTTCATTTTTTTGATTTTTTGTTTCCAAAAATACACTTTCCCCTGGCAAACCTGCAACAAAATCAATTCTAAAGCGAAATCCGGAATAGCTAAATATCCATTTGATTTTAATTTATGCAATCAGTAATTGAAAAAGATTGAAAGGGATGTGTTTTAGCACTTGTCAATCTAAATCAAGGATTCTTCCGGAACCGGTTGATTTTTTGTAACTCCTCTGCATCCACCTTGAATTTTAACAAGGAATTCCATCTTTTATAACAAAGGTGATATTGTATGAAGGGCGTTCTACTTGCTGAAGTTCCTTTTCGTAGAGTTTCAGGATAATTGCATGGGCATTTTTCAGATGTTCCTCTGGGGTAAGCTGGGCGTTTAGCCTCGCGGTGGCATCATTTTCGTCAACAAAGGATGAAAAAAAATGCAAGGTTTTAGGGCTTGAATAGATTGCTGCCGGTTCATTTATCGAATTAACATCCTTTTGATCATTTTCAATAATTTCCGGCCTCTGTACCTTCTTTCGCTTTGCATTCATCTTATTGTGAATTTTGAATTTGTATTATTGAAATTTATTGCCAAAGATAAGCCCTTTAAAACAATAAATTCCATTTACCTCAAAAGGTTTAGAACCACTATTTTACCGCGGCTTTCAATTCCTGCGGCGTATTCGGCATGGCAACAATTTCTTTGGTTTCGGAATCAAGCAAAACCATGACCGGCGTGGCAAGAATAAAATAATCGTTGGCAACTTTGCTGCGAACGCCTGCTTCGCCCCGTAAATTTTTCCAACCTCCAAGGGAAACAATTTTCTGATCCCATTTTTTTATTTCGGTATCGGTTTCATCCAGGCTGATTGCCACTACCGACACTTTAGCCTTATTTTCGGTTTGCTGTAACCAGGGGTAAACAGCATCAACTGTTTCGACACAATGGCTGCAATCTGCCGACCAGAACAAAACGAGAATATACTTGCGCTTAGGTTGATACTCGTAAAGTTTAAAGCGTTTTCCTTCGGGATCTGTCAAAGCAATATCCGGCGCTTTGGTTCCTGCAACAAGGGTTTCCATGCCTTTTAATCTTCGGGCAATTTCCTGTCGTTTTGAGGTAAGGCAGTTAGGATCGTTCAGGTAAGGTTCAAGAATTTTCATGCCGGCATCAATTGCATTCGATTCGTAACCATTATAAAAATAGTCAACCATCCATCCATAAACCTTTGGGTGCCCCGTTTTTGCTTTTTCGATGGCAGTTTTTCCCGCCAACGGAAATAAGGAATCGCGCAAAGCCGCTGTGGTCGAAAGCTGTCCGTATAAATTTACATAGCCATCCATCCATTTGTTAATTTCGGAAGTTTTGATTAGTAATGAATCATTAAAATCCATACCATCGAAATAATGGTTTATCAGGTTGTAAATCCTGTCGGTTTCGGAGCCTTCAAATGGAATTTGCGGCACATATTGAAAACCATACAACGTGCTTACAAAAAGCGCCCTGTCCTGAGTGGTTCTGTCTTTCAGCCATTGGTTGTAAGTTTGCCGGCGCTGCTCGTATTCTTTGGTGCCTTCCTTAAAAAGCTTTGATTTTGTTTCGTCGTAGTTCATCAGGAAATTTTGCAAAAGCCCAAGTTTTTCCTTTTGTTTTCCATTTGCTTTAGAAAACTCAACAAAGGTGGAATTTTCTTTTTCATTGGGTTGGAACCAGGTACTATCTGCATTGTTGCAGTAAACAGGGCTTACCCACAGTTCCAAATCCTGGTTATATATAAAAATGTACTTCTCAGAAGGATAAGGCGTACTTGCCTCGTTTTCTTTGTAATCGAACCTCAAAACGAACTCTCCCGGAAGCGATGCTTTTGATACCATGATTTTTGTGGTTTCCCCGTTTTTAATTCCCGAAACCTCTGTGATGGGTTTAAATGTTCGGGACGATAGCCCCAGGAGACTAATTTTACTTTCGTAAACCCCACGAAGGTGGATGGTGATTTTTATATCTTTTGAGGATTGAGCGTTTGCCTGATATCCCGACAAAAGCCAAAAGATGCTGGCAGCAACAAGAAATTTACGGACACATTTGAAGTCTGAAATCATAAGGTGATGGTTACTAAATTTGTTGGCCAAAAATACAATATTTGCCTTTGGCTGGCAAAATCATTTCCAATAGTCTTTTTATTAAAAAGATCCACTCCGAAAAGTAAACCTTAACGGAGTGGATTATTAATCTGAATCGGATAACCCAACTTATTAAATATAATGCATCTTGTCACTCTTTGATGCAGCGGGCGGTGAAGCCGGTTGGCTTGTATTCCATGGAAACGACGATCAACCCACTCGAAAAGCACTCAGCGAAGCCATCAACTCCATCGGCCTGCGTACTACTCCAGTAGGCGCCGAACGAGCCGCGTTGGCTTAGCGAGCCATTGGTCGCGTCCAGATCTCCGGCAGCGTGCATTTTTAAAGCAGAGTTCCACGGGCCGTTCCAATTTGTCCAGTTTCCACTTGATTCCACATTAATCCATTCGGTTTTGGTTGGAATTCGCCATCCAGCGCCAAGCTCAATTGTGCATGGATCGTTGGCGGTGATCCAGTTTGAATTTTCATTTATTGAGGTTATCCAGGTTGTATTGGGTGTACGGGTTGTACCATCATGTTTGTAGCCTTGTTTACGGTTAAACTGCCAGTACCAACCTGCCGAAGCTTCGGTATTATCATTTACTGCCGTTGCCTGATGATCCGCGCCAAGGTTGCTGGTAATCCAGCATTTTGAGGGTTCTCCGGGGATATTGGTAACAGTGCCATAAGTTACTGTTTTGTTAACAGGGGCAACCTCGCCGGTTACATGGTTAATTGTGAGGGAAGAACCGCAGGTAAAAACGGATGATACCATTTCAAAAGTGTAAGTTTTATTAGATTCAGGATTATCAACAATGATATTTGACAGGTAACCATCAGCATAAGCCGTGTATTGAAGCTGGTCCCCAAGTGAAAAATCAAAGCCGGTGATGGCTTCCTGAGATTTCATCGATGGTTCCGTTTCTGTACTTCCTTTATAAATCAACGTTCCCTGCTCCTGGTTGCTGTTGCACGAATTAATCATCTTAACCGAACGGATTTCGTTGCCACAATTTACCGAAAGCACGTAATAACTTTCTTTCCCGGCAAGGAAAGCAAAATGATGGTTTCCGGCATCCAGCGTATTTTCATAAAAGGCAACTTCATTTCCGATGATATTAAAAACCCGCATCGTAACAATTTCCCTTTTGGGGATAAAAACATCGATTGCCGTTTTTCCGTCTGTCGATGGGTTGGGATAATTCGGTGAAACCGAAAATGAACTTTCTACAACTCCTCTATTGTCAGGGATGCTGATGATGTAATCCAGAAACAACACTGTATCAGGCGCGAAAAGCATGGTATCTCCGGGCTGGGTGAGGTTTTGGATGGAGATGCTGTCGAGCATCACATGCTGCGATTGGTATTTTGCAATGAAGGTTAATTGTATCGTGGGCCTTTGTGAAAAGGTAACACTGATTGAAAGAAGCAAGAAACTTAAAAACAAAACGGTAAACTTTTTCATACAGTTGAATATCCTTGAATTTTGATTGTAAATCTTAATTTAATAAAAAACTATCTGACTTACCAGCTCATATGTAATTATTTTTGTGTGGTTAAAAGGATCGGATGGCACGTACATACCGGGAAGTATAAGCAGGGTTTGGATAAGCGCTTCCGAGAGATAAATGCTGCATCCATGCCTCTGACCAGCCGGTTTCTGAAGAACTCCAATAATAATCGGCAGCCAAACCTCCGATTAAAGCTCGGTTTACATAAAGTTTGTTCAACTCATCCTTACTTGGCAGATACCAATCACTGTATCCGTTTAGTACCAAATCATAACATACTTTTGCTGCATAGTCACCGGCTCCAAAAGTGCTGACAATACTATTGGTATTTGCATTTCCGGTCCCCAGGGCTGTTCCGCTTGCACCTGTTAATGCCCAGGTATAATTATACCACATCAAACCTGAGCTTTGGTTGGCGGGAGCGGCAATCAGGCCATGAGTTTGTCCGGCGATGTAACCTGGGTCGCCAGGCTGTAAAATGTAGGCAATAATGCCGCCTTGAAAGCTCTGCCCGATTATTAAAGCTGAGGCAGTGGCAAATAGAATTTCATTCCCGTAGGCAGTTCCAACTCCGTTGGTTGCATAAGCTCTAACATAATATTGGGTATTTGCAGTCAGATTGGAAAGATTGCTCACAAATACCCCGGGTCCGGTTCCATCGGAAGTGTGGCTATCGGCAATGGTAGGATTTTGGGAAGTACTCCAGCATACTCCACGATCTGTTACCATCGCACCACCATCAGATGTTATGTTTCCCCCACCTGTTGCAGTGGTTTGAGCAATATTGCTTATCGCTGAAGTAAAAACGGAAGCAGATATGGCAGGGGCAGTATTGTCAAATTTGAGGCAGCGCAGCGAGAAAGCGAAGGTTTTGGAGTTGTTGAACACATTGCTTGCGCTACCGTAGGAAGTCAGGAACGATCCGTTGCTTGCGCTGTTTTGGGTACTGCTCCATAAATTGGCGTATGTGCCGCGGAAGTAAAGCGAACCGTCGCTGGAAGACAAAAATCCGGCCGCATGGATTTTCAGACCGGAATTCCACGGGCCGTTCCAATTGATCCAGTTTCCGCTTTCATCTACATTGCTCCATTCGGTGATGGTTGGAATACGCCAATTGGTGCCAAGTTCAAGCGTGCACGGGTCGTTGGCTGCAATCCAGTCTGAATTTTCACTGATTGAAGTTATCCAGGCGGTGTTAGGTGTCCTGGCTCCATCGAATTTATACCCTTGCTTCCGGTTAAACTGCCAGTACCAACCTGCGGAGGCTTCGGAGGCATCATTTACGGCGGTAGCCTGCTGGCTGGCACCCAGGTTGCTGGTTATCCAGCATTTAAAAGGTTCGCCGGGAATACTGGTTACAGTGCCATAAGTTACTGTTTTGGTTACGGGAGCAACAGTTCCTGCAATATGGTTTATGGTGATTGAGGAACCGCAGCTAAGCGAACAGGAAGACGTTGCCTGGTTCATGGTGAGTACGGTTGAATTCCCGCAGATGTTGTAAGCCCACACATAGCGGGTGTAAGAGGTATTACAGATTAGTTCGGTTTCAGTTTTTGTTATTGCAGTTCCCATGTCGGTGGCCGTGCCAAAATCATTGGTAGTATTCCATTTGTAACCAGAAGCTCCGGGTACAGTATTCCAGTTCCAGATTATCTGGGTTTGCGATGGAACATGGGTTCCGGAAGTTGGTGTAGCAGGAATGGAGAAGCAGTTATCGTTAACACAACGCACTGAGAATCCGTACGACTTACCGTAGTAAACCCTGCCCACATTGGGGTCATCGTAGTGAAAGTACCGGAACCAGGCGTTAGTAGCATCGTACGTTGAAGACGACCACAAGTTGCCGTAGTAGCCCAGATTGTAGAACAACCCATCAGTACTTCGGCGGCCACCGGGCAGTAACGAAAATCCGCTGCTGTTGGTTGCCCCTGTATTGGGCGAATACCAAAGCCCGGTTCCGGCTTCGATGGTACCCGTTGTTTTCATAGTTCCGCCGGCAACAGAGGCGCCGCCCAGATATGCTGATAATGCAGTAAATTCGTTATCCGCAGGGAAATGCCAGCCAACGGGACAAATTCCCTGCGAACCCTGTTGGGTAGTATATTGCATGGCTTCGTTCCATTGATACAGGCCGCCATAAAGGTCGCAATTGGAGGTGGTGTTGGCGTAACAGTATTTTTCGATGATGCTGTTATTAGCAGCGTTGGAGCTTCCGGCAATCATGGTTCCAATGTTCAGATTTTCCGCCATCCAGCACTGATTTGCTATTTGAACGGTGTTGTAAACCTGGTTATCACGGGAATCAACAAAAGGGCTGCCACATTGCCAGGTTGAAGTTCCACAAACCGGAAAACTGACCGTTGCAGGGCTGTTCATCAACACAAAGTACGAACTTCCAACCGATAACTCCTGCAGCGTATTTATTCCCATCTGAGGCCAGTACATTTTCCAACCGGCTACTTCTTTCACAATTGAAACATTTTTATTCAGGAAGAATGCTGCAACATTTACCGGACAAGTTGATAAAACCGGTAAAATGCTCCATCCCGCGTTTAAACTTATCGTCTGGTTACTGATTTCCTGTCCCGATAATTGCAGATTAGCCGGTTGACTGAATTTTGCGATATACCCCGAAACCGGATTCCAGTTTATCAGGGTGTTAACCTGGTTATCCGGCCAGTAAATACCTTGCTGGTTTTTAATGATAATCAACGGATCAATTACCGGCAGAAAAATACTTTCAATGGCAGCATTATCAGGCAAAATAAAGCTCGATAAACCGCTCCAGCCCTGAGGGATATTTATCACCTGGGAGTTTACAGATTTATTCTCCAGCGCATCGCCCGTTTTCGAAAATGTTTGAGCAGTTTGTGTAAGGGCATTCAGATTTATCCAAACCAAAACAAAAAACAGTAAAGATTTTTTCATAAAAAACAATTTTTTTGATGAGTATTAAAACTTAAATTTTCTATACCATTCCTTTTTTCAAACCAATTTTTAGATTTATTTTTTTCAGGAATAAAGGTTTCACCTTTTAAAAGTGAAACCTTTAACCTGCCAATTTTCAAATGACAAATAGTTCCTTAATCCTTCACGCACCTGGCGGAATTACCCATTGCCTTTTCACAGTGGTCATGAGCTATCCAGGTGTAATCGGTGTAAAGGTAAAAATACCAGGCATCGGTATCGGAATATTCGGTAGCAGACCAAATTGCAGCGCTGACATTGAAATAATAAAAGCTGCCGGCATAAGCAAAGCCAGTTCCAAGGGCGGTAAACCCGCTGGTATTTGTGCCAACTGAAGATGCCCAATGGCTGGTGCCGGTTTCTCTCATCTTTGCGCCGGCATCCGTAATCAGCCAGCTCGTATTTTCACAATTCAAAGCCGGATCAAGATAAGTATAAACCTGACACCACTCTGCGTCTGAAGGAATATGCCAGCCGGTTGGGCAGATGCCCTGCCGTCCACTGGGATTGGTGGCACTGGAAGATGTCCAGTTCATCAATTCATCCCATTGGTAAAAACCACCATACACGTCGCAGTTGGCTTCGTCGTTGTTATAACAGTACTTTTCGACAATACTGTCATTGGTTTGTCCAACAGATACGTCAATCATTGTACCCACGTTTATATTTTGCTTCATCCAGCATTGGGAGCCTATAACTACCGTTTCATAGGTTTTTCCTTCATAGCTTATGGTGCCACACGACTTTCTATCCTGCGGAACATACGTCCAGGAAGTTCCATCAAACCAACAAAGGGTTTTTATAGTGGTGTTATAAATTGTTAAGCCTTCGACAGGCGAAATGATCGAATTCATCTGTACCGTCGTCATTCTGGGAGGCAGGAAACCTTTTGAAGTACTGCTTAATTCTGCTAATGCAGAAGATGCCGGCGCGGTGGTACCAACACCAACCTGACCTTCCACCAGCAAACCATTGGCTGGCGCTGCATTTGTTCCGGAATAAGTCGAGCCGATCACGGCATTACCGGCAATGTCAATTTTGCTTTGCGGATTTGATGTGCCGATGCCAACTTTGCCGGTATTGTAAGAAATATCCTGGTCGCTGGTAACCCACTGGCTCGAAACTTTGTTGTTGAAGCTGTTCCAGTCGGCGGTAGTTAAATACCCGCTGGTGGTGGAATTGGCTGCGGCGATTGAACCTGTAAGTTGATTACCTGAGATAGTCAGGGTTAATGGGGCAGTTCCGGTTGCTGCTGTAATCCTGTTTGTGTAAGCGGTATTCCAGTTGGTAATGTTACCGGCGGTTATTCCTTTGGCAGGATGAACTGCAAAAATAGGATCTGTTTCGGTAAAACTTGTCAGATAACCCGCCGTTGCGTGGTTTCCCCAGCCAAAAGCGGTATTCCAATTTGAAATATTACCGGCGGTTATTCCTTTGGCAGGATGAACTGCAAAAATGGGATCTGTTTCGGTAAAACTCGTCAGATAACCAGCCGTTGCGTGGTTTCCCCAGCCAAAAGCGGTATTCCAGTTTGAAATATTACCGGCAGTTATTCCTTTGGCAGGATGAGCTGCAAAAACGGGATCAGTCTCCGTAAAACTTGTCAGATAACCCGCCATTGCGTGGTTTCCCCAGCCAAAGGCTGCGTTCCAGTTTGAAATAATACCGGCGGTTATTCCTTTGGCAGGATGAACTGTAAAAATAGGATCTGTTTCGGTAAAACTTGTCAGATAACCGGCCGTAGCGTGGTTTCCCCAGCCAAAGGCGGTATTCCAGGTTGAAATATTACCGGAAGTAATTCCATTTGCAGGGTGAGCGGTTGTCATGGCATTTGTAATTCCGTAACCAGCAACGGTGGTGGGCTTGTTGGTAAGATTATTAAAATGCACCGCTGCGGCACCGCTGGTTTGCAGGTTGATTTTGGTGTAATAATCTCCACTTGCGGCATTCCAGATAGGGTCAACTTCGGTAAAACTTGTCAGATAACCCATCGTTGCGTGGTTTCCCCAATCAAAAGCGGTGTTCCAGTTGGCGATATTACCAACGGTAATTCCATTTGCGGCGTGAGTGGTGGTCATTGCATCAGAAATTCCGTAACCTGCAACAGTGTTAGGTTTGTTGGTAAGATTATTAAAATGCATGACTGCTGCACCGCTGGTTTGCATGTTGGTTTTGGTGTAATAATTTACGCTTGCGGCATTCCAGATGGGATCGGTTTCGGTAAAACTCGTCAGATAACCCACAGCTGAGTGGTTCCCCCAGCCAAAGGCGGTATTCCAGTTGGCAATGTTAAAAGGAGTAATTCCATTGGCGGGATGAGCGGTAGTCATGGCATCGGTAATTCCATATCCTGAAACGGTAGTTGGTTTATTTTTAATGGTAAGCCAGGTGCTATCCCAAAGTGCGGGCTTATTGATAAGGTCATTGTAATTTCCGCTAAAACCGTTTCCGGCGGTTTTGGCATAAAGGGCGTAGGGTACGGAAAGCAATTCCGAAGTCCCCATTTCAACAAAGGCGGAGCCACCGGCAGGGTCAATTTCGGTTTTCAGGAAAACAGGAGTTGTACCCCAGTTTATTGCTGAAAAATTACCGGAAACTACTGTTCCTTTGCCAATTTCGAGGGTTGCAAGCCCGGTGGCGTTTGTTGTTGTAGTATGCGTTTCGGCGTAAACAACAGTTCCGGGTAACTCACCTTGCAGGATGGTCATCCGGAATGAGATGTTCTGACTTGCCAGAATTTCTCCGGCATTGTTGCGGGCCACCGTTTGGTACTTAATGGCCTGCGGGGTTTGGGACAAGGAAATTATACTTATCGAAACCAAAACACAAATTAGTATAGATTTTTTCATAAAACACAAATTATTTGATGATTATTAAAACTTGAATTTAAATGACAACCGAACCATTTTTTTAGCAAACTTAATAAAAAGCGACAGGAACCAAAATTTTATTGTCGAAATTACTCCAGTTCCGTAGCTGCGGCATGGATGCATCATTTATATTCTGACTATAGAATCAGGCCGAATCTTAAAATAAAAAACCTGCCTGGCCATTCTAAATTTTATTTTCAGATAAGCCAGGCAGGTTATAAAATTGTTACTCTTTGATGCAGCGGGCAGAAAAGCCGTTCGCCTTGCGGTAGTTGGTCACGCCGATGTTGCTACTGCCAAAGAACAGGTACCAGCCGTAAGCGGCATCGTACTGTGTACTACTCCAGTAGGTGCTGCCCGAGCCGCGCTCGAACAGTGAACCATCGCCATAGATCAGGTACCCGGCAGCATGCAATTTTAAACCAGAGTTCCACGGTCCGTTCCAGTTTGTCCAGTTTCCAATTGTATGCACATTGGTCCATTCAAGATAGGTTGGAATACGCCAGCCAGCGCCAAGCTCAAGGGCACACGGGTCGTTGGCTGCTATCCAATCTGAGTTTTCGCTCATGCTGCTTATCCAGGTGGTATTAGGTGTTCTGACTGTACCGGTATGCTTGTAGCCCTGTTTCCGGTTAAACTGCCAGTACCAGCCTGCCGAGGGTTCGGTGGCATCGCTCACAGCAGTTGCCTGGTGGTCGGCTCCAAGGTTGCTGGTAATCCAGCATTTTGAAGGTTCACCGGGGATATTGGTAACGGTGCCGTAAATTACTGTTTTATTAACAGGAGCTACTTCACCGGTTACATGGTTTATGGTGATGGCAGAACCACAGGTAAATGCAGCAGAAAGTGTTGTAAAGTTCACTTCATTTCCATAAGCCGTACCCATGCTGTTGGTAGCATAAGCCCTAACAAAATACAGTGTATTGAGTGTTAACCCGGTTAAATTGCTTACAAATGTGCCCGTTCCTGTTCCATCCGAAGTATGGCCGTCGGCAATGGTAGGATTTTGAGAAGTGCTCCAGCAAACGCCTCGGGCAGTTACATCGGCGCCACCATCATCGGTTACTTCGCCGCCGCTGGTTGCAGTTGTTTGTGTGATATCAATTACTGGAGATGTGGATACAGTAGGAATTGTTGATGCACTTGCGTATGCGAGGCATCGGATGGACAAGCCGGCTGGTTTGTCGTCACCGCCTATATGGATTTCTGCACTGCTGAAGTACAACCTATAGCCGTCAGTTGTAAAGGACTGTGTACTGCTCCAGTAAAGTCCTATGGAGCCCCGGTTGACCAGCGAACCATTGGGGACGTACAGGGATCCGGCAGCATGCATTTTTAATGCAGAGTTCCATGGGCCGTTCCAGTTTGTCCAGTTTCCGGAAACATTCACATTGGTCCATTCTGTATTGGTTGGAATACGCCAGCCACTCCCAAGTTCCAGGGTACAGGGGTCGTTGGCAGTCTGCCAGTCAAGATCTTCATCTATCGAGGATATCCACGGGGTATTGGGTGTTCTGACTGTACCTGTATGCTTATAACCTTGTTTCCGGTTAAACTGCCAGTACCAGCCTGCCGACGGCTCGGTGGCATCGCTGACCGCTGTTGCCTGGTGGTCAGCGCCAAGGTTGCTGGTAATCCAGCATTTTGATGGTTCGCCCGGAATGTTGGTAACCGTGCCGTAGGTAACCGTTTTATCAACTGGCGCCACAGCTCCTGCCACATGGTTAATGATGATCGGGGTACCACAGGTAAATGAGAATGGCAGGGTGGTAAAAGTCACCTCATTTCCATAAGCCGTTCCAATGAAATTGGTTGCATAACTTCTTACAAAATAAGGCGTGCCTGGTATAAGATCGGTGAGATTGCTTACAAAAGCGCCGGTTCCGGTACCATCAAAAGTGAAACTGTCAGCAGTTGTAGGATTTGGCAACGTACTCCAGCAAACGCCTCTTGCAGTTACGCTGGCACCACCATCATTGGTAACTTCGCCACCACCTGTAGCTGATGATGGGGTGATGCCGGATATTCCGGCAGTAGTGACAGTGGGGAGTGTTGCATTACCTGGTTCTCTGAGGCAGCGTAGGGGTGTGCCGTTCGCTTTGCCGATATTACCGGGGACATCGCTGTATGTATTTCCGAAGTGCAGGTAATAAGCGGCTATGGTAGGGTTCTGCGTACTACACCAATAGACGCCGCTTGAACCACGATCAGACAGCGAACCATCGCCTTGGTTGAGCGCTCCGGCACCATGCATTTTTAATGCAGAATTCCAAGGTCCGTTCCAATCGGTCCAGTTTCCGATTGCATCCACATTGGTCCATTCAAGACGGGTTGGAATCCGCCAGCCAGCGCCAAGTTCAAGGGCGCACGGGTCGTTGGCAGCCTGCCAGTCAAAGTCTTCATTTATTGGGTATATCCAGGTAGTATTTGGTGTTCTGACTGAACCAGTATGCTTGTACCCTTGTTTTCGGTTAAACTGCCAGTACCAGCCTGCCGAAGGTTCGGTGGCATCGTTTTTCGCTGTTGCCTGGTGGTCGGCACCAAGATTGCTGGTAATCCAGCATTTAGTAGGTTCTCCGGGGATATTTGTTACTGTGCCGTAAGTAACGGTTTTATCAACCGGGGCTACTTCACCGGTTATATGGTTTATGGTGATGGAATTACCGCAGGTAAAAACGGATGATACCATTTCAAAAGTGTAGGTTTTATTGGATTCAGGAATGTCAACAATGACGCCTTCCAGGTAGCCGTCAGCATAAGCCGTAAATTGAAGCTGGTCGCCTAACGAAAAGTCAAAACCGGTGATGGCTTCCTGAGATTTTATCGGTGGTTCCGATTCGGTACTTCCCTGATAAATCAGCATCCCCTGCATCTGGTTGCTGTTGCCAGAATTTATCATCTTAATCGAACGGTTTTCATTGCCGCAATTTACCGAAAGCACATAGTACTTTTCTTTCCCGGCAAGGAAAGTAAAGTGATGATTTCCTGCATCCAACGTATTTTCATAATGGGCAACTTCATTTCCGAGGATATCAAAAACCCGCATTGCAACTATTTCCCTTTCGGGGATAAAAGCATCGATTGAAGTTTTTCCATCCACAGAGGGATTTGGATAATTCGGTGACACCGAAAACGAACTTTTGGCCGTTCCACTGTTATCCGGAATGCCACTAACATAATCCAGCAACAACACGGTGTCGGGCGCAAAAAGCGTGGTATCACCGGGCTGTGTTAGGTTTTGAATGAGAATGCTGTCCAGCGGAACGTGCAGGTTGTTGTATTCCGCGGTAAAGGTTAACGCTATCACCGGCCTTTGTGAAAAGACTGCAGGGATTGAAAGAAGGAAAGAAGTTAAAAAGAGAATGGTAAACTTTTTCATACAGTTAAAATTTCGTGAATTTTGTTTGAATATCTTGAAATAAAAATCTGCCTGACTTGCCAGCAGGAAAACAGCAGACAAGCCTGGCAGGAAATAAATTTTACTGTTTAATGCAGCGCAGCGGGAAGCCGTTCGACTTGAGAGGCCAGGCATTAATACTGCTCTCTGTCGAAGTAAAGACCAGATGCCAGCCAGCTGTGGTACCGTCCTGAACACTACTCCAGTAATAGCCGATAGCGCCGCGACCGAACAGTGAGCCATCGCTGCCAGACAGGCACCCGGCAGCATGCATTTTTAAAGAAGAGTTCCAGGGGCCGTTCCAATCAGTCCAACCTCCGCTTGCATCCACATTGGTCCACTCGGTTTTGATTGGAATACGCCAGCCAGTGCCAAGCTCAATCGTGCATGGATCGTTGGCAGCAGTCCAATTCAAATTTTCGTTGATGGAGGTTATCCAGGTGGTATTGGGTGTAAGTGTTACACCATCATGCTTGTACCCCTGTTTGCGGTTAAACTGCCAGTACCATCCTGCCGAGGCTTCGGTATCATCATCTTTTGCGGTTGCCTGGTGGTCGGCACCGAGGTTGCTGGTAATCCAGCATTTTGAAGTTTCACCCGGAATATTTGTAACCGTTCCGTAAGTAACAGTTTTATTTACAGGGGCAATTTCACCGGTTACATGGTTTATGGTCAGGGTAGAACCGCAGACAAATCCGGCAGGAAGTGTTGTAAAACTTTCTTCATTTCCATAAGCTGTTCCCACACTGTTGGTGGCATAAGCCCTTACAAAATAAGGTGTGTTTGGTGTTAAATTAGTAAGGTTGCTTACAAATGCACCGGTTCCGGTTCCATCCGAAGTATGGCTGTCGGTAATGGTAGGATTTTGAGTTGTACTCCAGCAAACACCTCTATCAGTTACAAGTGCACCGCCATCTGCGGTTACATTGCCGCCACTGGTTGCTGTTGTTTGTGTGATATCGATTACCTGAGATGTTGAGACTGTAGGCATTGTTGAGGCACTTGCTTCACTGATGCAGCGGATGGATTCGGCGTTTGCCTTGCCCTGATCTCTAATTTCGCTTCCTACACTGTAGAACAACAGCTCCCAGCCCCCTTCGGGATAGTCGCACTGCGTACTGCTCCAGTAGTTGCCAAATGAGCCGCGTCCGTAAACTGAACCATCTTGGTGGCTAAGGACCCCGGCAGCATGCATTTTTAAACCAGAGTTCCAGGGTCCGTTCCAGTTGGTCCAGTTTCCACTTGCATGCACATTGGTCCATTCGGTATGGGTTGGAATTCGCCAGCCACTTCCAAGTTCAATGGTGCAGGGATCGTTGGCAACAAGCCAATCAGAATTTTCATTGATGGAGGTTATCCAGGTGGTATTGGGCGTCCGAACTGTTCCTGTATGCTTGTACCCCTGTTTGCGGTTAAACTGCCAGTACCAGCCTGCCGAGGCTTCGGTGGCATCATCTTTAGCTGTTGCCTGGTGGTCGGAACCGAGGTTGCTGGTGATCCAGCATTTTGAGGGTTCACCCGGAATATTTGTAACAGTGCCATAAGTGACTGTTTTATTAACAGGAGCTACTTCACCGGTTATATGGTTTATGGTGAAGGTAGAACCGCAGACAAATCCGGCAGAAAGCGTTGTAAAGTTCACCTCATTTCCATAAGCAGTGCCCACACTGTTGGTGGCATAAGCCCTTGCGAAATAAGGTGTGTTTGGCGTTAACTCGGTGAGATTACTTACGAAGGTTCCAATTCCGGTTCCATCTGAAGTATGGCTGTCGGTAATGGTTGGATTTTGGGAAGTGCTCCAGCAAACACCTCTTGCAATAATATCAGCGCCGCCATCATCGGTAACTTCGCCCCCGCCGGTTGCTGTTGCTTGGGTAATATCGGTAATTCCGGAGGTGGTTACCGTTGGAATGTTTGCAGAAGTTTCATTTTTAAGACACCGCACACTCAAACCATAACTCTTACTCATCATTGATGAAAGGATAAACCAATAGTCAGCGGCAATCATCCGGCCGAATGATGCAAAGGAGGAGGATTCTGTTGAGGAATACCATGCTGTTGTATTTCCTACACCACTAAATCCTGACCCATTATCCATGCGCATGCCAACAGGCATCCCCGAAAATCCCGATGCATTGTTGGAGGACTGGTCATTGCCAACAGCACAATATTCTGAACTTGAATCCCATCCCGTATTTGTTGCAATCGCTTTGGCATTGTTAAACCCTGAGTTATCGCAAAAGTAAGCGGGTTGGCTGCTTATGTAATCGGTGAAGGTTGTAAATTCTTCATTCGTCGGAATATGCCAGCCGGTTGGGCAAATGGCTTGTATTCCAGGCTGGGTGGAATATTGCATCACTTCTCCCCAGTCGTACAATCCACCGTAAATTTCACAATTTGCCGGATCGTCATTATAACAGTATTTTTCGATCACACCATTGTTGGTTTGGTTTTGAGTGACCATTGTCCCGACATTCAGATTTTCGAGGAACCAACATTGTGTTCCCATTACGATGGTATTATAATTCTGGCCTTCATAAGTTACAATATCGCCGCAGGTAAAAAGACTGCTGGTTGTAACAAAATTCACATCATTGCCATAGGCAGTTCCCACGCTGTTGGTGGCATAAGCCCTTACAAAATAAGGTGTGTTTGGCGTTAAATTAGTAAGGTTGCTTACAAAAACTCCGGTTCCGGTTCCATCAGAAGTATGGCTGTCGGCGATGGTAGGATTTTGTGATGTACTCCAGCAAACGCCCCTTGCTGTTACTTCGGAGCCTCCATCATCGGTAACTTCGCCACCACCTGTTGCAGTGGTTTGGGTAATATCGGTAATTGCGGCAGTATTGACAGTGGGAAGTGAAGCTGTACCTGTTTCTCTAAGGCAGCGGGCAGTGTTGCCACCCTCCTTGTCGTCGTCGTAAATGAAGCACCAGGTATCGCCGAAGATCAGGTTCCATCCCCAATCGGCAGTGCTCTGCGTACCGCTCCTGTAACGTCCATGTACGCCGCGAAGGTTCAGTGCACCTGAAGCAGGGATCAACTGTCCGGCGGCATGGAGCTTTAAACCAGAGTCCCATGGGCCGTTCCAGTTTGTCCAGTTTCCACTGACATCCACGTTAGTCCATTCGGTAGAGGTTGGAAGACGCCAGCCGGCGCCCAGCTCAAGGGTACATGGGTCGTTGGCTGGCAGCCAGTCAGAATTTTCACTTATGGTGGTTATCCAGGGGGTGTTGGGTGTTCTGACTGTACCGGTATGTTTAAAACCTTGCTTTCGGTTAAACTGCCAGTACCAGCCTGCTGATGGTTCGGTGGCATCGTTAACGGCAGTTGCCTGGTGGTCGGCGCCAAGATTGCTGGTAATCCAGCATTTTGTTTCTTCTCCGGGAATATTGGTAACCGTGCCATAGGTAACTGTTTTGTTTACAGGGGCAACATCGCCGGTTACATGGTTTATGGTAAAGGAAGAGCCACAGGTAAAGACGGATGATACCATTTCAAAAACATAGGTTTTGTTGGACTCAGGAATGTCAACAATGATGCTTGCCTGATATCCGGAAGCAAAAGCAGTGTATTGAAGCTCATCGCCCAATGAAAAATCAAAGCCGGTGATAGCTTCCTGTGATTTCATCGGTGGTTCCGTTTCGGTACTTCCCTGATAAATCAATGTTCCCTGCATTTGGTTGCTGTTGCCCGAATTAATCATCTTAACCGAACGGATTTCGTTACCACAATATACCGAAAGCACATAATACTTTTCTTTCCCGGCAAGGAAAGTAAAATGATGATTTCCGGCATCCAGCGTATTTTCATAAAAGGCAACTTCATTTCCGATGATATCAAAAACCCGCATTGTAACTATTTCCCTTGCGGGGATAAAAACATCAATGGAGGTTTTTCCATCAACCGATGGGTTGGGATAATTTGGTGAAACCGAAAACGAACTTTTTGCAGTTTCCGGGTAATCCGGCACACCGCTGACATAATCCAGAGACAACACGGTGTCGGGTGCAAAAAGCATGGTATCGCCCGGCTGCGTAAGATTTTGGATGAGAATGCTGTCCAGCGGAACATGAAGGTTGTTGTATTCCGCGGTAAACGTTAAAGCAATAACCGGCCTTTGTGAAAAGACTGCCGGTATTGAAAGAAGGAAGCAAGCTGAAAAGAGAATTGTAAACTTTTTCATAAAAAATATTTATTAGGTTAAAGATTGAAAAGAAAGCTTATTAAAAATTACCACGGAGACACGGAGAGTACTGAGTTTTATAGTTTTTCTCTGTGGTTCTCTGTGGCCTTCGTGTCTCCGTGTTTAAAATTTGTGATTGGATTACTTAACGATGGTTAACTTTTGCCGCTCCGAAATGCTTCCTGATTTTAACTCAAGGATGTAAATTCCTGGAGTAAGGCCAGAAGTATTATAGGTTAAGGGTTGATTTCCGGGCTGAATGATCCCTTCATAAACCACATTAACCAGCCTGCCGGATAAATCGAAAAGACTTATTGTTGCCCCTGATGGTTGAAGAATTTCAGTGCTTATGGTCAGATTTCCGTAGGCAGGATTGGGATAAATGGCCATCAATGAAGGCTTGCAAACTGTTGGATCATTGATTTCTAAAGGATAAGAAGAATAATATGCCTGAGCATTTGAAGCCATGTTTCCAAATAGTAGAAAGTAATTACCGCTGTCATTGATGCCCAGTTCTACAAACCATTCACCTATTACCCAACCGGAACCATCCCACATAAAAGCATTACCAATGACTAAACCAGCCTGGTATTCGTAATCAACTTTCATATTGTTTGCCCATGCGGCACCATCCCATAATTGATAAAGTGCGTTTAACTGGTTTCCTTCAATATCATAGGTAAAAATCCCAAGGCTTGCGTTTGTCCAGGCCCCTTCCCAATATTGGTAAAGGTTGGTAAGAACTTTGCTGTTTGCATCAAAAGTTCGTGTAACGAAATCAGTGTTATCCCATGCCCCGCTCCAGAATTGCACCAAAAAAGTAAGCCAGTTTCCAAGTTCGTCATAAGTGTAGGTTTCCATATAGTAATTTGTCCAGGTACCGGTATCACCGCTTTCATTTGTGTATGTTAACATGTTACCAGCTTCATCATAAGTGAAGGTGTCACGGTACATTAACATTCCCCAGCCAGTGCCCTCCCAGCCTACCATTGTATTTGTTAAAAGCTGTCCATTGGTTGTGTAGGTTTTGGTCCAAAGATAGCTGTTTAGCCAGGCTTCATTTTCCCAGTATTGCCATAAAAGGGTCAACAGGTTCCCATTTCCATCATAAGTCATAGTGCTAAATGATGAATTTAGCCAGGCACCGGTATCCCAAAGTTGAGATAACCGGGTTAACTGATTCCCGTTTCCATCAAAAGTATTAGTGGTAAGTTCGGAATTAACCCAATTTCCTCCTTCCCAATACTGGTAAAGATCAGTTAATCCATTTCCGCTGGCATCATAAGTGAAGGTATTTAATTCGTTATTAAGCCAGGCGTTGTTAACCCACACCTGCCCGAGAACTGTTAGCAGATTTCCATTGACATCGTATGTGCCGGAATACCGCTCCAAATTAACCCAACCATTATTTTGCCAGTCGAAAATCGTCTCGCTTACTAAGTTTTGGTTGTCGTCATATAATAAAATCTCTTTGAAATTTCCGTAAGTATCGGCAAATGAAATTATTGTATCTGGGTGAAAGGCAAGGCCATCCGTACCCCATAACTCGTTTTGCTTTAAAACTGACTTGTTGCCAATTCCAATTTTACTCCAATTTACAGGATTTTTTAGATCAGGACGATTTTCCCTGAGGGTTTTCATGTCAAGTTTTTGGTTGATATGCTTTTCGGTTTTATCCCTAAACGATTTCAGGGATTTTGGGTTGTGAATTTCCTGCGAAATTGCAGGACAGGTTGCCAGCAGCCATAGGGCAAAAGCCAATAATGGCATCAAAACAGACCTTCTTGTTTCCATTGTGATTGGATTTTTTTTGTAAAATGAAAAGGTGAATTCAAAAAAGAACATATATAGAATGTAAAATACTTCATTTCAATGCTATACAATGGGTGGACTAATATGAAAGTTAAAGATACATTTTTTATTAAAACCAAATGATCAGTACAAATTTATTTCATTTCTTTCTGTGATTTAATCCTAACCTGGATAAACCAGAAAAAACAAAATTCAAAATTCAAAACTCAAATTTTTCCGAAATTTAATTTGTCATTTGTCCCGATAGTCCCGATTGCTATCGGGGGGATGACTTTTGTAATTTCTGCCAAAAAAAACATCAATTTCCAAAATAAGAGCCTACGTTTTTCCTTTCAGGAAAAAAGCCTTTCAGGGAACAAAACACCCCATTGGCAAACCAGAGCAAGGAATACTATTACCACTAAGGCAC
>CAJATL010000115.1 GCA_903944895.1 uncultured Bacteroidota bacterium
AAAACCAAAACCAGCGTCAAGTGAGGCTCCGTTAGCTTTGAGGGTTAAAGTTCCGATACCTTCAACAAGATTGTTTGAAGAATTGGTAACGCGGTTAAATCTATATCCGATAACAGCATCATTCATGTCATAGTCGCCCATCGAAGGCCATAGATCTTCAAAAGCAAGTGTTCCGGCAGAAGCAGGCCAGTAATTATTAAAAGCGCGGAGCGGATCATGTGGGTATTCGTCGTTGATATTCGCAACCCCGTCTTCATCTGTATCAATATTTCCAATCCAATCCGGTGCAGTTAAGTCGGCTGTACCACCCTTTAAGTTTGCTGTGGTAACTCCTGAACCTTCTTCCATTGGCCAGTATCCAGCCATTCCGGTGTATGGATTTGAAATAGATTTAGTGCTATTAGTGCTGATTTGTACTGCTGATCTTGCTGTGGTCCAAATCCTGACTTCGTCAATGATGCCATCAAAATAAGAATCTGGATTCAAATCACCCCAACGTCCAATTGTAAATAAATCTGCTTCTGTTGGCAAAAGTGGTGATACTGATGTCTCAGTTGCTTCCAGCGTTGCGTCAACGTAAAGACGTGATGTGGTTGCCGAAGCAAACACTACAGCAACGTGGTGCCAGTGATTATCAGTAACAACTGTACTTCCTTTTTCTTCTTCACTAACCAGTCCTTTTTTCGACCTGATACTTAGTTTACCATCGGTTCCATCAACATAAACACCAAACTGATATTCATCATTTGTTGAACTACAATAACCCATAATTGCCATGTTGCTGCCACCACTTGTTTTGAACCATGCTTCCATAGTAAAAGGGTAGGCATCTATTCCCGGGTCACCGGCAGTAATGTAATCGCTGGTATTACGATCAAAATCAAGTGCCCATTGGGCTGTTGCCACCGATTTGTAATCTGCCGGAAGTGCAAATACTACTGCACCATTCTGGATAGTTACAACATTCCCGTTTATGGAAATTTGTTCGGTGATTTTTGGGATTCTGAGCGTCAGTTGGTAGCTGTCTTTTATACCCATCATCTTTGCATATTGACCTTCGCCATCAACTGTTGTAACAGTAATAATCTTGTTTTGGGTGTTTGTTAGCAGGACATTTACATCTTTCCACATGTTCCAATCGAAGGTGGGACTAATGTTTTGCTGCCATGCTGCAGGATTTTCGGGATCAATAGGATCGTTTTTGGAGATGTCTTTTTTACATCCTAAAACAAACACCATTAAACCTGCAATTAGTAAAGTGGAAATCTTTTTCATTGTTTTTTTGTTAAATTAAAGTAAATCTTTTTTGCTTTAAACATAAGTTCAACAATCATACCTTGTGCTAAATTGGTATTTAAAGTATTTAAAAACAATTAGTTGTCGATTTCATATTTAACAAAATCGTTCCAAAATCTGGAATAGTGCTCTACATTTAGGATACCCTAAATTTTCAGATAAAATTAACTGGAAATCAATATCTTAGTTATGATAGATGAGCAGAAACAGGATTGGAATAATTATTCCGGCGATTGAAAGCCATGCACCGCGTCGGGTAATTCCATTTTTACCTTTCAGGATAAACAAGCCACTTATGGCAAGGATTATCAGGCTAACCGCGTACAGATCAGAAAACCAGACCCACCATTTTCCGGGGTTATAATGAAGGTAATTCATGGCATGTAAGATCGGGCGACGCTTTAATTTTTCGATATTGCCACTTCCGGTAGTCATATTAATAAGTACGCTACCCCCATCCAGAAAAACTTTAAGGGTTTCGGTATTGGGGAAGTAATACTTTTTATAATTGTCTTTTTCACCATACTGGTCCAAAATTTCGAGTACACCTTGTTTGTTAATATCGGTTGCAATCGGATGCCCGAGTTCAACAGCTATATTGGTGACTACATAATTTGGATTCCAGTCGTTCAAATGGTTAATTGCAACTCCTGATAAGCCATAAATAACGCTCATTGCGAAAAAGAAATAGCCAAGGTCGCGATGGGTTGCCCGGTTGTATTTTCTCCAGTTAATTTTAATCATGTTATTTTTTTTGTTAATAAAAAAGGCCAAGAATATTTTTCTTGACCTTAAATTCAATTTATAAATTCTATTACTTCTTTTCTTCGTATTTGCTGGCAATAATGGTGTAGAAGACCAAATGATCCTCACCACTTTCAGCAATTTGTGCCCTTAGGTTATTAACCTGCTCTAATTCAGCACTTGGATCTCCTTCTTTGGCTTCATGTCCAACTTGTCCTTCATGAATTTTGAAATCAGATCCTGGATTATTGGCCTTAATTTCGTTTTCCCAGTTTGTAAGATAAGTTTCGTCGACAATTAATTTACTTACCACACCGGTTACAACAACATCGCTGCCTTCAAGTTCGACAGGGAAACTGGATAGTTTTTCACCTGTTTCGATTTTTACCCTTTGTTCAGGGTCAGTGCCGATGATAAACAATCTTTTTCCACCTTCTTTACAGACATGTGTAGCAGTTCCTGTAATTTCAATTTCCTTATCGGCATAAAGATCCGGATTTGTTGTAAAGTCATTCACTGTAACTTTAACTACTTCCGCTGTGCTTTTAACATTGCTGCCACAGGCTGCTAAAACCAAAGCAATCACTGACATGGCAAATAATTTTTTAATCATAATTTCTCTCTGTTTTATTTAATTTGATTTATTAATAAATTCAATGTTACTTTTGCTTCTTGCTGGAGGTCGCAAAATTAATCAAATTGATCATTCCGGTGACCTTTAAAAAGTGTTTTTGTTGATAATTATAAGTTAAAATCTTGTTAAAATATGGAATTAAGTGAAATCGGAATTGGTTCGAGGGTGAAACATCCTGATTTTGGAGTTGGCGTTATTATTCAGGTTACATCCGATACTTTTGAAATAGTGTTTGTTGAAATGGGATGGAGGAAAATTTTAAAATCCTTTGCAGGCCTTGAGATTATTGATGCAATGGAACCCGACAGGGATTTGGTAAGTTACGAGCAGGTAGAAAATATGGTTGTAAAGGTTTTAAGAAAATTCTCTGATATCCAGGAAACCGTTCAGATAGGCGATAAATGGATTGGTGGTAAAATGATACTTGAGCCGGGAAGATCAGATCTGGCCTCAAAAGAGATTCCGATTGATGCTTTTTTTCATAAGATTGTGATGGTTAGAGACCGCGTCAGAGTGATGGAACAGCGAATTAACAGCAGCGACCTTCCGGATGAAGAAAAGGTAAACCTGCAACAATACATAACCCGGATTTATGGAAGTTTGACCACCTTTAATGTGCTTTTTCAGTATAAATCTGACTTTTTTGTAGGCGAAAAAGGTGCCTGAAAAAGCATAGCATTTTGCAGTAATGTGGTTAATTAATGAATTTGAGTTGTTTTAGTTTTTGATTTCCGGGAAAAAATTTCTTCTTTTTCCCGGAAATCAAAGAGTTCACAAATGGGATTAGTTTTTTGAACCACCTGCCGTTACTCCGTTTGATTTTGC
>CAJATL010000116.1 GCA_903944895.1 uncultured Bacteroidota bacterium
AGATTGATGTAATTGTTCATCCTCAATCGGTTATTCATTCAATCGTCCAATTTATTGATGGTTCGATGAAAGCGCAAATGGGCATGCCCGACATGCGTGTACCTATTCAATATGCTTTATCATTTCCTCAGCGAATCAGCTCAGATTTCAAGCGGTTCAGTTTCCTTGACTATCCAACACTTACTTTTTCGAAGCCGGATTGCGGGAATTTTAGTAATCTTGCACTCGCTTTTCAGGCTATGAAAAGAGGGGGTAATGTGCCTTGTATTTTAAATGCAGCCAACGAAATTGCAGTTGAAGCCTTTTTGGATGATAAGATTAAATTTGTTCAAATACCTGAAATTATTGAACAATCAATGGATTCAATTGGTTTTTGTTTGCATCCCTCCTTTGAGGATTATTTGTTAACCAACACCGAAACAAAGAAATTTGCCCGAAGTTTAATACATGAGCTGGCATAATTTATTATAAATTTAAAAATCGTAATGGACATATTAATTAAGATTCTTCAATTATTACTGAGCTTGTCGATTTTGGTCATTTTCCATGAATTTGGCCACTTTATTACGGCAAAAATTTTCAAAACACGGGTCGAGAAGTTCTACCTTTTTTTTAATCCCTGGTTTTCGATCTTTAAATTTAACTACAAAGAAACCGAATATGGATTGGGATGGCTGCCTTTGGGAGGGTATGTTAAAATTTCGGGTATGATTGATGAATCCATGGATAAAGAGCAAATGAAACAACCACCTCAGCCATGGGAATTTCGTTCAAAACCAGCCTGGCAAAGGCTTATTGTTATGCTTGGAGGTGTATTTGTAAATATTCTGCTTGCTGTTTTTATTTACATTTTTATGCTCTCATTCTGGGGCGAACAATACATCCCTACATCTGAAGTAAAATATGGGATTACGGTTGATTCGCTAGCTTATGAAATGGGATTGCGCAATGGCGATAAAATTCTCTCAGTCGATCAAAGGTCGGTTGAAGAATTCCATAAAATTCCTGCCGAAATAATTATTGAGGAAGTTAAAACCATTCAGGTTGTTCGGGATGGTAAAAATGTAACTATCGAAATTCCAAAAGGATTTCTTAATAAATTGGTCCATCACCGTAATCCTGAATTTATCGGCATCAGAATACCATTTTTTGTAGGAGGATTTTCAAAAGATTCCCCTGCCCTGGCAGCCGGATTAAAGGAGAAAGACAGAATTATCGGGATTGACGGAGAAGAAGCCTTGTATTTTGATGAATTCAGAGATAAGATAAAAAGCAGGAAAGGCAAGGAAGCATTAATTAAAGTTATTAGAGAAGGCGATACTTTGGAGAAAAATGTCAATGTTTCACCAGAAGGTTTAATTGGAGTTTTTGCAGAAAATCCAACAGATTTTTTTAATCTTAAAGAAAAGAACTATTCCTTTTTTGAGGCTATTCCCGCCGGAACAGTAAAAACTTACAAAGGTGTAGCCAATTATCTGAAGCAGTTAAAATTGCTTTTTTCTTCAGAAGTAAAAGCCTATGAATCAGTTGGCGGTTTCATAACAATTGGAAGCATTTTCCCATCAGAATGGGACTGGCAGGCATTTTGGGGTCTGACAGCCTTTTTATCAATTATGCTGGCAATTTTAAATATTTTGCCAATACCGGCACTTGATGGAGGGCATGTGATGTTTCTTCTTTACGAAATTATTGCCCGGCGAAAACCCAGCGATAAATTTCTTGAGTATTCACAAATAGTAGGTATGGTAATACTTTTCGCGTTGCTGATTTTTGCAAATGGAAATGATATCATGCGGTATTTTTTTAAATAGCCTTTAGTCCTTCCTAAAAAATATTTTAAAACCATCCCGATTTGCGGATGGTTTTTTTATTACTTTGCAACAAAATTTCAATTTTATAATTATGCAAAATGATCAGAAGCCAGAAACTAAAGTCGATCAACTGGAAAATTTATTAAGGAAATTAACACAGAATCAGGTTGAGTTTCATCATTTACTTCAAAAGGCTTCATATGCTGTTTTGATCACTGATTTGGACGGTAAGTTAATTTTTTGTAATGAAAAAGTGTATCATTTTTTTGGTTTTGAACCGTCAGATACCAATCGTGATTTAATTATCAGCAAGATATTCGGCAAACATGATTCTAAATGGAAAAACCAGATTAAAACCGTTTTAACAAATGGTGCTTCCGGTATGGAACTGACACTTGATAAAAAAAATAGTAAAGTAACCGAAATCATCGTAAATACCCACCAGTCATTTTATGATGGGAAGAGATGTTTTATCAGTTTTCTGCATGATATCTCTAATCAAAAGCTAATCGAAAAAGGATTGAAAAACGAATTTCAGAAAAATCTTCTGATCGTTGATTCGGTACCTGCCATGATTTTCATTAAAGATAAGGAAAATCGTTTTTGTTGGGTTAATAAAGCTTTTGAAGAACAAACCGGGTTTAAAAACGAAAACATTGTTAATAAAAGCATGTTCGAATTGACCCAGAATAGTGTTTCTGCTGCAGAGGACTGGAAGGATGATCTTGAGGTAATCGAATCAGGTTATGCCAAAAGAAATATTATCGAACCTTTAATTTCTGATAAACATCGCTGGATTCTTACCGATAAAATTCCTTACCGGAATAGCGATGGAGAAATTATTGGTATCATTGGTTTTTCAATCGACATCAGTGAACGTAAACATGCTGAGGAAGAACTGCTGCGAAGTGAGAAAATGTTCAGAATGTTATTTGAAACAGCTCCTGATGGAATAATTTTAAGTACCCTCAATGGAGAAATTTTGTCAACTAATAATGCCATTGAAACCTTGCTTGGATACTCAGCGGAAGAAATGAAAGCATTGAATTATTTCCGCCTTACACCAGCAAAATGGCATAAATTGCAACGAGAGCGAATTAATAATGCTATTAAAAAGGTCGAAAATGTTGCGCCGGTTGAATTAGAATTTATCAGATCCGATAGGAAGATTATTCCGGTGTTTGTAACCGGTTGGATAATCTTCAATGAGGATGGAAAACCGATTCAGTTTGGAACTTATGTTAAAGACCTGTCAATTGCGAAAAAAGCTGAAAGATTAGAAAATTCCTTGCTGCAAAAGGAAAAGGAACAACTCGAAAAGGATCTTGACTCCAAAACAAGGGAGCTTAATCTTAAAATAGCCAAACTCATCGAAATCAATGCATTGGTAAGAGAAGTTATTTCTAGCCTGGAAATCATCCTATCGATTGATCCTAAAGAAAAAAACAAAGAAATAAAGCTTGTGATTAGTGAACTTATGAATCATACTAATGATGATTTGTGGCAACAACTCGAACTTACCTTTGGCCAGATCCATCAATCCTTCTATAATAAAATAGTAAAACAATTCCCTAATCTTACACGAAACGAAAAAAGGCTATGTGCATTTCTTAAAATGAATCTTTCTACCAAGGACATTTCAAGTATTACTCATCAAACAATTCGAAGCATTGAGGTAGCGCGTGCACGTTTAAGAATCAAAATGAATTTGGATCGATCTGAGAGTTTGATGAAGTATTTTTCAGAGTTTTGAGTTTGTTTTATCTTAAATTGTGCAATTCCCCCAAAAAAATTACTAAAGTGCAGTTTAATTTCGGTAATGTTAAGCCATTGAAATTCAATTAGAAATGTTTAATTTTATAGGTAGTTAACTTAAGGTCTTTTTTTTTGTGCAATATTTATGATAAAAATATTTTTAATGAAATTTGTTTAGCATCTAATAAGTGTAGTATGTTTGCAGTGACTAAATCATGGTTGTTTTTTAATAATTGGTTTTAAGGGGTAGTTTGGGAGTTAACCTAAAGCAGGGGGATACAAATCAAAAACTTTTACTCCAGATTTAGCTAATATCCCCCCGCTCCCAGACTTTTTAAGTAGCTTTCCTTTTTTTACTCTCGAAAAAATTTAATAATAACGAAACTAATTTCAGTTATTATTTTTTTTTGTCCTAGAAATTGATTCCATAATAATTGCATAATCAAGTTGAAATCAAATTAAAATTTTCCATTGCAACATGTTTTAATAACAAATTGGTTGCCGTCGTCGTTACAAAGTACTTTTAATTAAAGGATTTTAAGGTTAACCTGAACTAATGAAATCGTTTTAGGTGAACTGAAGAAATATTTGTTTTAAAAAAAAACGTTTCTTTGTGGTACTTTTAATTTTTGAGAATCATTCCTATGATTAGGACTTTTTTTTTGATGACATTTGTTTTTTTATTTTCAGTTGCTTTTGCCCAGCAATTGCCACAATATTCCCAATACATGTTTAATAAAATTGCCTACAATCCCGGCTATGCCGGTGCTGGTAATGGGATTTGTGTAGGTGGTTTGATCCGGCAACAATGGGTTGGCTTTAAAGAAACTGATGACGAAGGTAATTCAAGCATTGTTGCTCCTGAAACTTATGTTGTTTCGATAAATGCACCAGTCAGGGCGTTACGTGGTGGTTTGGGGGCAACAATTATTCAGGATAAAATTGCATTTCAAAACAATATCACCCTAAATCTGATTTATGCTTACCAAACAACATTAGGAGCCGGGGATTTGGGTATTGGAGTTCAACTTAGCTTACTGAATAAAACCATTGATTTTACTGAATATAATCCGACATCCACGAATGATCCGCTTTTGAATGAGGCCGAACAAAGTGATATGATTTTTGATGTAGGGATTGGATTATATTACAGAGTGCCTGATAATTATTACCTGGGACTTTCGGTTCTTCAGTTGCTTGAATCAGAAACTGCAACCGATGCAACTTCCACAAAATTGAAAAGACAAATTAATCTGATTGGTGGATACGAATTTTCTTTACCCAACACACCAGAAATCGATATTCTCCCTTCGTTGATGATAAAAACCGATGGAAGTTCAGTTCAATACGATTTATCAGCACTTTTACGGTTTAAAAATCAATTTTGGGGAGGAGTCACTTATCGTTACCAGGATGCAATTGCGATCATTGTAGGGATGGAATACAAAAACTTTAACATTGGCTACTCATATGATATTAATACTTCTGCCATTGGTTCTTACGGAAGCCATGAAATCAGAGTGGGTTATTGCTTTAAAATCGAAGTGAACAAGATAAAAAAGGTTTACCGAAACACCAGATTTTTGTAAACAAATGATATTTTATGAGTAAACAAAATCTGAAATTTTGTTTTAAGGCACCTATTTTAAATAAAAAAACAACAAAAAGGTAATTAAATGCTTAATCTGCTGTTTTTGTGTTTTTCTATGCAAAAATACGACCTTAAATAAGGAATAATTGAAATGATTTTCTTTGAATCGGAATCGTTAACTACCAAATTTTTAAGAAAAGCTTTATGAGTAAAGGATTTATTAGTGATCAACCAAAAATCAATAATTATAATAAATGAAAAGGTGTCTCGTTAAACTGTTTGTAAAATCAGCAGTTGATATGAAAAAACTATTTTTCTTTCTTTTTTTATTAGCCATTATTAGCAGTTGTCGTAACACAGGAAATGGTGAACTAATAGGAGTTGGTGACCGCTCCAAGTTCTATCAGCCCGATCCTTTCGGAATGACCTTCGTTCCATTAGGGCAGTTTACAATGGGTGTTGGGGAGCAAGATGTTCCTTACACTCAAATGAACAATCCTAAAACAGTAACAGTTGGGTCATTTTATATGGATGAAACTGAGATTACCAACAACGAATATCGTCAATTCGTTTATTGGGTGCGTGATTCGGTTGCCCGGACTCTATTAGGTGAAATCAACCCGGAAGAATTTCTTATTGAAGAAAACACTGAAACAGGTGAACTATTTGATCCTCCTTACTTGAATTGGACCACTGAAATTGATTGGGAAAACGAAGAAAATGCACAAACACTTGAGGAAATGTTTCTTCCTGAAAATGAACGGTATTTCAGAAAGAAGGAGATTGACACCCGGAAATTAAAGTATCAGTATTTTTGGATTGACTTGCAAGCTGCGGCCCGCAAAGATTATTCACAGCCAGGAAATCCCGAGGATGCCAGTTTTGCTAATCGCCCATATGGTGATAATGGCCGGAGAGATTATTTAAGAACTGAAACTATTAATGTGTTTCCTGATACTCTATGTTGGATTCATGATTATGCATATTCCTATAATGAACCGTTAGCACGCACCTATTTTTGGCATCCTACCTATGACCACTATCCTGTTGTTGGGGTAAACTGGAATCAGGCAAGAGCTTTTTGCGTATGGCGGACTTCATTGTTTAATGGTTTTCTTGATAGCAAAGGACAACCTGGTTTAAACGATTTCAGACTACCTACCGAAGCTGAATGGGAATGGGCTGCGCGCGGTGGCGAAGCAGCAAACCCTTTTCCATGGGGTGGGCCTTACAGCAAAAATGATAAAGGTTGTCTTTTAGCAAATTTCAAACCAAACCGCGGAAATTATGTTGATGATGGTGGCGCAACACCAGTAATCGTTGGACATTATCCGGCTAATAGTTTTAACCTATATGATATGTCTGGAAATGTTTCAGAATGGACAAACAGCGCCTACGATGAATCAGCAAATATTTTTACATGGGAACTCAATCCTGATTACAGTTATCTTGCAAAACA
>CAJATL010000117.1 GCA_903944895.1 uncultured Bacteroidota bacterium
AGCTGTTCAATTATCCCTCTTTTAGCAGGGGGGGGGGTAGGTTTTTAAAAAATAAATAAATGCTCTGTAAACTACTGACAGTTAATAATATAAAAATCAAACTGATGAAAATTGAGTTTTTGTCGGTCAATAGTGATATTTTTACTACAATTTATGCCAAAATTGCACCGAATACTAATTCCTGCTTTTTTTTTGAACTGTTGCGTTTTAATTTTGTCATTCAAATTAAAATATTTATAAATCCATAAAAATTTGGAGGCCAGAATGAAAAATACAAATTTATTATTGATGATGTTTTTTGTTGTTTTAGCTTTTACTGCTTGCAAGAAAGATGTTAATGACCCCAACTCTAACCAACCGGGTTCGATGAACGACCTGGTTATTTCTGATGATTTCAATTGGGAAACATTCAAAGATATTGATGTTACCATCAGTATTACGGGTGCAAAAGATTACCAGGCAAAATCGAAGGTTTCTGTTTTTAATGCCGACCCGGCTTCAGGCGGAAAATTGATGGTTTCGGGCAATGCAGCACCAGGTAGTTCTTTTGCCTCAAGTATGCGGATCCCTTCCTACCTTACTCAGCTTTATCTTAAAATGGAATCACCATTTACAGGAAATCAAACGGTTACAGTTCCTGTTTCAGGAAACGCTGTAAACTACACCTTCGATTCCCAAAAATCAGGCGATGACCTTAAATCAGTTATCGTTGAGCCGGCCTGCGGTGAAGATGATGATATTATTGTTACCCAAACCAGTGGTACATTGACGATTACCGGTGGAGCTATATATTCACTTGCCGGAGTTTTTAATGGGTCTATAAATTTCACAAATTCCGGTGGTACACTCAAGGTATGTGGAACTGTTACTGCTACTAACAATGTTCAAATGAATAAATCCACACATCACCTCATTGTTACGCAAAATGGTTCATTTCAATGCGACGATTTATCCTTAACACATTCTGATGCTACTGTTTCGGTTTATTCAAACTCATTGCTTGATTTAAATGGGAATTTTTCACCCAAAGGTTTTGTTAAGAATTATGGAACTATCGATGTTGAGGAATCCTGGGAAAATAGTAGTGGTGGATATTTCGAAAATTATGGGACAATTTTGGTTGGCAAAGACATGAAATTAAATACCAGTACGCAAAATATTAATGCTTGTAAAATTATTGTTCAGGATAAATTCCATCAAAATAGTCCCGGCTGTACATTTATCATGGAATATGGAAGTTACCTGGAAACGGGAGATGACGCTGAATTTACTAAAGATCATACGATAATGTACGAAAGTTCTATGATAAAATGCCCAAAGTTTTTTATTAATAGTTCTGCTGACTTTACGGTATATGGTGATGCCTTGGTACTTGTTTCCGAAGAAATAAACATTGATGGAGATATTAACGGTCCGCTGACAGTAGCCTATGAAGCTGGAGTTAATCCGGATGTGTCGGGTTCCCTGACAAACGGTGCCAATGTCACGCCTGTTGCAAACGTAACAACATATTTACCAATTTCTGCATGTAATCCCGTTGGTTTTGGTACTCCACCTATTATTGATACCGATCTCGATGGTGTTCCTGATGAACTTGACCTTTATCCAACAGATAATCAGCGGGCAGCTAATTCATATTTCCCGGCTCAGGATGTTTGGGGAACCGTGGCATTTGAGGATTTATGGCCATCAAAAGGAGATTACGATTTTAACGACCTCGTTTTGGATTACACCGGATATTATGTTTTGAATGGCGAAAACGATGTTAAGGATTTGATTGTCAAATTTGAAGTGCGCGCTGTTGGCGCCTCCTTTAATAATGGATTTGGTTTTCAGCTCGACCAGATCGACTGGGATGAAGTAGAAAGTGTAACTGGTTTTGTTCACGAAAGCGAGGAAATGCCAATTTTGCTAAACGCCAATGGTACAGAAGCCGACCAGCCAAAAGCTGTAATTATCGCTGTATCAACTGTCGAAAGTGTAATTAACAGGGCATCTGGCTCTATGTTTAACACCATACAGGCAAATCCAACCGGAACCTGGGATTTGACAACGATAACCACAACATTTGCCAATGCAGTACCTCAAAGCAAAGTCGGGATGGAAGATTTTAATCCGTTCCTGATCAAAGATCAGAACCGTGATATCGAAGTTCACCTCCCAAATATGGTTCCTACTGCCCAGGCAGATATTTCACTCCTGGGCACCGAACAGGATAATTCAATTCCGGGTGAAGGCAGGTATTACAAGACCAAAACCAATCTTCCATGGGGTATTCTGATGTTCGAACGCTTTGATTACCCGATCGAAACTGTCGAAATCATCGATGCATACCTCCATTTTGCAGAGTGGGCTCAATCGGGCGGTGTAAGTTACCCGGATTGGTACACCGATCAGTCGGGTTACAGGGTTCCGGCAAATATCTATTAAATGATCAACGAAATCTAAAATAACGAAAGGGAAGCATTGCTTCCCTTTTTTGTTTTAGTGTCGCATGATCAAAAACTTTATTCGGTATCAAATTACCTGAATTACGCTTTTCATCATTATTGATACAATCCTTATTAAAGTTGCTACACTTACGAATTATGCCTTTTTTTAAGGCCACCATCATATTACATTTGACAAATTAATTTTCGATAAATCTTTTAAAAATTCGGAGGCAAATATGAAGTATGCAAAATCCTTAATCATTCTGATGTTTCTAATGATGGGTATTATCTCATGTAAAAAAGACGTAACCCCTGTTGATCAGCCAAACGGCAAATCCATTGATGAACTGGTTATTCCTGAAGGGTTCAATTGGTCAACCACTCAGAAGTTCAAGTTAACTGTTGGTATTCAAAACACGCAGGCCGTTAACCTGAAATCAAAAATTTCGGTCTTTAACGGTAATCCTGAAGCCGGGGGAAAATTGATTTTGTCAGGAGCTGCTTCAAACGATAGTCCTTTTATCGAGAATCTGGCTCTTCCAACATATCTAAAAGAAATTTATCTTGTAAACGAAGGAGCCTATGGTGGTAAAGAAATAGTATCGGTTCCGGTTGATGGTTCTGAAATTAATTATGTTTTTACCGATACCAAATCCATCCCTGTTGGATCGGATTTTAAAGAAACCGGCGACATTGGACCTGCCTGTGATAATTGTACCCAGGAAATCTCCGGAAATGGAAGCTATAACATTGGAAATGGTCAAACCCTCTGTGTAACCAGTACTTTTACAGGCAGCATTACTTTTCAAAACTGGAACGGAGGTGGCACCCTTAAAATATGCGGCACCGCTACCATTGCAAATCTTCAGCTCACCCAAGATGCACATGTTATTGTTACCCAAAATGGCTCTTTAACGGTAGGAAATTTATCAGCGTGGGGAACCAACGCAACAATTAAAGTGTATGAAAATGCCAGACTTATCGTAACCAATGATTTTATGACTTCGGGAAATTTTGTTGAAAATCAGGGAACTATGACTATTGTCAATGGCGACCTTACTATTCAGGCTCTGGCAAATGGGTTCACCAATTCCGGAACTTTGACCGTATCTGCCGGATATTTTGCAACAAACAATGCAGTATCCTTTACAAATTCAGGAACCGTAAATGTTTCTGGAAATTATTTTTACCTCAATAACGGTGCAATTGTCAACAACACAGGAACCATTCATTTTACCGGACCAAACCAGTTCCAGGTAAATTCGGGAAGTAGTTTAACGAATAACGGAGAAATCTCAGTAACCGGAACATTAAGAATTAATGCCGGAAGTACAGTCGTAAATAATTGTGCACTTATGTGTACCGAAACCATGGAGGTAAACACAAGTAATTTTACGAATAACTCGGGCTATTTAAAAGGTGCTCAGTATGTCCATCTTACCTCTAATTCGAATGTTCAGCTAAACAATGGGAGCATGATTTCCACAATAAACCTTACCATTGATAATACAGCGGGTATCGTTGGAAGTGGTAGCCTGAACTCTATAAAAGTTACCGGAACATTTACAATTAATAGCAGCAATAAAGTGAGTGGGCCTATCGAAAGTGCAACTGATGATTTCCATTCCGGGCAAAATAAACCTATTTCATTCCATTTTATTAACGGTGCAACTTTAGTTGGTCTTAACGCTATTTCAAACTATATCCCAATAAGTGGCTGTAATCCTGAAGGCATCAGGAATCCCCTGATAGTGGATACTGATGGTGACGGTGTTACTGACGATCTGGATGACTATCCTTTAGATCCTGAAAGAGCCTACAATTCATTTTTTCCAAGCGAAGATTCTTATGCTTCGGTAGTATTCGAGGATTTGTGGCCGGCAAAGGGTGACTACGATTTTAACGATCTTGTACTCGGGGTTTATGGCACCGAAGTTACAAATGCTGATAATGAACTGGTTGATATTTACATCAAGTTTAATGTAAGAGCTGTTGGCGCATCACTACAAAATGGTTTTGGATGGCAGTTTGCCGGAATTACCCCTGGTATGATTAATTCGGTTTCGGGCGCCGTTTTGGAGCAGGGTTATGTTGTTAATGCCTCTAATGGCACCGAATCAGGACAGGATTCTGCTGTAATTATTGCCTGCGAAAATGTTGAAGACGTTTTACACCGGGCCGGTGGATCAATGTTTAACACGATCGAAAACGGTCAAGTGGGAACATCCGATTTAATCGAAATACACATTTATTTTAACCCGGCTATCGACCGTAAT
>CAJATL010000118.1 GCA_903944895.1 uncultured Bacteroidota bacterium
ACCCTGGTTTTTTCTTTGGATTGTTCGTAAAGATATTCGGGAAACGAATAAATTTTCAGCCCAAGTTCCAACGCCCTGTCTAACTCAGGATTGCCATGTTTGGCGTGCATTCCAAGGATTACAGCATCAAGTTCTGGCGTAATTTTTTCGGCAAACCAGCCGAACTTTTCAGGCAACAATCCATGTTCGGTCAAATGGCTTTTTGCCGGATCAAAAATTTCATCATCTGAGCCACTCACATCAAAACCTTTTTGTTTGAGGGCTATGGCCAGATTATTCATTACAGCGCCACCGATGGCAATAAAATGTACTCTCATTTTAAAAATATTTTAGGCGTAAGGCATAAGGCGTGAGGCAGTCGGCAGTTGCCAGTAGGAAGTTGGTAGTCGGCAGTCGGCAGTTTTAATTTGATTCTTCTTATGTTCCATCATTCCATCATTCCATCATTCCATCATTCCATTTTTCCATTCTTCCATTCTTCTCCCGCTGAAGCGGGATTTCGGCTAACTCCTCAACATTCCACTCTTCCTTCTCTGTGTCCTATCTGCCTAGGTGGTTAATTTCTTTAATCTTCCAACTTTCCACCATTCCATTTTTCCATTCTTCCCATTGTCGAATTGCCTCCCTAATAGCTATCAGCGATTTATTCAGCCTTATTTGTTTTAGTTCTGCAACACAAAGTTAATAGCATTTACATCGTGTCCAAGTTTTTTCATTGGTTAAGTCTGTAATGCAGTATTTTCTCTCGATAATTTTCAGTACAAAGTCATTTTTTACGTTAAATTAAAATATGGCGGTAATATTATTTTCCTGATTTTTAATATCATAGTAACTACTTTTATAAAGATTTGTTTAATAAAAATTAAACATGTTTTCTTTGTTTTTATTATCAAAATATATTTTACTTTTTCCGCCATTAAATAATTTAGTATTTCTTTGTTCATCTAATTTTTAAAACAATGAAAATCTCAATCAAAGGAATCAAGGGAAAAGATTTTGTTGTTGACGAAAAGGATAGTTTAGCCATGAAACTATCAATGCTTTTTGAAGGACATTGTACGATCGGGGTTCAAGAGGCATTAAAAAAGTATGGTTACACCGAACAGCGGTACTACCAATTGTTGGCAAAATACCTGCAGGATGGTGCTCAGGGACTTATTGACAAAAAGACTGGCTCAGACAAACAACCTGTCAGGACTAATGACGTGTTGAATCAAATTATCCGGCTTCGGTTTTTAGACCCATTTTCAAGTGCTGGTGCAATTGCCCAAAAGCTAAACCAGATGGGTTCGAAAGTGAGCAAACGTAGTGTTGAAAGGACAATTACGGACTATGGGCTCCAAAAAAAAAACGCATGTCCTGACCCCCCCAAAAAAGAGAAGCAAAAACATAATTTCATTATTTACGTCGGAAATAACTGAAAAACCTAACAACCTAACAACCCGACAACAATCACAACCCCGATAGCTATCGGGGACAACATAATATCACCCTTTTAACATTTTTTATTTGCATTTTTAGTATTGTTGAGTAATTTCGCTACCCAATTAATAAATTGTATGATTGATGCTTTAATCACATCCAAAACACGGATCAAGCTGATAACAAGGCTTTTCCTCAACAGCAATGCGAAATCGCATCTGCGGGGACTTGCCGGTGAGTTTGGTGAATCATCCAACGCCATCCGTCTCGAACTCAATCGTTTCGAGAAGGCAGGGCTGCTTACCACAAGCCTGGCTGGAAATAAAAAGAACTTTCAGGCAAATACCCAACACCCACTCTACACCGACATCCACAATATCCTGCTCAAACACCTGGGTTTCGACCAGATCATCCAAAAAGTGATCGAAGGACTCGGAGATATCCGAAGAGTTTACATTACAGGAGATTATGCCTGTGGAAGAGATACCGGGATCATCAATCTGCTATTTGTTGGCAACCATGTCGATACCATTTACCTTGCCAACCTCGTAAAAAAGGCAGAAGAACTCATTAAACGAACCATACAATACACCATAAAAACCGAATCCGAAGAAACCGACTATCTCTTTGGAAAAGGCAACACCGAATTCCTTCTACTCTGGCAGGAGGATAAGTAAAAACGCAAAGCGCAGCCCCGATAGCTATCGGGGGCGGAGCGCGAAGAGAAAAGGTAATAAATACTTGCACTGAGCGAAGTCGAAGTGACGAACATCAAATCAGTAGGTTACAAAAATAAACTGTGACTGACCGGGCGAAGCTGTGGGAGGTTGTCCCCGATTGCTATCGGGGTTGTCCGCTAAAGCGTTGTCCCCGATAGCTATCGGGGTTTCCCACTTCGTGTTAACAACCTGACAACAATGATAACAATAACAACTTGACAACCCCGACAACCTGACAACCTTGACACCGAATAACAAACGCCATACAACGAAAATTGAACATCAGTGGAAAAAGCTGAAATAGTCATCTACAAAGAAGAAGCAAACCAATCCGACTTCCAGATTGAAGTCAGGGTTGAAGATGATACTGTATGGCTTACCCAGGCACAGATGGCTGAACTATTTGATGCTACAAAACAAAATGTAAGTCTGCATATCAGAAATACTTTTAACGAGGGAGAGCTAACGCAAAAAGCAACTGTCAAGGAATACTTGACAGTTCGACAGTTCAAACCGAGGGAGACAGAAGAGTAAAAATGAAAGTGCTTTATTACAACTTAGATGTCATCATTTCAGTCGGTTATCGTGTCAAGTCACTAAGAGGTACTCAGTTTCGTCCCGATAGCTATCGGGATGGGCAACGAAAGTATTGAGGGAATTCCTTCTTAAAGGACACACTTTAAACTATCGTTTAGAAAAAATTGAAAATGAAGTAGTTAAAATAAATGATAAAGTCAACAGCATTCAATTCCAGATAAATACCCATCTGCCACCTACTGAAGGCATCTTCTTCGACGGCCAAATCTTCGATGCGTGGCAGTTCGTTTCGCAATTGATTAAGGAAGCTGCTTATACAATCATTTTAATTGACAACTATATTGATGAAAGTGTTCTGATGCTGCTTTCCAAAAGAAACCCGGGTGTAAGAGCAACAATCTTCACAGGCAAAATTTCCAAACAACTCGAAACAGATATCAAAAAACATAATCAACAATACTCACAAATCGAACTGAAACAATTTTCAAAATCGCACGACCGATTCTTGATTATTGACGAAAAAACAGTTTATCACATTGGAGCTTCACTTAAAGACCTTGGTAAGAAATGGTTCGCCTTCTCAAAAATTGATATCGATCCTGGTTTGATCCTCAACCAATTACCAAAGTGCTAAACAGAACGAGAAATACCGAACACCAAACACCATAATCAAACCCGGCACTTCTCACTTTTTACTTTTTACCTGGCTCTTCTGATTGTCTCTTTTAACATTTGTCTTTTGTCTTTTTCCTTTTGTCTTTCTACTTGGCTCTTTTTACTTTTTACTTGGCTCTTTTTCCCTGGCTCTTCTTCCTTCTTCCTTGGCTCTTAACCAATCACCATTAACAAACTATTCACAGCAAAGCTAATCCCGGATGCTTCTCTCAAGTAAACATAGCCTTGAAAAAGTCCTCGAATTATGTGAAGGACAATTTATCGAATTTAAAGAATCATTAGATAAAAGTCTTCAAAAGGAAATGGCCGCTTTCGCCAATGCCTCTGGCGGTGTTATTTATTTGGGTATTACTGACACTGGTATCCCAAAAGGGCTTGAAATTTCAAACAGGTTAAAATCACAGATTCAGGATATTGCTTACAACTGCGACCCTTCAATTATTATCAATTTGGTCGAGGTAGCGAATATTTTGGTTGTCAATGTTCCCGAAGGTAAAAACAAACCCCATTCCTGCTCAACCGGATTCTATATGCGCATGGGCGCCAATTCCCAGAAGATGACAAGAAATGAAATCCTTTCACTTGCCATTAAATCAGGAAAAATAAGGTTCGATGAGCAAATTTGCAGCAACTTCGATTGGAAAGACTTTGACGATGAAAAATTTGAATACTACCTGAAACTGGCCGGAATTTCATACAACCTGCCAAAAGAAGAAATTTTACGGAATCTTCGTGTGTTGACTAACGAAGGCTTTACAAACGCCGGGGCGTTATACTTCGCCAAAGTACCTTATAAATATGTGATCAGCTCAAAAATTAGGTGTATCCATTTTAACGATGATGATCGTGTGGATATTCTCGATAAAAAAGAGGTGGACAGAGGTATCATTGGAAATATAGAGTTTGCTGAATCCTACCTTAAAGAACGTGTCCCCGTGCGATTTGAAATTAAAGAACTCAGGCGTAAAGAGTTTCCGGAATATCCTTTGGAAGCATATCGCGAAGCCATCGTAAATAGTATCATCCATTTCGATTACTTTCTGGGCGACACCATTGCCATTGAAAAACTGAAAAGCAGTATTGTTATCAATAACAAGGGAGAACTTCTTTTTCCAGAATCAGATTTTGGAAAACGAAGCGAGGCCCGAAATCGACTACTCGTTGATTTACTGGCAAGAACTGATTTTATGGAGAAAGCAGGAACTGGTGTTAAACGAGTCAGTGACGCCTGCACCGAAAATGGAAACAAAGTAGAGTTTCGATTTACTGACGCTTTCTGGATTACCTTATACTCCAACAAAAATGTCACTGTCAAGGTCACCGATAAAGTCACCAATAAGGTCACCGATAAGGTCACCGATAATCAAAGTTTGATATTACAATATATTATTGAAAGGGAAGATATTTCAACCAGGGATTTAGCTGAAATGGTTGGGATATCGCAGAGGAAAGTCAAAGAGAATATTGCCAAACTAAAGGTACTCGGTATCCTCAAACGCATCGGCCCCCCAAAAGGCGGCCACTGGCAAGTACTGGAAAACTAAACCGACTACACAAAAAACCATCAGGAACCAACTGACGTAATCCGGAAAACCAAATGCTCATAACCAAAACTCAAAACTTCTTACTTTTCACTTTTCACTTTTCACTTTTCAGTTGCTCTTCTAATGTTTAAAGTTACCCTTTGAATCCTTACAGTAACCATTCTTAAGACCTCAGTAGCAGTTCGAAATAATTAAGTAGCAATTTAAGCGACTTTAGCAAGCCTGGGTTTTAATACATTGCTTTTTGTTGTCACATCAATTTCAATTTTTCATTAGTGTGCAAATAAAAGCAGAAAGCAGATTAAATCAATCCAAAATGAAATCTGCGCTAATCTGCGTCATCAGCGTTCCATTATTATAATAATCCGCACAAAACTTGTCCAACTACTGACAGATCAGCGTCCCATTAATACAAAACCAGTGACATTAGCGTTCCATTAAAATGAATCCCTATCATCTCCTGTCTATTCGACCCTCAAATTACACATAACCTTGGATAAAGCTGAAATAGTAATTTACAAAGACACCCAAAATACCGACTTTCAAATTGAGGTCAGGGTGGAAGATGAAACAGTTTGGCTGAATCGTCAACAAATAGCTGAATTGTTTGGTAGAGACATTAAAACGATAGGCAAGCAAATCAACAATGCGCTCAGGGAGGAATTGAAGTCAATTCCAGTTATCGCAAAATTTGCGACAACTGCTTCAGATGGAAAAACCTATCAAGTAGAATATTATAGCCAAAAACCAAAGATTTTTCACTTATAAAAGTTTTCATTTTCTCTTACTAAACTTTGTACATTCCAATCCTGGCAACATGATTCCTAAGGCCGAAAATATATTTACAGAATTTAAAACCTCTTTTGGTGATGAGGTAATCAGTTCTTTGGTGGCTTTTTCTAACTCCAAAGGAGGCTCGGTTTATATTGGTGTAAACGACCGGGCTGAATTGAAAGGAGTGGAAATTGGGAAGGAAACTATTCAGAATTGGGTGAATGAAGTTAAAAACAAAACTTCACCTCAGATTATTCCTGATGTAGAAGTGATTGATTATGAAAAAACGACTGTCATTGTATTTTCAGTCCCTGAATACCCAATAAAACCGGTTTCTTTCAGAGGCAGGTTTTATAAACGTAATGGTAACTCCAATCACCTGATGTCAATAGATGAAATTGCCAATGAGCATCTTAAAACCATCAATACAAGTTGGGATTATTATATCGACCCAAATCATACACCCGAGACAATTTCTTACGATAAAGTCAGCCGTTTCATTCAAAAAATTGAGCAGCGAACCCAAAGTGAAATTCCCATCACACCCAAGGAGTTTCTTTCAAAAATGGAAATGTTACGTGAAGGAAAACTCACTTTTGGAGGATTTCTGCTTTTTGTTTCGGGTTATTGTTTGATAAGTGATGTGCAGGCAGGGCGATTTAAAAGTGATATTACAATAATCGACTCTATTTCACTGAACACAGACTTATTTACAGAAGTTGATGAGATCATCGCATTTATAAAAAAGCACTTAATGGTTGAATACATCATCACCGGTGAACCTCAACGCATTGAACGATTTGATTATCCACTTGATGCCATTCGGGAGATCGTGATCAATATGGTTGTGCATCGCGATTATCGGGATAGTTCTGGAAGTATAATTAAGATTTATGATAATAGAATCGAATTTTATAACCCTGGAAAATTGTTTGGTGGCATTACGATACAGGATTTGCTATCGGGTAATTATACATCAAAGTCGAGAAATAAATTAATAGCCAAGGCTTTTAAGGAGGTTGGCCTTATTGAACGATTTGGCTCGGGTATTTTTCGGATTCAGAAGCTATGTAGGGAATATGGTATTGTTGAACCTGTTTTTAAAGAAGTTTCCAGTGGTTTTCAAGTGGTTCTTTATAAAGAAAAACTAAATGAACCTGTAAATGAGCCTGTAAATGAGCTTGTAAATGAGCTTGTAAATGAGCCTGTAAATGACCGGCAGAAAGAAATAATTTCATTAATCCTTCAAAATAATTCGATTTCAATTAATGAACTTTCAAAAAAATGTAAAGTTGGAAGAGAAACCATTAAAAGAGACCTCAATAAACTTAAAAATATGAATTTAATACATCGTAATGGGCCTGACAAAGGCGGCTATTGGCAAATAATTCAGAACAATTGAAAACTGCGGACTACAGCACGTCAGATATATCTTTGAAACTACCATTGCAGGGTAAAATAACCTGTTTTTGAGGAAGTTTTTAACGGCTTCAGTGTGGTTTTATTTAAAGAGAAAACTGATGTCACTAAAAATAACAAAATTGCAAAAATCCTTGAGCCCTTCAAAGAAAATCCATCACTAACAACGGTTGAGATTGCAACACTTTTACATTTAGCCAAAAGAACTGTAATTCGAGATATCGATCGATTGAAAAAAGAGAAGCAGATAGAGAGAGTTGGTGGTCGGAAAAATGGAAATTGGATGATAGTCGCGGGCTAATAAAAGTGAAAGGTTCTGGGTTCGGAATTAAACAATCACAACACCGATAGCTATCCGGAACAACTTAACAACCCGACAACAACCACAACAACCACAACCACAACCCCCTAACTTCTCCTCTATGAAATCTTACCACGATCTCGAAATTTACACCCTCGCCTTTGATCTTTCGGTACGTATCAGAAAAGCAACGCTGGCACTTCCAAATCCTGATAAATATGAAGTAGGAGGCCAGATTCGTCGTTCAAGTCAAACGATAAAGGATACAATTGTCGAAGGGTATGGTAGAAGAAGATACAAGTCTGATTTCATCAAGTACCTTGTTTACAGTCACGCATCCTTACTTGAGGCAACCTCACAGGCCGAATTCCTCGAGGCAAGCTATCCGTACGAAGGTTGGAAAGATTTTGCAGATGAATTAGACAAACTTGGTGTCAAAATCCATAATTTCATCATTTACGTCGAAAATA
>CAJATL010000119.1 GCA_903944895.1 uncultured Bacteroidota bacterium
CCTTAAGGTCGGGGCAATTCATGTCCTTGATATTCAGGGCTTTAGCCCAATTAATTTTATAATCAAAACCTTTTTAGACCAGTCTCAAGTTTTTAATTCTTGTAATGAATTGATTTTAATCCCAACTACACTTTAAGTGTAGTTGGGTTTAAATCTTTTTTGATTTCACTCCATCGAAACATTAACAAAAATTTACCTTACTTCGCAGCAAAATCAACTGAACGGCAAAACTGATTTATGATAAATTTTCGGAAGTTCGGCGTAAAACACACTTTGGCGGGCATTTCGCTTTTGCTGATCGTCATTTTTACCTTTGGCTTCTTTTCAAATACCACGCTTAGGTTTTTGTTTAAAGATAAAATCCGGGCACACAAAGTCAATAATCTTGAATTGCTCGAAAAAGCTAACCACCTGTTTTCAGGAGTTGAGCTCGATGTGGTTTTTTACAGCAGCAGCAACAGTTTCGACGTAAATCATCCTCCTGAAACTTCATCAGGGCTGACATTAAACGAATATTTTCAATCCCAAAAAGCTTTTCCTGATTTCAAATACTGGCTCGATTTTAAAAACCTCGACGAAACCAACGAAACGCAATCTGCCGTTTGTCTGGATTCGCTCACAAAAATCTCCGGCATCAACAACAGCAACATCATTGTCGAATCGATCAGGTCACAATCGTTAAAATCCTTTCAGAATAAAGGGTTTCTAACCTCCTACTACCTTCAGTCTGACCTTCATAAACTTACCAAAGACAGTTTACAATCGATTTGTAAAATAGTGAACGAAAACCTGATTTCATACGAAAACAGCTATATTTCTGCCGAATTTGCCGATTACCCTGTTTTGAAAAAACATTTCCCGACAACAAAAATGTTAATCTGGTTTTCAACTTACGGTTCGATGAATAAAATTTCAGCGCGGATTTTGCTGTTTCAAATTTTGATGGATGAAAATGTTGATGTTTTACTCATCCCGTTTTCGTGATGGCAACAAACGAGGTTACGAAAAACTGAAAACCGGAAAACACATTTTTGATATGAAAAAGCTCAAAGAGGTAGTGACAGTTTTAAAGGAAATTTATCCTCCTTATTTGGTTTTAATGGTTTTAATGCCCATCATCACCGGCTTTTTAATTGATTGGAAATTGATGGATGGCAGGCAAATGATCATTGTTTTAGCCTGGATTCCTCTTTTTACAATTCCAAATATCTATTTCCGGAAAAAGATCATTTACCAGCTTACCGCCCTTTTGTTTTTTTTGATAGGGTTCATCGAAATTAGTCACTGGATTATCCTGAAAGGCCCGATAACATTGACGAGCCTGTTGGTCATTTCAAACACAAACCTGGAGGAAGCCATCGGTTTTTTCGATCTCAAAGCTTCGGCCCAATTGTTTATGCTGATCCCCTACTTCCTTTTGTTTATTTATTCCCTACGCCATTTTCCAAAATTTGAACCATCCACAATCCGGATTTATGTAATTGGCGCAGTTTTGCTGGTTGCCGGTGTTTTCATTCTCGAAAATGCCATCAACGGAAGGCTTGTCCGAAAAGGCGTTCCTCAAATTGTTAAAGTTACTTTTTCGTTTATCGAACAAAGAAATCTCTACATCGAAGCCATGCAGGAAATTGCTCCCCGCAAGGTTGACGCAAATCCAACTTTTTCTGAGCCCAGACAAACCTTTGTCTTAATTTTGGGAGAATCGTGCAACCGGAATCACATGTCGTTGTATGGCTATTCGCGAAAAACCAATCCAAAACTGGCATCGAGGAACGACATTATCATTTACGACAATGTGGTTTCGCCCTATTCAAATACCTTAAATTCGGTGTTAACGATGCTTTCAAATTCAAATCTGGAGCAAAAAATCAGTTTCGAAAATAGCATCGACCTCATCGATGTTTTTCATTCGGCCGGGTTTAAAACCTATTGGATTTCAAATCAGTCACCCATCGGAATCTGGGATAATCTCGTGACGGTTCTGGCTAAGAAATCGGATGATTTTACTTTCGTAAATACCACGAGCAACTCATCTTTCGAGGCCATCCTAACCACTTCTTATGATTCAAAATTATTTAAGCCGTTTTCGGCTGCATTAAAAGAGCAGGTTAGCAAAAAATTCATCGTTTTGCATTTGATGGGAAGTCATTCTTCTTATTCAAAAAGATACCCTGCTGATTTTGATATTTTTGAGGCTTCCGGTGGAAAAGAAAAAACCATCGCCCAATACGACAATTCGGTTCTTTACAACGACTTTATCGTGGATAGCCTGTTAAACCTGGTGATTGCCAATGTGTCACCTCAGAATAATACGGTTGCTTCGGCCATCTATATTGCCGACCATGGCGAAAATGTTTATGATGAGCTGGATAAAGTTGGCCACGACTACGCCGGTGACTTGCCGAAATCGCATGTTGAGGTTCCTTTTATCGTCTGGCTTTCACCGGAATATCTTAAAATGGACACCATCAAAACTGCAATTATCAGATTAAATATTTCGAAACCCTTTGTTTCGGATGATCTGTTTCACGCAATCATCGGTTTAAACGGCATACAAAGCCCACTTTTAGAAGAAAAGAGAAGCATTTTTAACGTAAATTTTAATGAAACAAGGCAACGGATTCTGGAAGATGGGAAAGATTATGATCAAAAATAACCCATGTAAAAGCCGGGGTTCAACATGGCAAATTTTCCCAAAATCGCTTCTGATTGTTTTTCATCAGAAAATCTTTTTACAAAACCGCTCCTCTTTTAACTTTTTTACATCGGCCTAATATTTACTTTTGCAACATTATTCAAAATAATAAATGAACATGAAAAAACTGTACTTCCTTTCTGTCATCATAATAATGATGATGATCTCGATGCCAGCCCACAGCCAAAACTACCAGAACCTTACCAACGATGATTTTGCAAAGCACCCTTACTGGGTCGAAATGATGCAGGATGAAACGGTGAATTTTTACGAAGTTCAAAATGCTTTTAATCTATACTGGGAAAACCGCGAAGTCACAAAAGGCAGCGGATGGAAGCCTTTTAAAAGATGGGAATACCAGATGAGCAGCCGTGTTTCGCCGGATGGCACCCGGCCTGCAAACGACAACGACTGGAACGAATATTTTAATTATCTCGAAAAGTATCCGGATCAAAAATCAGAAAATGGTAACTGGGTAAATTTAGGCCCCTATTCTATTCCTTCAGGCAAGGGATACAAAGGCCTGGGGCGGATAAATGCCATCGGTTTTCATCCTGCCGACCCACAAACAGTTTTTATTGGTGCTCCGGCCGGCGGACTTTGGATAAGTCACAACGGTGGCA
>CAJATL010000120.1 GCA_903944895.1 uncultured Bacteroidota bacterium
AAAATTTATGATGTAACAAATCCTTTAACCATCGATCAGCACCTGATAAAACAATACCCCGAAATCCAGGCCAGAGATGTGATCCCGCTCAACGGAATTTTGATTATGATAAGCACCACAGGAATTTACCAGTACGATTATTCCGACCTTAACAACATTGTTGAGATTAGCCATATTCCGTTTGTTTCCGCGAAATAACAACCGTAGCAACAAAATCTTTTCTGTGAAGATGGTTTTTTACCGCGAGAAATTTTTTGCAAAATTACTGGTTAAAAAGCATATTGAAATCATGAGACTGGTCTAAAAAGGTGCCGAATTAGAAATCATTGGGGCTAAAGCCCTGAATATCACCTACATCAATTGCCCCGACCTTAGGGTCGGGGCAATTGAAAATCAAGCACTTACTGGGCTTTAGCCCAAACCCAACCAGTTTTTAGACTAGACTCATTGTCTTAATTCCCAATTCCAAACCTGAACATCGAAGCTTCGCGATAATTATCGTTAGTGGGATTTGGATAAGAACATCCTGCGGCCCAGCCATGATATTTATCAAAAAAGAAGGTCTTTTTCATGTCGTATTGCCGGTACGTAGGCGTAATTCCGACAGCGCTCCACGAATGTCCGCCATCGTTAGAAATAATCAGCGAAGACTCCGGAAATAGTGTTCCAAAAGTTCCAACGGCATAACCCGTAAAATCATCAATAAACCGGATGTCGGTGAGCGTGGTGTATTCGGCAAAAACGCCTGTAAAATAGTCGGGCAACGTGGCCATTTGCCAGCTTTGTCCGCCATCGGCCGAATAGTAAATCTGGCTGCCATCGTTGAGCGTGGTTCCTGTTACCCAGATTTTCGAATTACCGAACGCCTCGATGGAAGTGATGGTAAATTCACTGTTTCCCGGGCATGAAATCTGATTCCACGACAGCCCATCGTCGGTAGTTTTATAAATAAAGGCATCAGGCGAATATTCATGATTTCCGGCAAAGTATCCTGTGCCGCCATCGCCAAAAGCAAGATCAATAATTTTGGGCTGCGAAGTTCCATATTCGATGGGTGGTTCGATGGAAATTTCGAGGTTTCCGCTTTCGAGAAAGTACGGGTCATCGGGATTTTTTACGCCAATAGCAGCGTCAAACGATTTTACCAGAATGCCATTGTCGGTAACGCCAAGCCGGTTTCCGCTTACATATTCGCCGTATTGATCCTCAACATGTGCCCAGGTGCTGCCACCATCAATAGTAAAATAGAAGCCAAGCTCTTCACTTCCGGCATAACCAATGCCCGAACTTAACATCACAATATCTGTAAATCCGCCAAACGGGTCTAACACTTCAAAACGGTTGCCCCAGGTTTTGCCTCCATCGTTGGTTTCGACAATAAAGCCCCAGCTATCCCCAAAATAAACATCGCCCCTTCCTACAGCAAATCCGTGATTTTCGTTTAAGAAATAAATGCCGTTGATGGTCTCATCTGGCTTTAGCCCAGTAAGTGTGGTTTCGGTCCATGAAGCAAGGCCAACGTTTACAGCTACGGTGTGCGATAAAAGTTCGCCCGCGATGGTAGCTACGGCTTTGATGGTGTGCCGGCCTTCGGATTCCTGCACCAGCCAGTTCCAGGTGTAGGGTGATTGATTTAGTGTAGTTTTAAGCACATCGTCCAGATAAATTTTCACACCATCGGCAGGCTGCCCGTTTATCATCACCGAAACGGGAATGGTAGTTCCGATAATGGCGATGCTGTTATCGAGCGGGTAGGTGATGTGAAGCCCCTCGGGGATGGGCGCTCCGTCGAGGTGAAGCCGGTAGATTTCTTTATCGAACAATGTAAAATCTTCGTTATAATCGAAAAATCCCAACAAGGTAACATCGAGACCTGCATTTCCTTCCATCGAAAGGATAAAATCGAGATTATAATTTGCTTTGGGCGAAGATTTTCCGGCTACGGTTGCTTCGAGGGTTGAATTGGCCAGAAGATTGAAATACGGGCCAACCTGTCCGTAAAGTTTCAGGCTAACCTCCGGCCCGATTTTTAATCCGAAATTTGCATCGGCGTTAAGTTTTGGCCATTGTAAATCGTAATCGGGGTTACATTCATTAATCATCGTCCAGCTGTCCTTGTATTTCATGCCTAATTTCGATTCAAATTTTTCCCAGGCGTAAGTTTCAACATCGGCAGCTACGCCGCCGCTGGTTGTTAGTTTTAGATAAGCCGCCGGGACAAAAACGATCGGCACAGGCCCAACCTGGATAACCCAGGGTAGAAATTCGATTTCGCCAATCTGCATATTTTTACCGCTCCAGTTGCCATTGGCGCGAACTCCAAGGCCGGCTTCCTGCTTCACATCTAACGACGATTCAAAATCAATATCTCCAATTTCGATATCGAGATAAAAATTAAAACCCATCTCAAAATAAAAAGAGCCATAACCCTGAGCATTTCCGGCATCATCCAGATCCTGTTCAAACGACATATCAAAACCCAGAAGATCGGTATTTTTCGTTTGGTTCATTTTTAGGCCGGGTTTCAGATGAATTGATTTGACCATGGCCGGGGTAAGTTTTTGCTGTTTCAAATCAATGGTGCCCTGGAGGATTACCTCATCGAGCTGAGCCGGGCCGGTTGTACATTTGTAGCCGCTGCCATCGGCTGATACTGTAATTATCTTGCGCAAAAGGCCGTAAGGCGTGTTTTCGCTGATCCCGCCAACTACAATTTCGCCGGCTTTTGGTGCCGCTGAGCCTGATGGCCAGGTGGTAAATTTCAACTCAAAAGTTGTAGTGTCGAGCGGTGCAATTCCGGCCAGAATGGTGGTATCCAAAACATGGACATTTTCAGCAATCACAACATCGGTGGGTGTTGGCTCGGGTTCCGGTTCATTATTTTTTGAACAGGCTGCAAGCATCGTAATTGTTGCCAAAACGGCAAACAACATCAGGAACTTTATTATTCTCATTTTTTCTTTTATCAGATAATTTTAAAATTTTACAAACTCCACCCGGCGGTTTTGGGCTTTGCCTTCGGGGGTGTCGTTGCCGGCCATGGGTTTGGTTTCGCCGTGGCCTTTGCTGGTAAGCCGGCTGGCTGATATGCCCAGTTTTGTCATTTCGTTTAAAACCGATTGTGCGCGGGCTTCGGAGAGCTTTTGGTTTGCAGCCTCATCCCCATCGCTGTCGGTGTGGCCTTCCACCGAGAAGTTAAGTTCGGGGTGTTCGGTCATCATTTTTACAACATAATTGATGGTTCCCATACTTTCGGGTTTTATGGTGGCTTTGTTTACATCGAATTTTATGCCCGTGGTTACAAACTTCCCGTCGGTAAGGAATTTATCATAAAGCGGAACAGCGCCTTTGGCTACCCGGATATTTTTAATAACGGTTTCGGCCTCGGTAGCAGATCCGGCGTTGCCTATCCCAATATTGAACGATTTAAGTGAACCTTCAACATTTGGAATGTTCAGCACTCTCTGGTCGTCAACATAAACTTTGAGCGCTCTTTTATTGAATGAAATGGCTGCATGTTTCCAACCACTGACAAAACCAGCATTAATATCGCCTTTAATGGTTGATCCTGCCTTACCGGGATTCGAAAAGTCCAGGTTTTTGCCATGAAACAGAATACGGCCGTTTGTGCCTTTGCCACCATCGCCAATAAAATACACATGGTACGCCCGTTGTGTTGGCGAAAGCATCAGGTAATCAAATTCAATTGTAAATTCTTCAGGCAGATAATCTTTTACTTTTATCAGAGGAGTAATGGTTGAGTTACTTTTCCGTAACCAGATTATATTAACACCATCCAGTATCGCATTTTCTATGGTTCCTGATTTGAGATTCCATTTCGATGGAAACTCCCCGTTTTGTTCGCCTTCCTGATTGTCTTCAAAAATAATTTCGGTGCCGGGAACAAAGTCGTATTTATTCCAGGTAAGCACGGGTTTTCCGGTTTCCTGAGGTTCTCCGGTATTTTGCTTTAGTTGTGATTTTCCTGAATCTGACGATTTTTCGGCATCATTTTTTGAAGATGTTCCGGTTTTTTCGGAGGTTTTTGAGGCAGGTGTTGTTTTGTCCGACTTTTCATTTTTTTCGGAGCTATTGCCTGTGATGGCATCCCCGGCGGCATCAAAGGTGTTATCAATGGCTTTATCAGCCTGCTTGTTGACGCGTTTGTCGGCTTCACGCTCGATTTTCTTGCCCAGGTCAACTTTTACCTGGGCGGGGGCATCCTGTAAAGAAAATACGACGACAGCCACGATAAAAAAACTAATGTACGATCTCATTTTTTGGTTCATAAAATTTATTGATTATTAAAATTTAAAAGTGAATTTGTGTCAAAAGTGCCGGCATTTTCCGAAAGCAACGGGATCAAACGCCGGAAGCCGGCAGGCATTTCAAAATTTGCACTCTCAATAACCGTATCTGCCACAAGGCGCACCGATTCTTCAAAGCGATTTGCGCCACTGCCTGGTGAGGTTACCGAAAGCGGCAAACCCTCATAGATAAGATATTGCCGGCCGTTTTTATTCAATGTTGTGCAAGGTTTACCAAGGATAATTTTCGGTTCACTGCCATCGCTTTTTGGCTGGAAGTCATCTTCCGGCCAATCGCACAAAAGCCAGCTTGCCGACAGGGGCGAAGTTTGGTTGCAGTCGCTATTTAAATCGCTTGCGGCAAGAACGATAAGTGTGCTATCCAACGAATCGAAACTAAAAACAGAATCGTTTTGCCTGAACTCATACAGCGTGCGTGTTGCCGACAATTTATAACTTCCCATTTCGGAAACCTGACCAATTTGGGAGATTACCGCCCTGCAGTTTCCATGTTCGGCAATGTAGAGTTTCCTCGAAATATCGAAAAAACTGCCATCAACGAAAATCCTGCCCTTGTATTCGACATAAAGATTTTCAAATGTGCGGTTTTCAGGGATGCTGCGTTTGCTTCCGCCGATGCACGAAATCAGCGAAAATCCCATCACGATGGAAATTATTAATGATACGAAAACCTTTTTTGCAGCCATTGCTTTCAGCCGGATTAAATATTTCGGCAAAAGTGCACTTCCTGGGCCAGTCCGCCAAATAATGCGGTATGACAATACTATGACAGCCCCGAAATCATTGGATTTGAGCGATGGAAGCGCACCCTGAAAGCACTTTTGGTTTAAATCGCGGCAATAAATTCGGTTAGATTGACCTCCGGGGCGATGTCGAGTTTTTTGCGAAGCCGGTTGCGGCCTTTGTCAACTGCGGCAGTGGTAACATTGAGCATATTCGAAATTTCTTTTGTGTTCAGGTTAATGCGAAGATAGGCGCAAAGTCGTTCCTCATGCGGGGTTAGCGCAGGAAATTTCGATTTCAGCCTTGCGAAAAAATCAGGATGGACATCTTCGAAATGCCGGCGGAAATTATCCCAATCGTTATCGAGATTAAGATTCTGCTTGATTTTTCGCACCATCTGGTTCAGGTCGGGGGCTTTGTCGCCAAGCCGGGTGAGGCTGCCTTTTAGTTCGTTCAAAACTTCATTTTTATTGATAAGATGAACCGTGGCAGCGGTGAGTTCACGCGATTTAAATTCAAGGTTTTGAGTGAGCCGCTCATTTTCGAGCAACATGATTTTTTGTTCCTGCTGGTGCAATGCCTTGTTTTGACGGATGGTCCGGTTGCGCAATCGCGCCAAAAATATCAAAAGCAAAAGGGCAAAGCCGGAAACGGCCAGAACCCCGGTAAGTCGGTTGGTCAGTTGTTTTTGCACCTTGTTTTGTTCGCTCAGCCGGTTGATGAGTTGTTGTTTTTTTTCGGTTTCAAACCGCGTTTGCATCTCGTTCATCGTTTGGCGAATCTGCACTCCATCTAACGAATCTTTGAGAGATATCCACTGCTTTTGAAAGCTGAAAGCTCTGTCCCACCGGCCATTCATT
>CAJATL010000121.1 GCA_903944895.1 uncultured Bacteroidota bacterium
AAGCCCAACAGCTGTTCAAATATCCCTCTTTTAGCAGGGGGTAGGTTATTAAAAAACAGAAAAGTGCTCTGTAAACTACTGACAGTTAATAATATAAAAATAAAACTGATGAAAATTGAGTTTTTGTCGGTCAATAGTGTTTACATCATTTATCAGCTTCAAAGATAAACCAACATTTCCCGCTTTCCGGAGCAACCATGACGAAACCCCCTTTTGGCGTGGCGAAACCCCCTTTTTGGATGACGAAACCGGTTTTTCGTGTTTTTTGATGGGAGGAAATGGGGTCATTTTTGGGATAATTTTAAAGAAAAACACGGAGGCACGGAGAACACGAAGAGACACGGAAAAAACTTCCTTTTTCTTTCTCTGTGCTCTCCGTGTCTCCGTGGTAAAATTTAGATTTGAGATTTGAATATTTGAGATTTTCCTCTGTGTTCTCCGTGCCTCCGTGGTAAAATTGGCTTTTCTAAGTTTTCACCGTTATTTATTGAATTGTAGAATTATTTATTTCGAAGCAAGGCTATGCCAGCAATTCCCCTTTTCCGGAGCAACCAGGACGAAACCCCCTTTTGGCGTGACCAAAAGGGGGTAAAAACATGCAATCGTCGCTTTGTTTTGGCAAACTAGCTCAAGTTTAATCCTGGTTTGCTAAAAACCCATTTTCAACCTGACTTTTTCTTAATAGCGTCATTCAATGATCAATTTATGTACAGTGCTGTTTTTGTTATCATATAGTTTGAGCAGGTAAATGCCTTGATCAAGAAATTGTAGGTTTAAATCTTCTTTTATTGCTTTTCCGTTTCCGTAAATTTTGCCCTGATAAACTTTTTTACCACTGATGCTCATTACAGTCACGTAGATTTCGCCTGATGGTTCGGCTGACTGTATGATGAATTTTCCATTGGAGGGGTTCGGGTAAACAATCAATTCCCCATTGCTTAAGCTGTTGATTCCGATTACCTCATCTATTTCGATGGTTTCGAAAATGCTTTTTTGACAGAGGATACCATTGGTTACCGTGAGGATTACCTGATACACACCATGGTCAGTATAAATATGTTCCGGGTTTTGCAAACTGGAAGCATATCCATCTCCAAAATTCCATAACCACGAAATCGCACCTGGCGTAGTGTTTGAAAAAAACATCGGTTCATCCTCAAGGAAAGCTCCTGTAATTTCCATTTCGGGATACAGTGAATTTATCAGGATTGATTTAGTGGCGATATCAGTACCAAAAATGTTTGAGGCAGTGAGCGTAACTGTGTAAACTCCTGCTGTTGTATAAACATGTAAAGGATTTTGATCGGCTGATGTGCCACCATCGCCAAACTCCCATAACCAGGAGGTGGGAATATTTCCTGAGCCATCTGTAAATTGAACTATACCATTACATTCATCAATAATATCATGATTAATTGACGCCACCGGGGGCAAAGTGTTCGACTGTATTATGATGGTATAGTCTTCATGTTGGCCGTAATATGGATTTACACATGGTTCAGGTAGGTTATAACTATCCGACCCCAAACGCATTCTTAATCCTACATTGAACACACATTCCTGGGGGATTTCAAATTCAGATGTATGCGAATATCCACCTACTGAATTCATCATCATCTCTTGCGTTTCAAAACTTCCGGAATTATCAAAATCTATCCACACCCGCACAGTTTCTTCGGAAAGTGTTGTTACAGACATGTTATAGGAAACACCTTGTATTACATCTGCAAAACCAATACAGGTAAAATCTTCAAATCCTGCATTACTGCCCTCAGAGCTGTTGTTTATGTTTGCAAACGAAACATTACTGATTCCCCAGTAATAATATCCGTTGTTAGGTTCCGGATAGCAATTCGCCGATATTGGCCCAAAGTTTTCCGTAATTTCAATGTTTTGCACGGTAACATCAGTTCCATAGCTATTTGTAACGGATAGCGAAACCTGGAATGAGCCTGTTGAAGTATAAGTATGAGTTGGGTTAATACTCGTCGAAGTTTCTCCATCACCAAAATTCCACAACCATGAAGTTGGTGTGTTGATTGTTTCATCATAAAACTCTACATGGCCTGAGCATCCGTAAATTTCGTAAGAAAAGCCACTGCATAAATTATAGGCTACTTCCAGCGATGCCGGCACAATAAGAACCGGTGTTTGAGGATCGTTTGAGTTAATGTTAATAACTGTTTCATGCACTCCACCTTCAAGCCCTTCACTGTTTACCGAAATAATAAGATCATTCGAGCCACCCGGTGCTACTGTGCCTGTAAGCTCATTAAAAATCAACCAATCCGGATCAACATTGGTATTTGAAAACTCAACGGCCTGCCCAATTATTCTGGCTGCTTCATCGCTGTAGGTATAATAATCGAAGGCAATAAAAATTGCGTAGCCCAAACCTATTTCACGATAGCACACTACATCATAATTAGCTTCAGCGTCTCGAACCAAAACAGTTTTATCACTGTTGTTTATATATGATGCGTAGGTGTATTCCGAAGCAGAGAAGTTGTCAGGCAGCCCCATTGTTATTGGATGCGTGTTGTCAAGTACTGTAAGGTTATAATAAGTACTCCAGTAATCATAAATTTCAAACAAACCGGATGCTGTGGTGCAGCTATAGTTACCTGTTCCGCAAATGATAACATTACCCCCTGCATTTACAAAAGATTGAAGTATCGGATTGAAGTTACTAAACACATAGGGTTCGCCATATTCCTGTTCTGCAATTAATAGCAGGTTTTTACCAGCTAAAGCATTTTGCAGTTCTGTTGGGTTTGTTGTATTTATTTCGGTTAAATTATAATCCGTGTAATATTCGTTTATGGCATTAAGTGTATTCTGATATTCATTATTGTAATCAACACCATAGGTGAGTGCCAGCATTTCAAGCGATGATTTGGCATTTGAAAAAGTAATCTCAAAGTTCAAATCGGTACCTCCGCTGTTGCTTATCGTTAAAATATCAGTGGTATTATCTCCACAGGCTTGCAAGCTGTATTCCAGCGAAGTGGGATTTGCAGAAATAATAGGCCCTTCAAAACCTGCACCTGATAAGCAAATATTGACAGTACTGTCGTTATTCAGGATTGTTATTGTATCACTAAACGGTTCGAAAGTAGTTGGCGAAAAACTGACAACAATCATTTCTGAACTAAATGGACCAATTTCGGTGGACTCAATGTTTATTTCAAACTCAGCAAACACATTTGAAATTTCAGAAATAATAAGAGGTGCACATCCTGAATTGATGATATTTACACTGTCGGTAACGGTAGTAAAGGCCATCACATCCCCAAAATTCAGGCAATTTTCAGATAGACTGATTTCAGGAGCGCCAAGGATTTCCATGGTAACCTGAAAAGGAACTGTTTCATTTAGTGGGTCGTTTGTAAGGATATGGCAAAGTGAAGGATAACTTCCTGAAGTCATTCCCAATGCATTAAAAATAATATTTGTAACAAGCGAATCATCAATGGCAACGGTTCCGGTTGCAGGTTCAAAGCTGAGCCATGGCGATCCTTTGCAAGATACCTGAACCTGATGTAAATCTGATCCACCCATACCTGTATTGACCTCGTAGGAGTTTTGGATAAGTACTTCCAATACACCATCATTTAACCAGTCGTTAAGCTCGCTGCCATAAAACACATATTCCTTTACTATGTTAGATCCATTATAAGGATTGCCATCATCAATTTGTTCAGAAAATGAGCCTTCAACAAGTACCGTTGCATATTCACTAAAATCATCGTAATCGCCATTTAAAGTTACTGTAATATTTAATGTATCAGTATATAGCGGGACTTGAGTAAAGTTATGAGAAGTTGATGCACCGGAGGTGAAGTAATTTTGAGCACTTATTGAATCATAAATTGTTTCTGATCCTCCGGTAATTTCAAAATCAAGAAAATTATCACCGTTATTATAAATGGTTAGCGGAAAGTTGTGGATTCCATCGCAATCAGGTATCACTACTTCAATCTCATCATCGGACAAGGCTATGGATGGTGCCCCGATTCCCGTTCCTACCAGTGAAACCATTTTGAGCGAGTCGTTACTGTAAATAAATAAGGTGTCGTCGTATTGAGTTATTGATGACGGTTGAAAGGTTACGGTTACTGTAGCCTGCTGAAAAGGAGCAATGGACAAGGTAAGGGGCATTATGCTCCATGCATTGCTACTCGCTACCATATTGGTAATAACTAATTGAGCACAACCGCTGTTGCAAACATTAAATTCTTGCGTTGAATCTGCACCAACCATTATCTCACCAAACTCCAGCTCGTTGCTGCTTACACAAACTTCGGGAGACCCCAACAGAACATAGGAGCATGGGATTGTAATTTGTGGCGAAGCATTAGATTCAACGATCAGGTTTTTTTCGTAAATATCGTTTACCAAACCTTGTGCGTTGAACGATACATCCACAATGATTGAATTTCCCGGATCGACTACTCCTGATTCAGGAGAGAAGGAAAACCAGTCACCGTAGGATGAAATATTTCCACCAAACTCAATTGCATTTGCAATGATTTTTGATGAATTGTAATCGAAATTGTAATAATCAAATGCTATATAGATTACTACTCCTGACCCTATTTCGCGATAAGATACCACCTGGTATGGGCTTGAATACTCAACCAGCATGGTGGCCTCCACATTGTTTATGTATGCAGCAATGGTTGCATTTACAGGCTGAAAGGTTGATGGTAAGCCTTCGGTGATAGGATGAGTATCATCTACAACAGTTAAAGTTGAATACACGTCGGTTACTTCACTAATATTAAAAAGGCCTGAATTTGTAATGCAGGGATAATTCACTGTGCCGCAAAAAATAACTACTCCACCATTGTTGACAAATTCCTGAAGAACCGGGCTGAAACCCAACCATACTGAAGATGAACCATTTTCTTGCTCAGCAACGAGTAAAACTTGTTTTCCGTCAAGCTCATTTGCCAATACAGTTGGACTTGTAGTATTTATTTCGGTGAGGTTGTAATCCGTAAAGTGTTGATTAATTGCATTTAGTGTGTTTTGGTATTCTTGATAATAATCAACACCATAGGTAAGTGCTAGTAATTCCACTGCATTTTTAGTGGCATTGGAAGCCGTCAGATTAAATTCCAGTGGTCCATCTCCATTGTTTGATATGGTAATAGGATTACTGATGGAATCGTTGCAATCAGTAATAGTTTCGATAATAGAGCTCGGGGAAATTACAATAACCGGTGGCTCGGAAACTGTGAGTTCATGCGATACGGTGTCGGTCGAAAAGCAATTGTCGCTTATCAAAGTAATTGTGTGTAAGCCGGCTTGTTGGAATGCATGAACTGGATTTTGAAGGTTTGAGGAATGTCCATCACCAAAATCCCAGTCCCAGCCATTTGGATAATTTGTAGTTAAGTCGGTAAATTGAACTTCGGAGTTGAAAAGTGGCGTAGTGGTAGATACACTAAAATTGGCTATCGGAGGTGTTGTTGGTACTACCGATGTCCAAACAGCTTTCCATCCGGAATAAACTGCTGAGCCATCAGAGGTAAATGTAATGAACATTGCTCCTGAGTTGGCAATTACCGGATCAGGAATAGTGGATCCGCTGGTATTCAATAGCAATTCACCGGTATTATCGCTGCCATCATATACTTTAAAATAATCGCAGCAACCTTCCAACTGAAAGCTGTTAAAAGACATGGTTATTGAAAAGGCACAGCCCGGATTGATGAGGAAAGAGCAATTTTCACCGTTGGAGTAGTTCCCGGTTTCTCCCCCTGAATCATAAAAGGTTCCGCTGATGTCGGTTGTAGCGTTAGTTCCTGAGCACATCAAATAATCTGATTTAGGATTTACGTTATTTGTTTGCCCGTAAAGGCTTCCAAAACTCAGTGCAAAAAAGAGTATGGCAATTGATTGCACACTAATTAAGTTTACGACTGTTTTCATAATTCAAATTTTTAATATTTACTACATTTTGGCATTTGGGTTTTGCCCCGTTTTTTTAGTGGTTTCTGAACTCCACTTAATTTGGAAATTTTTGATTGTCACATGAGGTGGTTGGCCTCCTATAACCAGGTTTGTAATTTCAGTTGATATTCATTTCATTATTTCAAAAATTACTTTTCAAAGATATGTCAGCAATTCACCTTTTCCGGAGCAACCATGACGAAACACCCTTTTTACGTGACGAAACACCCTTTTTGGATGACGAAACCGGTTTTTTGGGTTTTTTGATGGGTGGAAAATGGGTCATTTTTGGCTATTTTTTGGGGTGATTTTGAAGAAAAACACGGAGGCACTGAGGGCACAAAGAAGCACAGAGAATAAAAAAATGCTATGTGTTCTATGTGACTATGTGGTTCAAAATTGAGTTTTGATTGTTGAATTTTTGAGATTTTCCTCTCCGATCCCTCCGTGTCTCCGTGGTAAAAACTCTTCTTCCGTGGTGTGATAAAAATATTAGTTTTGCAACACTGAAACAAAATCTGATGCTGCAAAAAATTATATTCCGTTTCGCCATCATAATCATTTTTCTCGCTTCCGGCAAAATTACTGCGCAGGAGGTTGTTTCCTATTCGATTTCGGATGGCCTGGCACATAAACATGTTACTGGTTTTCTTCAAGACAGGGATGGCAATTTATGGATTGGCACCTGGGGTGGACTGAGCCGCTTTGATGGCCACAGGTTTACCTCCTATAATAATAATCCCGGTGACACAACAACCATTTCGAGTGACCAGATTTATCAGATTGCCCTGGACAGTACGGGCAAAATTTGGGTTGTAACCAAGCAAGGTCTTGTAAAATACAGCAACAAAACCGACAACTTCCAACGGGTTTATTTCCGGGGCAAAAACAGCTTGCTTAAAGAGGTTATTGGGGATGTTTGTTTCGATAAAAATAATCAGGGATGGCTTGTTGACCAGGAAGGCCTGGTTCAGTTTGACCCGGATTTACGTTCGATTCGATACATTGACATCTCTGATTTTCATCAGGAAAAAAGCCAGCTTATTCCCGATAGCAGCGGACTTTGGATTGCCTCAGCAAAAGGCATTTTACATTTTCCTTTTCGATTATTGGCAGGCAAAGCAAAAATTACTATCCAGGATACTGACACTTATTTTCCTTTTGAAGTTAAAAACTGCCAAAACATGGTAAATATTTTTGAAAGGGCTTCAAGCGGAAAGTTTGTCCTGGTAAACGGAAATATAGAAAGCCCGGTCACCCAAATTTTTCTATCCGATAAAAAAACACAATCGCTGCAGCAGATACCTTTCCCTACTTCCACTGATGGAGCACCATTATTTCAACTTACCGGGTTGGCAAATGAAATAACCCCTGATAGGTTTATCTTAAGCACTGATTATCACAAAACGGTTTTCTTAAACCTAACGACCAGGGCATTTGAATTTGACGATCCTATCCAAAACATCATTGGAAAGTCGTTTCCATCTGTACTTTATTTCGACAACCAATCAAATATGTGGTTTGGCGGAATAACCGGGTTATTCAAATACACTTTTCCGCAATTAAACTATAAAACCTGGTTGTACGAGCCGGATAAAATTAACTCGATAAGCGGCTATGGGTTAACTGCAGCTTTGTTAAAAGATAAGTACAATAACCTCTGGGTGGGTTCGGTAGATGGCGGCCTCGACAGGATTGATTTGCGCGACAATTCGGTTTCAAACATCAAACTACCCCCCGAATTAAGCAGACAATCCAATCTTAAAAGTGTGTTTAACATTACTGCCCTGGATGAGAATGAACTGCTGATAAATATTGATACAGCAATTTTCAGGTACAACATTCCTGAAGGCAGGTTTTCGTTTTTCAAAGCTGTAAGCGTTCATGTTTACAAATTTTTTAAAGACCGCAAAGATAATCTCTGGATCACCGACAGAAACAGCATCATGATTGGAAAACCTGATGATAATTACAAAACCTTCAGGAGTATTCAACTTACCGAAATTTTGCCACATGCCAGAAGTACCCGTGATATTTTTGAAGACAGCAAGGGTAAAATATGGCTGGCATGTGCGGATGGCCTGGTAAAATTTGATATTGAAAATCCGAAAGCAAGCAAAGTATTTGTTGCCCCTGGCAGCGAAACCGATCCTGAGGTTTTTTGCATCAGTGAAACTAAAAACGGCACTTTCTGGCTGGGAACCATCCGCGACGGCATTTATGCTTTTGATCCTGAAACAGAAAAATTTACTTCCCACTTTTCGACAACTGAAGGATTGATTGATAACTCGGTAAATGTTATTTTTGAAGATAAACAGGGCAAACTCTGGATGAGCACCTGGAAAGGCATCGCAGTTTTAGATCCCGAAACCGGGAATATTAAAAATTACAGCACCGTGAACGGATTGCCTTTTCCGGAGTTTAACACCGGTTCCTCATTTCGGGATAAGGATGGAACGATTTACTTTGGCGGACAAGGCGGGGTTATTGCTTTTCATCCCGATTCGCTGGTAAATTTTGAAACCAAAGCAGCTCCCGGCATTGATGCCATCACAACTATCGGTGGAGTAAAAGCATTGGATTATCCTTTAAGAAATGGTAAACTGGTATCTTTACCATACAACGAGAACTCCTTCTCGATCTCCTTTTCCAGCTTCGATTTCAGGCATCCCACCGAGCGCATTTACCGTTACCGGCTTAAAGGTGTAAAGGATGAATGGACTCAAAACCACCATGATGACCTGAAGGCTGAATTTGTTGGCGTGAAACCCGGATTATACACCTTTGAGCTTCAGACGACCTACAAAGGATGGCCATGGATTTTGGAGCAGGAAACCGTGATGTTACAGGTTTTGCAGCCCCCAATTTTCCAGCGACAGTGGTTTCAGATTTCATTATTTGTTGCCTTTTTACTTTCCCTTATTGTCATCATTTTTCTCAGGATCAGGAACAACAATATCCGGAAGGAAATTGAAATTGTGCGTCTCGAAAAAGAGGCCAACCAATCAACCTTAAATTTCCTGAAAAGTCAGATGAACCCTCATTTTTATTTTAATACCCTCAACGCCATCAACAGTTACATCATGCAAAACGATATCCGGTCGGCAAATAAGTACCTGACGACTTTTGCAAAGCTGATGCGTGATATCCTGGAAAACTCGCAAAAAGAGTTTGTTACCGTTGCTGAAGAGGGCAAAGTACTCGAAAAATATCTTTCACTCCAGCAGCTTCGATTTGCCGGTTTGTTTGATTACATTGGGAATATTGACGATAATGCGGCGAATAAAAAAATACCACCCATGCTGCTTCAGCCTTTCGTCGAAAACTCGGTTGAATACGCTTTTTCAGGGATGCCGATTAAAGGAATTGTGCAGGTTGATTTTAAATTCGAAAATAACCGTTTACTCTGTAGTGTTACCGATAACGGTATTGGCATCGAAAAATCCAATCAGATCAAGCAAAAGAGTAATCGTAAATCAACGGCCATTAAAAATATTTATAGCCGCATTGAGATGCTGAACAGAATTTATAGCGCCGATATCAGCCTTGAAATTATCCCTGCCAACCCTGAAAATCAGGACTACCCGGGAACAACAATACGCTTATCACTGCCGGATTTCGGGAAACCCGGAAATGAAAGGTAGTTTTGATACTATTATTCTTATCATTCCCTTAAAGGGAGCATATTTTCTTACTAATGGATTTTTTTAGTGATCTCATATAAATTTTTATTCTATTTTCGTGCAGTAATTCAACCGAACAGGCCTTGTCAGAATTGAAGGCATTGTTTTTGTTTTAATGGTGCATCTTAGATTAATCCTTATGAAACTACGAACGATTATTGTAGAAGATGAAGTTTTAGGGCAGGAAGTATTGACAACCATCCTTAAAGATTATTGCAGCGACAGCATCGAATTGCTGGATGTTACCGACAATGTCGAAAAATCAATCCAGGCCATTAAGCAAAATAATCCACAGCTTGTTTTTCTTGATATTATGCTCGGGAACAACGATAACGGTGCTTTCGACATCCTTAAAAGTCTTGACCGGATAGATTTTAAAGTGGTTTTCACAACAAGCTCGGAGCAATCGGAGCACATTTTAAAAGCACTCAATAAATATGGAGCAAAAAAATACCTGCTCAAACCTTTGGATATTGATGAAGTAGTCGCTGCGGTGGAATTGGTAAAAAATGAAACCAAAAGCCAATCTCTTGAAGACGAATTAAGCAGAATCAAAAAACTGATTAGCAGCATCGGCCATCCGGAGGTATATAAAGTTCAAATATCTGTTAAAAATGGGATTCAATTTGTTCAATCCACCGAAATCATCATGTTTCGCTCCAACCAGAATTCGACGCTTGTTTTCATGACCAATGGTGAAACACTATCAACTTCAAAAAACCTAAAACACTTTGAAGAACAGTTTTCGGAGGAGATATTTATAAGGGTTTCCAGATCATACATTGTCAATATCCATCATGTCGAGCGATTTTGCAATGAAGATGGTGGAACTATTTACCTGCATGGTGGCTGCACTGCAGCATTGTCGGATATTTATAGTAAGAAATTCTTTGAAGCTTTAAAAGTATAATCCGGGGTTCTTGTAAGAAAAGCAAAACACAGCGAATTTTTACAAGATTACAGGATTTCAAGATTTCAAGATATTTTTCGAAATTCTACATTCTTCATTCTAAATTCTAAATTGGACATTATTCTTCCGCAACCTCCGCAGTAAAACACCCGCGCTAAGCTACCTTTTTGTACCTCCAAACCGCTACCGAAAGCGCAACAAAAGCATAAATGATCAGTGCTGTAAGCTGATGAACGATGTTTTTTAGTCCGGCGCCTTTAAGCAAAATCATGCGGATAATCTCAATAAAATAAGCAATCGGATTGATGATGTTGATGGCACGCGCCCAGTCGGGCATGCTGTCAACGGCGGTGAAGAGACCGCTCATCAGGATAAAAATTACCAGGAAAAACCAGGTGAGAAACATCGATTGCTGCATGGTGTCGGAAAGTGTCGAAATGATGAGGCCAAGCGCCAGAACAGCTACCAGATAAATGGCGGCAACGCCAAAAACCAGCCCAATGCTGCCAACTATTGGAATATCGAAAAACAGCTTAGCCACCATGAGTCCAAAAGCCAGCTCAAACATGGCAATAATCCAGAAAGGAATTAACTTTCCTGCAATAAACTGATATTTTTTAATGGGCGTAACGTTGATTTGTTCGATGGTCCCGATTTCCTTTTCGCGTACCACGTTCATTCCTGAAAGGAAAAAAGCAATAATGGTCACCAATAAAACCAGGATTCCCGGCACCATGTAAGTTTTATAATTCAATTCAGGATTGAACCAGTACGAATATTCGATCCCAATGGGCTGTTTTACTTTGCGGCTGATGAGTTCGGTAACCAGGTTCAGATTATAATCCCGGACAATTGCCAGCGTGTAAGCGTTGATGAGACTGGCTGCTGAGCCATTTATTGCATTAATCACCAGACTGATGCTTGCTTCTTTTTCGTTAATGAGATCCTTTTCAAAATCCTGAGGAATCTGAATAACCAGGTCGGCAGTGCCCTTTTCGATGTCTTTTTCGGCAAGTTCATAATTAAACGAATATCCCACCATCCTATAAAATGATGAACCTTTGAATTTGCTCACCAACTCCCGCGAAGACGGGCTTTGGTCGAGATCCACGATATGCGTACGGATGGTTTTCATCTCATAGGTGGCGGCATGAGCCAAAATCAGAAGCTGAATTACCGGCATCACAAAAATGATGGGCAGCATCATCCTGTTGCGGAAAATCTGCAAAAACTCTTTTTGTAAGATAAAAATGATGGTTCTCATATTATTGCAGCCTGATTTTAAATTTCCGAACACTTAAAGCGATAAAAAAGGCAATCATCCCAAACAGGATCAGGGTTTCCTTCCATAAAATCTGAACACCGATTCCTTTGAGCATTACGCCGCGCATCACGATAATAAACCACTTAGCAGGGATTACATTTGCAAGCCATTGGAGCGGCCAGGGCATATTTTCGATGGGGAATATGAAGCCCGAAAGTAAAATGGTGGGCAGCATGAGCGCAACCATCGAAATCAGCATGGCTACCTGCTGGCTTTCGACAACGGATGAAATAAATATCCCGAGCGACAAGGAAAGCAAAATATATACAAGGCTGTAACCGAGCAACAAGATGAGGCTTCCACGGATTGGAACTCCAAATACAAAATAGCCGAGTATCAGGATGACCAAGGCAATTACAAAAGCAAGCAAAACATACGGAACAACTTTGCCGATGATGATCTGGATGGGTTTGAGCGGCGAAACAAGAAGTACTTCCATGGTTCCCATTTCCTTTTCGCGGGCAATCGAAATGCTGGTCATCATGGCCGAAATCAGCAGCAGAAGCACAGTGATAACGCCAGGAACAAACATGAAAACGCTTTTCATTTCGGCATTATATAACATTCTGACCTCCGTTTTTACCTCGATGGGAAGTTTTTTATCGGCCAGTAATTCCCTCTGGAAATCGCTGACGATGGCGGTGGTATAATTGGTGAGGATCTTAGCCACGTTGGGGTCGGAGGCATCGGCCAAAATCTGCATCGAAGCAGTGCCTTCGCGTTCGATTTTCTCAGCAAAATCAGCTTCAAAAATGAGTACCTGCTTGATGTTGCCCTGTTTAAAGGCATCCTCGATGCCAGCCTCACTGTCGAGGTTTTGGGCTAAGATAAAATACCCCGACGACAGGATTTTCTGCGTAAGCTTGCTGGTAATATTATCTTTTGAATGGTCGAGGATTGCGATGCGGGCATTTTTGATGTCGTTGGTGAGCGCAAAGCCAAACACCAGCAGTTGCACCACCGGCATCCCGAACAAAATCAACAAAGTCCGGTAATCGCGGAAGATGTGGAAGAATTCTTTTTTTACAAAACCGAGAAGGTTTTTCATCGAAAGTTCATTATTAGTTTGATACTTTGTTTTTCATATTAAAAAGTTGGCAGTGGGCAGTTGCCAGTTGGCAGTTGCCAGTAGCCAGTTGGCAGTTGCGAGTTGCGAGTTGCTGACTATTAATGTTTGCCAAATTTTTCAGGATTTTGGATCATGTATGAGAGCAGTTTTCCAACTTCTTCTGATTTTTCGGTAAGTTGTTTATGAACCTCCACAGAAATATATTCGCAGGAAAGCGAAAAATCAAGCCAGACTTGCGTTTCAGTATTTTCCATGTCAGAATCAGATAATTTGCTGACGAAGTGAGCAGGATATTGCCGTTTCCGATAGCCTTCCCCTATGTTTGCACACACCGACCTCGACGATCTTCGGATTTGGTCGGTTAGGCTATATTTTTCTTCTTTTGGAAAACTTTTCGAAATGTCGAAAATTTCCATCGCCAATTGAAAACCCTTTTGATAAGCCATTAATTCTCTAAATCCTGTTTTCATAATTTTGATTTTTAAAAATTATACTCACTGCTTTCTTTTCAACTTTTAAAATATTTGCTTCATTTTTCAACAAATTATAGTCAACTGCCTGCCCACTGACGACTGCCCACTTCTTCCTGCCCACTGCCTACTGGCACCTGGCAACTGCCGACTTCTTCCTGCCAACTGCCAACTGGCGACTGCCAACTTCTTCCTGCCAACTGCCCACTGCCCACTGCCCACTTCTTCACCCTCTCGCCAATTTTAAAAAAACCTCATTCATCGTTTGTGATTCGTACATTTCCTTGAGTTTATCAGGTGTGTCCAAAGCTTTTATTTCGCCGTCAACCATGATGGAGACGCGGTCGCAGTATTCGGCTTCGTCCATGTAATGCGTGGTGACGAAGATGGTGATGCCGCGATGAGCCGCCTGATAGATCATGTTCCAGAACTGCCGCCGGGTGATGGGATCGACGCCGCCGGTGGGTTCGTCCAGGAAAACGATTTTTGGCTCGTGCAACATGGCTACAGTGAATGCCAGTTTTTGCTTCCAGCCCAAAGGCATCGCGCTTACGTGGAGATCCTTCACTTCTTCCAGTCCAAGTTCATGAAGTGCAAGGGCAGTTTTTTCTTTGATAAGACTCCTGCTCAACCCGTAAATCCCACCATAAAATCGGATGTTTTCGACAGGGGTCAAATCTTCGTAAAGCGAGAATTTCTGGCTCATGTAGCCGATGTTTTTCTTGATTTTATTGGTTTCGGTGTAAACGTCGAATCCGCCAATCAAAGCTTTTCCCGAAGTAGGTTTCCAGAGACCGCAAAGGATTTTTATGGCGGTAGTTTTTCCGGCGCCATTGGCTCCCAGGAAGCCGAAAATCTCACCTTTCTTAACCTCAAAAGTAAGGTCGCGGCAGGCCGTGAAATTTCCAAATTTCTTAACCAGCATTTCGACTTCGATAATATTTTCAGTCACTGTTTTCAATGTTTTTCTTCGTTTTGTCCAACCATCAGATCCATAAAGCAATCTTCGATATTGGCGCTGATTTCACTGATTTTAATATGCTGATGCGCTTTTTTTTCGAGATAATCTTTAATTTCGGGGATATCGCAATCCGGGGATTTTGGGGTGATATGCAAGAAATCTCCAAAAGGATAAACCGTGTTGATTTTGTCGCATTCCCTCAGGTCGCCGATGAGGCGGAAAGTCTCTGCCGACCTTACTGCCAGCAACCTATGTGGGAATTTCCGGATGATGTTTTCAGGCGTGTCAATACTCAGAATGTTGCCGCCCTGCATCAAACCTACGCGATCACAAAGACTGGCCTCGTCCATATAGGGTGTCGAAACAAAAATAGTAATTCCCTGCGCTTTTATCCGGCGAAGCATCTCCCAGAATTCCTTACGCGAAACTGCATCCACGCCGGTTGTAGGTTCATCCAGAAACAGGACGTCAGGTTTGTGTATAAGCGCGCAGCACAGGGCAAGTTTCTGTTTCATGCCGCCCGAAAGTTTACCGGCTGGTCTGGCTTTAAAAGGCTCGATCTGCTTGTAAATATCCTCAATCAGGCTGTAGTTTTCGCTGATGGTGGTATTGAAAATGGTTGCAAAAAAACTCAGGTTTTCTTCGACGGATAAATCCGGGTAAAGCGAAAACCGGCCCGGCATATAACCCACCGACTTCCTGATTTTTTTGTAATCTTTTACGCAATCGAAACCCAGCACCTGAGCAGAGCCGCAGTCGGGGAGTAACAAAGTAACCAAAAGTCTGAACAAAGTGGTTTTTCCGGCGCCATCAGGACCAATCAGGCCGAAGATTTCGCCTTCGTTAACCTCGAAAGTTACCGAATTTAAGGCTTTGGTGTTGCCATAAGATTTTGATAAATGATGTACCGAAATTGGATTCATTATGCTGATGTTTAAAAATTCACTTCGCCGGGCATCCCGATTTTAAGGCTGCCATCATTTTTAACCAACACTTTTACCGCATAAACCATGTTAACGCGTTCCTCTTTTGTTTGGATAATTTTAGGAGTAAACTCGGCGCTTTCGCTTACCCAGCTTACCGTTCCGGTCATTTTGCGGTTGGTTTCACTGTCCTGATCTACCAAAACCTCGACCTCCTGCCCGATTTTTACCTGCGGAATCTGGTCGCCGCTTACATAAACCTTCAGTTTCATTTCGCGCAGGTCAGCTAATTTATAAAGCGATTTTCCCAGGGCGGCCATTTCGTGCTCGTCAACATATTTTGTCAAAACCACACCTTCAACAGGATTTATGATGGTCGATTTCCGGATGGATTCTTCAACCTGGGCAATTTGCTTTTGCACCGTCGCGGCCTCGCTGTAAACAGAATTCTCCTGCGATTTTACCGACTTTATCTGTTTGTCGATTACGTCAATCTGCCCGGCGACATCATCCACCTGTTTTTGAGTGGCAGCGCCATCCTGAAACATCTTTTCGATGCGCTCTTTGTCGCGCAATACGTTGGTTTTTTGCTGTTGATAAACGGCAACCTGAGCCTCCAGACTTTCGATTTTGGAAGTAATGGCCTCCTTTTGGGCGAACATCTGCGATTTTTTAAGCGAAAGGTCGGTGGTATCTATCCATCCAATGATTTGTCCGGCTTTCAGCAAATCTCCTTCTTCCAGCTCGAATTTTAAAATTTCGCCGGTGGCCTGCGCCGGGATGGTTATTTCGGTAGCTTCAAAATTGCCGTAAGCGTCCGATGTTTTTTCGTTGCCTTTGCAGGAAATCAATACCAGCAATGGAAGCATGATAAACAGGTTTATTTTTCTAATTTTCATTGTTTTTAGATTATGATGATTTATAATTTATCTCTTCTTAAATGATGGCTTTTCACAATATTCTATTGTTAGCTTAAGATTACAAACCTAACAGGTTTTGAAAACCTGGTAGGTTTTGTTGATTTTCATGATTTATAATTTTCCGATAGTTTTCAGGTAATTGATTTTTGCAAATGAAAGCTGAATCCGGTGGGTTTCGAGGTCTAACCTGGCGCGGGTTGCTTTGTTCAGTTCATCGAGATATTGCGTTGAAGTGATGATTCCGTTGTCGAGTTGAGATGATGATGTTTTGGTGATTTTTTCTCTTAGAATTATCAGATTTTCATCGTTTACGATCAGTGCGTTGAATTTTTCGATCTGAGCCAGGTCGTCGTCAACCTGGATTTTCACATTTAAATCGAGTGCTTCTTTTTGAGTCTCAACGATTCCCTGTTGCAGGTCGAGCAGCTTTTTTTGGTTCTTCGGTTTGTTCCAGTTCACGATGTCCCACGATAAACCAACACCAACCATGTAATAGCTGTCGAATTCGGTCGAAAGCATGTTAAGGCCCGGCTTGCCATAACCCAACTTTCCAAAACCCGAAAATTTCGGCATATTGGCAGCCGTGATGAGGCTTTTCGAAATTTCGAGTTTATTTTTCTGCAAATCCAGCAACAAATATTCAGGCCGCTGATTGATGTAAGTTGTGGTTTCGATCGCAGGATCGGGAAGCAGCAAAAATGTTGAAGCAGGAATTTCGATCCCAAGCATTTCGCCAAGCATTTTGTAGGTAGCCCTGGTTTCGGCGTCAATTTCGATAATATTTTGGTCGATCTGAAGAATCTGAGCCTGCAAAACATCGCCATTCGATTGAAGCACCATGCCATTCTGGATTCCGGAACTTAGTTCCTTCAATTTTTCGACAACGTTTTGGCGGTTGATGAGCAGCGCTTCTTTGCTGGTTTTGTAGAGCAAAATCTTATAAAAAAGACCGTTCACCCTTTCTTTAACCTTG
>CAJATL010000122.1 GCA_903944895.1 uncultured Bacteroidota bacterium
ATGGGCGACTATGACATGAATGATGCTGTTATCGGATATAGATTTAACCGCGTTACCAATTCTTCAAACAATCTTGTTGAAGGTATCGGAACTTTAACCCTCAAAGCTAACGGAGCCTCACTTGACGCTGGTTTTGGTTTTAGCCTTCCAAATAACATCGTAAACGAAGACGATTTAAAGGTTTCAGGATATCAATTAAGTGAACAATTTATTACCCTGAATCTTAATAATTCTGAAGCAGGACAGGATGATCTGACAGTTATTGTTGATGATAAGCTGAGGAAATTTGGTAATACCCACAAGGGCAAATTTACCGGTACACAAACATACACCGTAACATTAAGCATCACAGATGGTGTTTACAACATGGATGATTTTGGTTTCCAGACCTGGAACCCATTTTTATTTGTTAGCTACAAAGTTGGAAATCGCAGAGGACACGAAATTCATCTACCCGGCTATGCACCAACAAATAAAGTTGATATTCTTCTTTTTGATTCCGCTGACGATGGTTCAGGTTATCCAACAGCCGGTGGCGGAAATTTGTGGTATAAAACAAACGTGAAAGCTATGGCTAGTCAAGATTCTGTTGGCCAGTATTTCCCCTGGGGTTTGGATATTCCCGGTAATTTTAGCTATACCATTGAATCTGATACAATTCACCAACCGGTTAACGGTTATTACAGACACACCATCTGGTGGGGTTACAAGAAATTCAAACAATGGGCTGGAAGCAACGGAACTGAAGCATTAGACTGGTACTCAGTAAATAATTCGGTGTACCGTGATGAAGATTTCATTTACTCGCATTAAATATTTAGCAAATAAATATTGCAAAAGCCTGCTAAAAATTAGCGGGCTTTTCTTTTTAAGCATAGAACTATTCTGAATTTAACTTTATGTTTTGATAAGAGTTACCGAAAGTTTTACTTTGCACCATAATTTAAACCATCAAACAAATGAATTTTAAACGCAGCAGCGGAATTTTACTCCATCCCACCTCACTTCCCGGAAGATTTGGTGTTGGCTCTCTTGGGAAAAATGCATTCAGATTTATTGATTATCTCGCCAAAGCCGAACAAACCATCTGGCAGGTTTTGCCAATGGGCCATACCGGCTACGGTGATTCGCCTTACCAGTGCTTTTCGATTTACGCAGGAAATCCAATTCTGATCGACTTTGAGATTCTGATTAACGAAGGTTTGCTCTCCGAAACCCTGCTTCATGAAAATGAAACCTCCGAAAAAAACAGGGTTGATTATGGAAAAGTAATTAATTTTAAGAAATTGCATCTTAACACTGCTTACGATAATTTCGTAAAATATAAAATTTCTGAGAACCAAATTTATCAGCAGTTTTTATATAAAAACAAACACTGGCTCACCGAATATGCGATTTTTATCGAGTTAAAAGAATATTTTAACGGCTTACCCTGGTGGGACTGGCCTGAAGAATTCAAGTTCAGGGATAACGATGCCATCCAAACTTTTAAAGATGAACATTCATACAAAATTGGCTTTCATGAGTTTTGCCAGTTTGTTTTTTTTACGCAATGGAGCGAGGTAAAAAAATATGCCAACCATCATGGAATCTCCATTGTCGGCGACATTCCGCTTTACGTTGCTCACGATAGTGCTGATGTTTGGAGTAATCACCAGGTTTTTCAGTTCGATAAAAATCTTAAACCTTTAAAAGTTGCCGGGGTACCTCCTGACTATTTCAGCAGCACCGGTCAACTCTGGGGTAACCCACTTTACAATTGGGATTTTTTACAAAAACATCATTTCCAGTGGTGGGTCGATCGCGTTAAAGCAACATTTGAAATGTATGATTTCGTGCGCATCGATCATTTCAGGGGTTTTGAGGCTTACTGGGCCGTCCCGTTTGGAGATAAAACTGCCGAAAACGGTGAATGGGTCAAAGCGCCAGGCACTGAGCTTTTTACAACGATTACCGAAAACCTTGGCGAATTGCCCATCATCGCCGAAGATTTGGGCATAATTACCCCGGAAGTCGAAAAATTACGCGATGATTTTGGCTTTCCAGGCATGAAAATCCTTCAATTTGCCTTTCATTCTGACGATGGAAGTGGTTATCTACCGCACAACTACACCCATAATTTTATTGTTTACACCGGAACCCACGACAACGACACACTGGCTGGCTGGTATCAAAATCTTGAGGATAATATTAAAAACAGGGTTTTGGAATATGCTGATGCAAACGAAAATAATGTGGTCAGAAAAATGATACGGGTTGCCTGGAGCTCGGTTGCTGATATGGCGATAATTCCTTTACAGGATTTATTAAACCTTGGCAGCGAATCGCGGATGAATACCCCCGGTACACCATCAGGAAACTGGCAATGGCGCTTTTCAGAAGAGCAACTAACTGATGAAAATGCAGAATGGCTCGCAGGAATTACTAAAATTTTCAATCGCCAATCTTCAAAAAATGGACAATAAATTAACGATTTACCAGGTATTTACGAGGCTTTTCGGCAACAAAAATTCATCCGTTAAAGCCGATGGATTTATCGAAGAAAATGGCGTCGGAAAATTTGATGATTTCACCGTGCAAGCATTGGCAGAAATCCGTAATCTGGGAATCAGCCACCTCTGGTACACAGGGATTATCCGCCATGCCAGCGTTTCCAATTACCAGAATGCGGGAATCGGCAACAGCCACCCTTCGCTGGTAAAAGGATTTGCCGGATCCCCTTACGCCATCAGCGATTATTACGACGTTGATCCCGACCTTGCCAACAACGTTGATAAGCGAATGGCTGAATTTGAAGCTTTGGTTAGCCGCACACATGATGCTGGTTTAAAGGTTATCATTGATTTTGTTCCCAACCATGTTTTCAGGCAATATCATTCGATCCAAAAACCTGCCGGCATTGCCGACCTCGGCGAAAACGACAATCCGGAACAGGCCTTCTCTCCAAATAATAATTTTTACTACCTGCCCGGAACTTCATTTAAATTGCCTGAAGGCATCGAACAACCTGAAAAGCTCAAAACGCTTGTTGCTTTGCCTCCTTATTACGAAAATCCGGCCAAAGCAACAGGCAATGATCAGTTTACGCCAAATCCCGGCAAAGACGACTGGTATGAAACCATAAAATTAAATTATGGTGTCGATTTCCTAAATAAGAAAACCAAGCATTTTAGCCCGATACCTGATACCTGGAAAAAAATGCTCGACATTTTACTTTTTTGGGCATCAAAAAACATTGATGGCTTCAGGTGCGACATGGCCAAAATGGTTCCTGTCGAATTCTGGCAATGGGCAATTTTACGAACCAGGGAAGTTTATCCCAACATCATCTTCATCGCCGAGATTTATAACCCGCTCGAATATCACAACTACATCAAAACCGGCAAATTCGATTATCTCTACGATAAAGTTGGTTTGTACGACACGCTCAAAAATATCCTTACCGAAAATGGTTCGGCACGGTTAATCACCGGATGCTGGCAAATGCTCGAAGGCATCGACCGGCACATGTTGCGGTTTCTCGAAAACCACGATGAGATCAGGCTGGCTTCCCGTTTTTTTACCGAAAATCCTTTGGCAGGAATTCCGGCAATGACTATTGCTGCTGCTTTAAATACAGGCCCTGTCATGATTTATTCGGGTCAGGAAGTTGGCGAACCAGCCGCAGGAGTTGCCGGTTTCAGCGGCGACGATGGAAAAACCACGATCTATGATTACTTCAACATCCCGGAACATCAAAAGTGGATGAACAATGGTGCTTTTGACGGTGGAAAATTATCGCAAAACCAAAAAGAGTTGCGCGATTTTTATCGGAAAATACTTACGCTTTGTAAATCATCGCCGGCAATTAGCCGCGGAAGATTTTATGATCTGATGTGGGCAAATGGCCAACACACCGAGTTTGACAGGGATAAAGTGTATGTCTTTTTGCGCTACAACGTCGAGCAGGCACTGCTTATCCTTGTAAGTTTTGATAAGACAAAAAAACAAAAAGTTAGGGTAAAAATCCCGGAACACGCCTTCGGAGAAATCGGCCTTCAACAATTCAGTTTTTTAAATGCCAGGGAAATACTTTGGCAAAGAACATCAATGATTTTCCCTAAGGACGAAGCTATTAAAAGAGGCATCGAAATCGAATTAAATCCCCTGGATGCAGTTATTTATGAACTAAGGCCGGTTTGATTTAAATTCTAATTTCAGATAAAAACCCAGCCACCATTTGAAACACCGGCTGGGTTTTAATTTTTGATTAGAGTTCGGTTGTCGCTTTCGCAGTTTCAATTGTTTTTGAATTCTTACCCTTAGTGATTTTATTTAAACCATAAATGTGGCTGGTCTAAAAAGATGCCGCAGAAGAAATCAATGGGGCTAAAGCCCAGAATAATAAGGACATAAATTGCCCCGACCTTAAGGTCGGGGCAATTGAAAAACAGTCAGTTACCGGGCTTTAGCCCAAAAATAACAGTTTTTATACTTGACTCATAATTTCAAAACAAAAAAATTGTACCATCCTCCAAAAGCTGCTTACTTTACACTAAAATTCTACGCTGATGAAAATCAAACTTTTGATGATCGGAAAAACCCAGGAAAAATATCTCATCGAGGGTTTTGAAATTTATAAAAAACGGATCGTTCATTATCTTCCTTTCGAAGAGATGATGATTCCGGTTTTGAAGGATAATAAAAACATGAAAGACGCCGAGGTTAAGCAGAAAGAGGGTGAATTACTCCTAAAAAATCTTCGCGAAGACGATTTCGTGGTTTTGCTTGATGAGCGCGGCAAACAATACGATTCGATCGAATTTTCGTCATTTTTGCAGCAACGCATGAATGTTGCCACAAAAACGCTGACATTTATTATTGGTGGCGCCTTTGGATTTTCGGATGAAGTTTATGCGCGGGCAAATCACCAATTATCCATTTCAAAAATGACGTTTTCACACCAGATCATCCGGGTAATTTTTATGGAACAGTTGTACCGCGCCTTTTCGATCATCAACAACGAGCCTTATCACAAATAATCCAATAATTTTCCAGGATTAAGGAATGATTAAAAAAATATATTTTCCTTTTCAGGATGTCGATATTTGCTGCGTCTTCGCAGGTTTTTAATATTTTTGCAGATAGCAACAAAAAACAAACTGATGGCTCCATCAAAATCCGGCATTGCATTCATTTTAGATAACAAAATAACCGAAATCGATTTTTCGGCAAACGATTCATTTAAACCAACAACCACGGTTTTGAATTATCTCCGATCGCTTCCCGGCCACAAAGGCGTTAAGGAAGGTTGCGCTGAAGGCGATTGTGGTGCTTGTACCATAGTTGTTGCAGAGTTGGATGGCCGAGGCGGTTTAGCTTACAAGAGCCTCGATTCGTGCCTGGTCTTCCTGCCGGCAATCCACGGAAAACAGTTGATTACCGTTGAAAATTTAGCCATCAAAAAGGGTAAAGAAATCAAGCTGCATCCTGTTCAGGAATCGATGGTAAAAAAAGATGGCAGCCAGTGCGGTTACTGCACTCCAGGCGTTGTGATGTCGCTGTTTGCACTTTATAAAACCCATCAGAATCCTTCACGCGAAATCATCGAAGATTCTCTTACGGGAAACCTTTGCCGCTGCACGGGTTACCGGCCAATCATTGATGCTGCCACCGAAGCCTGTGGTTTAGACGGTCGTGATCATTTTTCGGAAAATGAGGAAGAAATTTTTAGCACGCTTCAAAATATCAGTGAAGACAAAACATCTATCGAAATCTATAATCCTGAACAAATATTTTTAAAACCTTTCACCATCGCCGAAGCCATCCGTTTACGAAAAGAACATCCTGACTCACTGATTGTGAACGGTTCGACCGATGTTGCACTTTTACAGACCAAGAAAAAAATCCTGCTCCCCAAAATCCTTGATCTATCGGCGGTTGATGAACTCAAACTCATTGTTGAAGATCACTCGAAAATAGCGGTTGGAGCGGGGACTTCGATGGAGGAATTATTACAGTTTTGCGAAACCAGGCTTCCTGCACTGGCCACAATTTTAAAAGTGTTTGGCTCGCTTCAAATCCGAAATGTGGCAACCCTCGGCGGAAATATTGCATCGGCCTCCCCTATCGGCGATACGCTGCCGCTTTTATTAGTCCTCGACACAAAAGTCAGGCTGTTGGCTCCGGGCCGGCAACGCGAATTATTACTCAGCGATTTTATCACGGGTTACCGCAAAACAAGTATCGAAGCCGACGAAATCCTTGCATTGATCATTATTTCGAAACCTTTAAAAAATGAAATTATCCGGACCTATAAAATTTCAAAACGCAAAGACCTTGATATTTCTTCGGTTTCGGCTTGTTTCAGGCTAAAATCTGATAAAAATAACAATGTAGCTCAGATTAAAATTATTTTTGGAGGAATGGCCGCAACCGCCCTGCACGCCACTAAAACCGAGGATTTTTTGTTGGGTCAGTCCTGGTCACGTGAAACTGTCGAAAAAGCCATGGAAATTTTGTATCACGAATTCAGTCCAATCTCAGATGCCAGAGCTGACGAAGAATCAAGGCGGATCATGGCTAAAAATTTATTGATGAAATTTTGGATCGAAACCCAGGAATCAAAAAATCATTCGGTTTAATCGAAATAACAAAAACTAATTTTGAATGAAAATGGTTAAATCTGAAACAAATCCTAACATTTCGCTGCAGCACGAAAGCGCAATCAGTCATGTTACAGGTCAGTCGGCTTACATCAACGATATGCCGGTAAACGATCAGATGCTTGTGGGGAAGGTTGTTTACAGCAAGTTTGCACACGCAGCCATCAAAAGTTTCAACCTGGACAAAGCCAGAAATTTTCCCGGTGTCCGGGCTGTGCTTTCGGTTCATAATATTCCGGGGGCAAACCAGATGGGTCCAGTAATTCATGATGAACCTTGCCTGGCGGATAAAGTGGTGAATTTTGCCGGTCAGGCCATTTTTTTAATTGCGGCCATTGATGAAGAGACCGCTCGCCATGCCGAAAATCTCATCGAAACCGAATTTGAACCGCTTGAACCAATTTTGGATATCGAAACGGCCATACTGAAAAACAGTAAGATTGGTGACGAAAAGCGCATCGAAACCGGGGATGTTGACAAAAACCTTCAATCGTCGATGTTTCAGATTTCAGGCACGCTCAGAACCGGTGCCCAGGAACATTGGTACCTCGAAACCCAGTCGTGCGTCTGCATTCCGGGCGAAGGCAGCGAAATGATGGTTTACAGTTCCACCCAACACCCATCCGAAACACAGGCCATCGTTGCCGAAGTTCTGGATATTCCGCGAAATGAAGTTACCGTTGAAGTAAAACGCATGGGCGGCGCTTTCGGCGGAAAGGAAACACAGGGAAACCACGTTGCAGCCTGGGCTGCATTGTTAGCCGACGCCACAAATTGTCCTGTAAAAATTCATCTTTTCAGAGATGACGACCAGATTATGACTGGAAAAAGACACCGTTTTATTTCGCATTATCGCGCTGGTTTTGATGCTGATGGAAAAATTCTGGCGCTCGATGTTGAATTGAACGCCGATGCCGGCGCGGCTACAGATTTATCCCTGGCCATTTTGGAGCGTGCACTTTTTCATATCGACAACGCCTATTTCGTACCAAATTTACGGGTAACCGGACAAGCCTGGAAAACCAACCTGCCTTCCAACACAGCTTTTCGGGGATTTGGAGGCCCTCAGGGAATCGCAGTGATCGAAACGGTGATCGACCGGATTGCCCGGCAACTCAAACTCGATCCGGCCCGGTTGAGACAGCTAAATTTTTATCAGACCCGACAAAACAACATCACACATTACGGTGAAGAAGTTGAAAACAACCGGCTGCCAATGATTTTTGATAAGATTATCAGCAACTCCGGCTATTTTCGACTTAGAGAAGAAGTTGAAGCATTTAACCAAAAAAACGAATTTTATAAAAAAGGTCTGGCGCTCACGCCAGTTAAATTCGGGATTTCTTTTACTACTTCATTCCTTAACCAGGCCGGCGCTTTGATTAACATTTTCAGAGATGGCTCTGTGGTGGTCAATCATGGCGGAACCGAGATGGGGCAAGGCCTTCATACAAAAATCCTCGAAATTGCTTCAAAAGAACTTGGCATCAGTCACAACCAGATTAAAGTAACTGCTACAAATACTTCCAAAGTCCCGAATACTTCCGCTACTGCAGCATCCTCGGGCAGCGATCTCAACGGAATGGCCGTAAAAACCGGTATCGAAAAAATTAAAAACAGGCTTCTAACACTTGCCGCTGAACTTTTATCTGAAAACCATGGAGGTGAAAATTCTTCTCCCGAAAATATTTCATTTAAAGACAATTTGGTTTTTGATAGCAAAAATCCTGATCGGACGATCTCATTTAGAGATTTGATTTCGAACGCTTATTTTAGACAAATCAGCCTGAGTGCGACGGGTTTTTATAAAACTCCGGATATTCACTTCGACAAAATCAAAGGCCGGGGAAGGCCTTTTCACTACTTCGCTTTCGGAATGTCGGTTTCAGAAGTTCTTGTAGACACATTGACCGGTTATCACAAAATCCTTAAAACCTTTATTGTGCATGATGCCGGCGATTCATTAAGCGAAAAAATCGACATTGGTCAGATCGAAGGAGGGTTTATCCAGGGTGTTGGCTGGTGTACCTCCGAAGACATCAAATGGAACGAAAAGGGGCAGCTCCTCAATCATTCGCCCGACACCTATAAAATCCCCGGCGTGCGCGACATTCCGCTGGAATTTCACGTCGAATTACTCAAAGATGCTCCAAATCACAGCACCATCAGGGGAAGCAAAGCAGTAGGCGAACCTCCTTTTATGCATGGTTTTTCGGTCTGGCTTGCGATAAAAGATGCCATTTCATCCATTGGAAATAACCGGTTCGAGCCGGATTTCCAGATTCCGGCCACCAACGAAGTAATTTTAAAATCAATCGAGAATATCCGGAAAAAAATAAAAAGTTGAAAATTGATTTAAGAGTTCCGAACCCTTCAAGGGTTAGGAACTCTACTATATTCTAATAAAAAAAACCAAATGTTTTATATCATCCTCGCCATTCTCACTTCAACCGCCATCATCGTAACTTTCAGGATATTCGAACGATTTGGAATCAGCATCGTTCAGGCTATCACCATCAATTACTTGGTTGCTTCAGTATTTGGATTTCTGAGCGAAACCGGAAACTTCAGTTTTTCAGCGATCCCTGATCAACCCTGGTTTCTATCGGCACTCGTTGTTGGCGCTTTGCTCATCATTTCGTTCAATTTCTTTGCTTTTTCGGCGCAATACTCCGGAATTTCCATTACTGCAATTTCGAGCAGAATGTCGGTTGTAATGCCTGTTGCACTTGGCTTTCTGATTTTTAATGACCCTGTAAATATTTTTAAAATTACCGGAATTGTCCTGGCTTTGATTGCATTTTATCTCACCAGCAAAAAAGACAAAAATATTATTGTAAACCCAAAATACGCATGGCTTCCGGTTCTACTGTTTGTAGCTGTGGGCACAAACGATTCGATGTTTAAAATTGCCGAACATTTTTATATTGGTGGTGATTTTGTAGTCTTTCTGGCCACAGCTTTTGGGGTGGCATTATTTTTAGGATTAGCGGTTTTGTTGATTAAAAGGATTGAAAGTAAGGAAAAGTTTGCTGTTAAAAATCTTATTGCAGGTATAATCCTTGGATTACTAAACTGGTTTTCGACTTTATATTTTTTAAAAGGGCTCGACATTTTTGATGTTTCAGTTTTTGTCCCTCTCTACAACATCGGCGTAGTGGCGCTTTCGGCGATTATCGGTTTTCTGGTATTTAAAGAAAAACTAACAAAATTAAACTGGCTGGGAATTTCATTGGCAGTTATTGCCATTTTTCTGATTGCTAAATTCTGAATTTATGACGAACATTCGTAGAAAAGTATTTGTGGTGCAGTTTTGCCTGTTATTTTTGTTTTCCTGTTCACACCAGCAAAATCCAAAAGTATTGATCAGCACGGATTTGGGCGACATCGTTATTGAATTGTATAATCAAAAAGCCCCGGTGACGGCAAATCATTTTTTGCAATATGTAAAAGAAGGAAGGTTCGACAGCGCTTTTTTTTATCGGGCAGTTCGCCCCGACAACCAGGCAAATCCGGTAAAAATCGAAGTTTTGCAAGGCGGGCTGGAAGTATCAGTCAATAAAGACACGTTAAATCCAATCCCTCATGAAAATACGCTACAAACCGGTATCAGACATGAAAATGGAGTTATTTCGATGGCACGGTCAGCGCCGGGAACTGCAAATTCGGAGTTTTTTATCTGCATCGGCGATCAACCATCGCTCGACTTTGGCGGAAATCGCAATCCCGACGGACAAGGATTTGCTGCATTTGGAAAAGTGATCCGCGGAATGGAAGTGGTAAAATCCATTCAAAAACTTCCAACTTCAGGCGAATGGCAGTTCCTAAAAAAGCCTGTTCTCATCAAAAATGTAGTATTTCTTGCCGATTGAAGTTAAAAAAAATCGAATCAAACACGTCCAGGAAAACTGATGATTTATCATGCTATTTTTCAAGCCATTAATTCTGTCCAGACCATCGAAAAAAGACATTTTAAAGCCAATTAACCCAGCTTTTTGAAAATCGTTTTGTAGTATTTATTTGGAATCACTAAAAATTTACGACTTTAAGTACTTATTTTTAATAATCTTGAACAAAACTCTAATAAAAGATTTACATTTGTGCCACAGAATTCAAACAAGCTAACATGCCTGATAAATTTTATCCGCCGACCATTGATCATTTACTGAAGATTATTTTATCTGATCTGGAGACAAAAAACACAATTTTTGATATACCACGACAATTGTTTTTTGACCCGAGTAAAAATCAACACCTCCACACCGAAAAATTCGGAAAACTCCTACATAATCCGGTTGGTCTGGCAGCCGGACCACACACTCAACTTGCTCAAAACATTATTGCGGGCTGGCTTTGCGGTGCAAGGTTTATCGAACTCAAAACCGTGCAAACCCTCGATAAACTGGTTGTTTCAAAACCATGCATCGACATGCAGGATGAGGGCTATAATTGTGAATGGTCGCAGGAATTAACCATCGAAGAATCCTACGATCAGTATTTGAATGCATGGATAATCATTCACATTCTCAATTATTTACTTTTTGGCTCCAAAAGAGAGATGCCGCCCCTGGGAACTATTTTCGATATGAGTATTGGTTACAATATCGAAGGCATCACCAAATATAATGTGCAGTGGTATTTACGGAAAATGAATAATTGTAAAGAAGAAAAAGACCTGAAAACCGTACTTCTTTCGCCAATATATCCTGATATTAAATTCATCCAGATACCCGAGATTATGTCGAACAGCGTTACGCTTTCGACCATGCATGGCTGCCCACCGCGAGAAATCGAATATATCGGCAAGTATTTTATGCTCGAAAAAAATCTTCACACCACAATCAAGCTAAATCCAACGCTTCTGGGTGAAGAATCAGTAAAAGCTATTATAAACCGTGAGCTTGAGTATAACATCGAAATACCAAAATCAACCTTTAAAAACGATCTGAGTTATCCTGATGCCATCAGAATTATCGAATCGCTAAGTAAAACATCAGTTGAACTGGGATTATTCTTTGGCATCAAACTCACTAACACCCTGGAGTGTTTAAACCTGAAAAACATCCTGCCAAAACGCGAACAAAAGATATATATGAGCGGCAAGGCACTGCATCCCATTGCAGTTAATCTCGCAGCTAAACTCCAAATGAAATTCGACGGTCAGCTTAATATATCGTTTTCTGGAGGTGCCGATTGTTTCAACATTCCCAACCTGATACAATGTGGTTTCAGCCCGATAACGATGTGTTCGGACCTTTTAAAACCAGGTGGCTATGCAAGGCTCGCTCAATATTTTACAAATTTGTCCACTGCCTTTAACAAGAAGTCAGCACCCAATATTCCGGCATTTATAAAAAACGGAAATAAAATTTCAGATATTAAAAAAGCCGCCCTCGATCAGTTAAAAAATTACGCCATCAGTGTGCTCACCAACCCTGATTATCGTAAAAAGAAATTGTTCGACAGCAGCATAAAAACGTCGCGTGAACTTGGTCATTTCGATTGTATTCATGCACCTTGTGTTGATACCTGCCCGACAAACCAGGATATACCGGATTATTTATGGTTTACCGAAAAAAATGACCTGACCAAAGCCATGATCGCAATTTTGCGCACAAATCCTTTCCCTTCGGTAATGGGAATGATTTGCGACCATATTTGCCAGTTGAAATGCACCCGCATTAATTATGACGACCCGCTCCTGATCAGGGAGATCAAAAGATATGTAGCCGAAAACGCCGCCGATGTTCAGATAAAAACCGAAAAAATTACCAGGAATGGCCAAAAAGCGGCCATTATAGGCGCTGGTCCGGCCGGGTTATCGTGTGCATGGTTTTTAAATCTTGCAGGTTTTGATGTTACGGTTTATGAAGCCAAAGAAAAATCCGGAGGTATGGTTTCCGGCGCAATTCCCGGCTTCAGGATTACCGACCAAACCATCGAAAAAGATATCGAACGCATCCGCAACGCTGGAATAAACTTCCAGTTTGGTTATAAAATTGACCACAAACGATTTAAAGAGCTTAAAGCTAAGAATAAAGCCATTTTTGTGGCATCCGGCGCTCAAAAAGCAAGCTTGCTCAATATTCCGGATATTGACGCCAAAGGCATTTTAGATCCTCTGGAATTTCTGCACCAGGCAAGAGAAGGCAAGCAGATGTCGCTGGGTAAAAACGTTGCCATTATCGGAGGCGGAAATACAGCCATGGACGCGGCCCGTACTGCATTCAGATTGGTCGGAAAAGATGGAAGTGTAACAATTATATACCGGCGTACCATTAAGGAAATGCCCGCCGACAAAGGTGAAATTCAGGCGGTGCTTGATGAAGGAATTACGATTCTGGAACTGATGTCGCCAAAAAGAATTATCACCAAAAACAACCAGGCAACAGGTATCGAGTGCATGATGATGACCCTGAAGGACACCGACCAAAGCGGCCGGCCAAAGCCTGTCGAAATTTCAAAAACCGAATTTGTTCTCGCTTTCGACACCATTATTCCGGCAGTAGGCCAGGAATTGGCTATTGATTTTGTAGATCACGATTTACTGAAAACAAATCCCGGCTCTTATCAGACTCAAATCGAAAAAGTCTTTATCGGAGGCGACGCCTTACGCGGGGCATCTACAGCCATCAACGCGATTGGTGACGGACGAAAGGCAGCAGTTGAAATCCTGCGGAAAACAAAATTTGAAGGGAAAGAATATTTTATCATCAAAGAAAAACAAGTTGACATACAACAACTGAAACTGCGCAAAGCAACCCGCCAGTTTGCCATAAAACCTGTCGAAACTCCGGCAGATATGCGAAGGAATTTCAACCTTATCACGACCACACTTAAACGTGATGACGCTGTTAAAGAAGCATCCAGATGCCTGCAGTGCGATGTTATTTGCAATGTTTGCATCAGTGTTTGCCCCAATCACTCCAATTTCGGCTATGAGGTTCCTGAAATTCCCACGAAAGTTATTAAAGTAAAAGTAAAGGGTGGACAAGTCAAAACTTCTGAAAGTAAAACCTTTTCGGTTTCCCAAAAATACCAGGTTTTAAATATTGCCGACTGGTGCAACCAATGCGGCAATTGCGACACTTTCTGCCCTTCGGCAGGTGCTCCTTACAAGGATAAGCCCCGGCTGTTCCTGAATAGCGAAAGTTTCTCCAAATCACCCGATGGTTATCTTTTAAAAGATGAAGGCGACGGAAACAAGAGCCTCTCGATGAAAACCAAAAATTCATCGGCAACGCTTTCCGAAAACTGGGATGCCTATATTTTCGAAAATGACCACTGCATGATCGTACTCGATAAAAATACGTTAGATGTCAAACAATTTGAATGGATGGGCGATGACGATGCAGAAATTGAACTCCCTGAAATTCCACAAATGAAAATATTATTGGAAGCAACCAGAAATTTAATCTAAAAATGAAAAACACCGAAAAAATCCTACAGAACACCATCGAAAGGTGCAGGGAAAAGCACATCATTATCCCGACCTATAAGCAAATGCGTAATCCGGAATTAATTCCTGAAAAAATTAAAAACAAGCTAAAAAATATTGGTTTGTGGGATTTAAATTCGCTTAACCTTTTCAGGATCACCTGGAAAAACGAACCAGTCGAATTTGGCGGAGGTTACGGAGATGTAAACTTTATCGAGATACCACCCGAACTCTCCGGAGTTAAGGCAAGGATTATCGTATTAATCGGTAAATTTTTCCCAACCGGCGCTCACAAAGTTGGCGCAACATTTGGGCCTTTGGTCGAAAAGCTCATAACCGGAAATTTCGATCCAACCCGTCAAAAAGCCTTGTGGCCCTCAACCGGAAATTATTGCCGCGGTGGCGCTTACGACTCTTATCTGCTGGGCTGTGCCTCCATTGCAGTGCTCCCGCAAGGAATGTCGAGTGAGCGCTTCGAATGGCTGAAAACTGTTGGTGCCGAGATTTTTGCAACACCAGGCAGCGAAAGCAACGTAAAAGAAATATACGATAAAGTAAAAGTACTTGAAGCCGAACGTGGTGACGAGATTGTAACGCTCAACCAGTTTGGTGAAATGGGGAATCCCCGCTGGCATTATGCTGTTACCGGTCCGGCTATGGGAGAAGTTTTTGATCAGATTAAAACACCAAAATCCAGACTTGCTGCGCTTTTCCTGACGCAAGGTTCAACCGGAACGCTTGGAAGCGGCGAATATCTGAAAGAAAAACATCCGCTCATGAAAATTTGTGCCGGAGAAGCTGCCCAATGTCCTACCATGCTTTATAATGGCTATGGCGAACACCGCATCGAAGGTATCGGCGATAAACACGTGCCCTGGGTTCATAATGTAAAAAATACCGACATGGTTGCCGCCATCGACGACGAGTCGAACATGCATATCCTGCGCCTTTTCAACGAAGGTGAAGGACAAAAATTCCTCCAGCAAAATGCCGGAGTAAATCCTGAACTCATCGCAAAACTTAAACTTTTGGGAATTTCTTCGATTGCAAATATGATGGGCTGTATAAAAATGGCCAAATATTACGAAATGACCGCGGATGATGTTGTTTTTACTGTGGCAACCGACAGCGTTGAAATGTACAGATCCCGCCTTGCAGAAGAAAACGAAAGACTCGGCAAATATTCCGAAATAAAAGCTGCTATCGATTTTGAAGCACATTTGCTTGCCATCAAAACCGACAATATGATCGAGCTGGATTTTTATGGCAAAAAAAGAATCCACAATCTAAAATACTTTACATGGATTGAGCAGCAAGGCAAGACTGTTGAAGAACTCAATGCCCAGTGGTATTCCAGTGATTATTGGACAAACGAATGGAATAAAGCTGACGACTGGGACGAAAAAATTGATGAATTCAATAAAAAAACTGGTGTGATAAAAGAATATGCTTAGTTTTATCAAAAAATAATTAAAGCTATGAACCTCAAATTTAAATACCAATGTGTCAATTGCGGCAATGAGATTCAGACTGACGACATCATCTATCTCTGCCCAAAGTGTGAACCTCAAAATAAGCCAGGACAGCCACTTCTTGGGGTTCTAAAGATAATTTATGATTACAAGGCCATCATCGAAGATTTCGGAGGTGAGGATTTGTTTTACAATCTTAAAAATGAGCTGTTTTTCGATTTATTGCCCATCGAACAATCAGGCAGCATTCCAGGCCTGCATATCGGCAATACTCCATTTTACGAAGTTGACGAGTTCGATGGAAAGCCGCTCAAATCGACACTTTTCATTAAAAATGATGCCCGAAATCCTACGCTCTCGTTAAAAGACAGAGCATCGGCTTTGGTTTCAGCCTTCGCAAAAGAAAAAGGCATTAACAAAATATTGACGGCCTCCACGGGCAACGCAGGTTCATCGTTAGCCGGCATTTGTGCAGCACAGGGCCAGGAATCGGTTATTGTGGTTCCTGAAAATGCCCCGCTGGCCAAGCTTACGCAGATGTTGATGTTTGGTGCAACCATTATTCCCGTAAAAGGAAACTATGACGATGCCTTTGAACTCAGCCTTAAATTGACAAAAGAAACGGGGATTTACAACCGCAACACAGCCTACAACCCAATAACTATCGAAGGCAAAAAAAATGTTGCTTTTGAAATCTACGAGCAGCTCGACGGCGAATTACCCGATACAATTTTCATCCCGGTTGGCGATGGAGTTATCATTTCGGCGGTTTATAAAGGATTTGAAGATTTATTGCTGCTCGGCATCATCGAACATATTCCAACCATTGTTGCCGTCCAGGCCGAAGGCAGTCCAAATCTTGTAAATAATCTCAAAAGCAAGGTTTTTAAATCGGTAAAAAGCAAAACCATTGCTGATTCGATAAGTGTCGACTATCCAAGTAATTTTTACATGACTTCGAAATTCATCCATAATTATAAAGGTGCAGGAGTTTTGGTGAGTGATGAAGAAATCCTTCAGGCCTCTCTGAAACTGGCAAGGAGTACGGGCATTTTCGCTGAACCCGCCGCTGCCGCCGCCATGGCAGGTTTTCTGAAATGGCACCATGAAAACATGATCCCGGATGATTCGTCAAGTCTCGTTCTGATAACTGGTTCCGGACTAAAAGACCTTGACTCGGTAAAAGGCATTTTAAAAATGCCGGAATCGATTTCGTGCGATGTCGATCAGGCCAAAAAAATATTGGGGTTTTAAAATAGCAGGCAGAATAAGCATTGCTTTTTCGGCCTGTGATTAATTTTCCTAATGGTAAAACTATTATTAACTGGATTGTTTTTTCTGACTTTTTTCGCAGCTTTTGCTTCGGAACCGGAACGAATTAAAATCCTGGTTAAAAATTTACCTGAAACTTCTGGTGAGGAGCGAAAGTCCATTCTAAAGGAGTTAATTTTCTATTATTATGACACGATTGCCGAAAAAACCATTGAATATGCTACCGAGTATCTTGTTCTTATTAAAGACGACCAAAAAGCCACTGCTCTAACCTTTTTTTTATTAGGAAAAGCTTACCACAACCAGATTAACTATAAAGAATCATTGACTTATCACCTCAAGTCGTTCGAAATATACAAAATATTGGGAGTAGAAGACAGCATCCTATTTGCACAATTTTATGTTGGAAATGCCTATCTTAATTTAAATGATTATCAAAAAGCACTGGAATACACATTACCACTTATCGAAATTCACAAAAAAAATTCCAAGCCAAGGTTAATGACTTCAAGCATGATACAGGCAGGTAAATGCTATTTAGAGATGGACGAAAATGAAAAAGCGATTCAAGTCTTTGAAGAAGCTGAGCAAAATTCCATCGCTGAAAAATACACAGATTTTGTAGCATGGTGCCGCTATAATCTTGGCGTTGCGAATTTTAAGCTCGGAAACTTTAAAGTAGCCGAAGACATTCATTCCGAAAACATTAAACTTTATAATTCATTGAAAGATGTTTTTGGTTCGCTTGGAAGCAAACAAAAACTGGGTGATATTTACTTACTGAGCGGAAAATTCGGAAAAGCATATGATCTTTTCTTTGATGCGTATGAAAATCGTGCATATTTATTTGGCACAGCCGGGGAAAACCATTTTATAGGAACAAATTTTGAAAACCTGGGTAAGATATTTATCCAGGCAGGTAATTATAATCAGGCTCTGGATTATTTTGACCGGGGTATTAAAATTGCCGAGGAATACAATTTCGATGAGTTAAAATCTCAAATTCTTTATAGTAAAGGGCTCTGTTATTTTCTACTGGACTCCCTGGATAAGGCGTCTTCATACTTTTATGATGCGATGCGTTTTCCCGACAAATCCGGAAATCGCTTTGAAATTGCAAAAACCATTAACAGCCTCGCCGAAATCGAATTAAGGAAAAGTAATTTCGATACTGCGATCAGGAAATTTAAGGAAGCGCTAAGAATTAATCAACAGATCGGAAATAAATTCGGCGAATCGCAAAATCATCTGAATCTGGCTACCTGCTTCTTAAAAACCAGAAAAATTGAATTAGCAAAAACTCACCTTGACCAGGGTTTTGTTTTGGCTCAGCGCATTGGTGTTGACGCATTATTACTGGGTTTCTATCATCTGTTTACTGACTATTATAATCAAAGTGGAAATGCTGTTGAAGCCGGCAAATACCTCGATTTGTATGTTCCGCTATCCGAAAAAATAAATGAAGATAATAAAATGGAACTTACCAGGCTTTTGTTGAGATATTATAAAAATCAAACCGAGACCAACACCAAAGTACTGCAACAAGAGAACGAATTAAGTAAACTCGAATCAGAGAAAAGCAGGTATAAATCCAATCAATATCTTTTGCTTTTGGCAATTACCCTGATCACGTTAATTGCAGGAATCACGCGTTATTCCAGAAAAGCAAGAGCAGCACGCAAATTAGAAATATTGGTCGGCGAACGCACCAGGGAACTTACCAAAAGTGAAGAAAAACTGCGCGAAGTCAATGCCACCAAAGAACGTTTTTTTTCGATTATCGCCCACGATTTAAAAAGCCCGTTCACTTCACTGATTGGTTTTGCCGACTTGCTGCACAACGAATATGATGAGTTTTCGGAGGAACAACGAAAGGAGTTTATCGAAATCATCCGAAATTCATCCGAAGAAATTTTTACCTTACTCGAAAATCTGCTGGAATGGACACTCAGCAGTACTAACCAAATCCAGTTTTTTCCTGAGAACACCGACCTCCATCAAGTTGCTGAACAGGCAATTTCACTTCTTGAAAAGAATGCAGACAAGAAAAATATCAATATCCTAAATCAGGTTCAAAAAAATATGCTTGTTTTTGCTGACGAAAACATGATGCGAACCGTTGTTCGCAATCTCCTGTCGAATGCCATTAAATTTACCGGAAATGGTGGAGAAATTAAGATAGAAACCATCCGTGAAAATGGCTCCGTCGAATTTGCGATCACAGATACCGGCATCGGAATCAGCAAGGAAAACCTCGAAAATCTTTTTGATATAAGCACCCAGTCAACACAAAATGGAACGGCTAATGAGCATGGAACAGGCCTTGGGCTGCTGCTTTGTAAAGAATTCCTGGCGAAAAACGGAAGCGAAATCAATGTTGAAAGTGAGTTGAACCGGGGCACAAAATTCTCCTTCACACTTCCGGCAATCCAAAACTCCTGAACATTTAAATCAGCCAACCTATGAATCAACCGTTTGCCCTGATTTTTGATATGGATGGTGTAATCGCCGACACGGGAGATTTTCACGAAAAAGCCTGGTTTGCCTTTTGCAAAAATCACAATATCCCGATCGATTCAAAACTTTTTCGGAATATACTTTTTGGCATGTCGAATCGTGAAACCCTCAAAATCCTTTTTTCACGCGAGATTCCCAGCGAAGAATTTGAAAAATATGTTGATGAAAAAGAAAAACTTTTCAGGGAATTAGCGGCAAAAACTGTGAAACCTTTGAATGGCCTGAATAAGTTTCTGGAAGAAGCCAGAACTGCCGGTTTTAAGATGGCTGTTGCAAGTTCGGCACCGCTCAAAAACATCATTTTTATCCTCGAAAAAACTGAAACAGGAAAATATTTCGATCAAATCACCTCCGCTGATGAAATTTTGAACAGCAAGCCTCATCCTGAAATTTTCGTTAAAACTGCCGCAAAAACCGGCTATCAGCCAGCGGATTGCTTTGTTTTTGAAGACTCTTTTGCAGGAATTCAGGCCGGCAACAGCGCAGGAATGAAGGTTATCGGCGTGGCATCAACACACAAACTTGATGAACTTTCCAATACTATCTTCAATATTCATAACTTTGAGGAAATTAATATTCAAAAACTTCATCGTTTGTTCGAAGCAACTTCATGAAAAATGACTTTTATTCATATCTAAACAAAGTAACCCGGTTCATGCGGCCGGCAAGCAGTTTATCTGTAAAAACTACCTTTTTCCGACTTTCCAAAGCTTTCTTAAATAAGCCTTCAACAAAACCTTAATCATGATAAATTTTAATCTAAACGGAAAATCGCTGATGTATGAGGGAGACGAAAACCTCAGTTTACTTGATTTTTTGCGTGAAAAACAAGGCATAATCTCCGTTAAAGATGGTTGTTCGGCGCAAGCTGCCTGTGGTGCCTGCATGGTTGAAATTGGCGGAAAAGCCAAACTTTCGTGTGTGACAAAAATGGGTACGCTGAACCAAAAAAATGTCATCACTACCGAGGGAATTCCCGAACCGGTTAAGACAATTTTAGCCAATGCTTTTGTTGGAAAGGGTGCTGTGCAATGCGGTTTTTGTACGCCCGGATTCATCATGCGCGCCAAAGTTTTATTTATCGAAAACCCACATCCAACTCGGCATGAAATTGCTGTGGCACTCAAGCAAAACCTTTGCCGCTGCACGGGTTATGCCAAAATAATCGATGCCATCGAACTTGCCATCGAAAAACTCCGCACCAATCAAACCCTCGAGTTACCGCCAGATGATGGAAAAGTTGGGACAAATCATTCAAAATACCTTGCTCACGAACTTGCCCTGGGCCAACAACCTTTTGTAAACGATCTTAAATTTGATGGAATGCTTCACGCGGCTTTGCGTTTTAGTGATCATCCCAAAGCAAAAATTCTGAAAATCGATGCCGCTGAAGCCATGAAATTAGCAGGTGTGATAAAGATTTTTACGGCTGAAGATATTCCGGGAAATCCTAAAACCGGCCTTATTTTCAAAGATTGGCCGCTCATGATTGCTGAGGGTGAAACCACCCGTTACATCGGCGATGTGATTGCCGGCGTAGTTGCCGAAAATCGCCGGATAGCCCGTAAAGCAGCAACTTTAATAAAAATCAGTTACGATATTTTCACACCAGTTACAAACCCTTTTGAGGCTTTGATGCCCGATGCTCCAAAGGTGCATGAAAATATTTCGAACCTTTTGGAAAACTGCATCGTAAAGCGTGGTAATCCAGAAGAAACCTTCAAAAATGCAGCTTTCACTGCCGAAGGCGATTTTGAAACCCAGCGTATCGAACATGGTTTTCTGGAACCCGAATCAGCCGTTGCCATGCCCGAAGATGACGGGATCAGGCTTTTCAGCCAGGGACAAGGCGTTTACGTTGACCGGAGTCAGATTGCAGGATTACTCGGTTTACCCGAAGATAAAATCAGGATAAGCCAGGTTCAGACCGGCGGAGGCTTTGGTGGCAAAGAGGATCTTACCGTGCAGGGACATGCCTGCCTTTTTGCATTAATACTCCAAAAACCGGTTAAACTTACCCTAAACCGCGAGGAATCAATCCGCATGCATCCCAAGCGCCACCCGGTGTGGATGAAAATGAAAATTGCCTGCGACCATTCCGGCAAGCTCACCGGCCTCAGACTGGATGCCATTGGCGACACCGGCGCTTACGCCTCCGTTGGCAACAAAGTGATGGAAAGGGTTGCCGGCCATGCTTCGGGGGCTTATTATTTTCCGGAAATCGACCTCCAGTCGAAAACCGTTTACACCAACAATATTCCAAGCGGCGCTATGCGCGGCTTTGGCGTAAACCAGGTAACTTTTGCTCTGGAAGTGCTCATGGATGAATTATGCGAAAAAGGTGGATTCGACCGCTGGAAATTCAGGTACGACAACGCTTTAACCGAAGGTTCGATGACTTCCACCGGGCAAATTATGGAAGCCGGCGTTGGTGTTCGCAAAACACTCGAAGCTGTAAAAGCAGAGTTTTACCAGGCAAAATATGCCGGGCTGGCTTGCGGAATCAAAAATTCGGGCGTTGGCAACGGTATGGCTGACGAAAGTTCGGTAAAAATTAAGATCTGTGAAAATGGAAAAATCCTCCTAAGCCATGGCTGGTCGGAGATGGGACAAGGAGTGCACACCATGGCCCTTCAGGTACTTTGCCAGGAAACCGGCATTGCTCCTGAGCTGATCGAGGTAAAAGTTGAGACAACCGAAGAACTCAATACCGGGATGACAACTTCCTCCCGTGCCACCGCACTTGTTGGAAATGCTATTATCGACGCCTCTAAACTTTTAAAGGAAGATTTGAAGACAAAAAAGCTTTCCGAACTCATCGGAAATGTTTACTCGGGTCGTTTCATCTGTGATTGGACCACAAAACCAGGCGCAAAAACTGATAAAATAATCACCCATTATTCTTATGGTTACGCCACCCAACTTGTGGTACTGGATGAGAAAGGCAACATCGAAAAAGTTGTTGCTGCCCACGATGTAGGAAAAATCATCAATCCCACTTTGTTTGAAGGCCAGATTGAAGGCGCCGTGCACATGGGTCTGGGTTACGCCCTCACCGAAGATTTGCCCATGAAGGACGGAAGATTAATCTCAGAAAAATACCGGGATTGCGGAATTTTACGTGCGCACGAAATGCCCGAAGTTATTGTAAAAGCTGTGGAGGTGACTGATCCTGTAGGGCCTTATGGCGCAAAAGGAATTGGCGAAATTGGCCTCGTTCCCACCGCCGCCGCGGTAGCTAATGCATTGTATCAAATCGACGGAATCAGAAAATACAAATTACCATTAAAGCGAAAAATATGACAACATTAAATCAAGTGAAAGAATTCCTGGATCAGAAACATATCGCAATTGCCGGGATTTCGCGCAAATCTCAAAAGTTTGGAAACGCAATTTTCAAGGAACTGCAAAAAAAGAATTATCAGCTTTATCCCATTCACCGGGAGATGACTGAATTTGAAGGGACGAAATGTTATCCGGATGTAAAATCACTGCCTCCTGAAGTTTCGGCGCTTGTTATTTGCACGCAGCCCGCGCAGAGTGCGGATTTAATGAAGGAAGCCATTGCAAAAAAAATCCGGCATGTCTGGCTTCAGCAAGGTGCTCAAAATGATGAAAGCATAAGTCTGGCTGAGCAAAACCAGATCAATCTCATTCAAAAAGAGTGCGTGCTGATGTTTGCCGAACCATCCGTTTTTATCCACCGTTTTCATCGGGGAATCAATAAAATTTTCGGCAAGCTTCCCAAATAATTCTCAAAACCTGATGGAAAATACGCAAACCAGACTCAACCCGGACGTTTGTGAAAATGTTGCACAAACGATTAAAGGGCTAAAACTTCGAACCGACTTTTACAACCGCGAATATTTAAATCCTGCTGTTGATGAAGAAACAAAATTCAGGATGAACTTCTTCGCCGTTGCAATCTGTCATCAAACCTACAAGCTACAAAACCTTCCCTTAAACCTTTTTGGCTGGGATTATCTGGAATATGGATTTGTCAGGTTTGCAAAATTAAATTCGCCCATTCTCGACCCTCAGTTTTTGGCGCATTCAACTGTAAACGAAGTTATCGAAATACTCAGGCCGGCATTTTCGCCCGATGAAAAACCCGAAAACTGCACCCTCGACAGGTTGGACGAACGCGCTGAGCTAATGATTCAGGCAGGAAAACTGATTTCTTCAGATTATCAGAACAGCGTAAAAAATCTTATCTGCTCTGCTGACGGATTTTTACTTCACCAGGGCAAAGGTTTGTATGAAATCCTTCCGCATTTTGAAGCTTTTGCCGATCCTTTACAGAAAAAATCCACCTTTCTCATCAAATTGCTGATGGAAGCCAACCTTCTTAAAATCAACGATCCCGAAAATTTTATCCCCATCATGGATTACCATATGCAGCGTGTGCTCATGAGGCTTGGCTGCATCGAAATCGTTGATGAAACGCTTCGCCGGAAACTGATCAACCGCGAAACCTTGCCATCCGATGAAGTGGTGCGAAACCGCTGCATTGAGGCCTTTAAACTCATTGCTGTAATTTCGGGACATCCGGTAACCAAAATGAACGATTTTTTCTGGTCGTTAGGCCGGAGCTGCTGCAACCAGACCACTTTGTGCCAGGCCAGGGTTTGCGAAAAAAATCCGTGTACCTTTACGCAAATTATCGAAATCAACGATCATTCACATTGCATTTTTGAGCCTGTTTGCAAAGGTTTCCGCCAAAGTGATTATCGAAATTTATGGCAACCGGTCATCGAAACACATTATTACTAATTTTGAGCAAATCCAAAAACCACAAAAATGAGCATATTTTTAAAAGACGCCACGTACATCGATTGGGAAACGCTGGAATTTAAAAAATCCAATCTCAAAGTAAGTCATGGCCTAAATGGCAAAGTTGAATTCGTCGGAACGATTCCACCAAAAACCCGTGCAGATCAGATATTAAATTGCGAGGGAAAATTCGTTACAAAATCGTTTGGAAACGCACATCACCACATCTATTCGGTGCTTTCGCGCGGGATGCCTGCACCAAAAACGACTCCCGAAAATTTTTACGAAATCCTCAAATATGTCTGGTGGAACCTCGACAAGAAACTCGATATTGCCATGATTGAGGCAAGTGCACTTTTTGCGGCCATGGAAAGCCTCAAATCAGGCGTAACTTTTGTTATCGACCACCATTCTTCGCCTTTGGCCATCGAGGGTTCGCTGGAAACAATCGCCGGGGCTTTCGAGTTTTTAGGCGTTTCGCATTTACTCTGTTACGAAATTTCGGATCGCGACGGGATGCAAACCGGCGTTGAAGGCTGCACAAATACCGAGCGGTATCTAAAAACATCTCAAGGTCTTGTTGGACTGCACGCGTCATTTACGTTGAGTGATCATTCGTTGCGCCGCGCTGCTGTGCTCGTCGAAAAATTCAAATCAGGCATTCATATTCATGTGGCCGAGGACCAATACGACCAGGACCATTGCAAGATCAACTATAAAAAATCGGTTGTTGAGCGGCTTGACGAATTTGGTTTCTTAAATTCATCCAAAACCATTCTGGCGCATTGCCTGCATCTGAGCAAAAACGAGAAAAAGCTTATCAGCGATTCCCCGGCCTGGGTTGTCGAAAACATCGAAAGCAACCTCAACAACAATGTTGGTGTTTTTAACGCAAAAGGTTTGGGCGACCGGTTGATGCTTGGAACCGACGGCATGCACAGCGATATGCTGCGAAGCGCGCAATACGCCTATTTTGCAGGCCAGATAACCAATCATTGTAGTCCGGGAGATATTTACACAAGATTCCGGAATGTCCATCATTATCTTCAAAATAATGGTTTTACCGGAGATGGCGAAAATAACCTTGTCGTTCTGGATTATGACAGCCCCACCGAAATGAACAGCGAAAACTTTTTGGGCCATTTTATTTATGGGCTAAATTCGAAAAATGTTGAGCACGTCATTTCGAAAGGTGAAATTGTTGTAAAAGATCGTCGTTTGGTGAATATGAATGAAGAAGACATCCTGGGATTTGCCCGTGAAATGGGCAACAAACTTTGGGAAAAATTAAGAGAATAGGTAAATAAACTTCAAATTCCAAATTCCAAATTCCAAATCTCAAACTTCAAATCTCAAATTTCTTTATAATGTTCCAAATGACACTCTTTTACGCAAGCCTGATGCTTTCTCTGGTTTCGTGTAAAAAGGATGATCTGGATTACAGGACTAAATACACCGGCAATTTTAAATTTACTATTGTTGAAGAATTTTGGCTTCTCGGACAACCCACCCAGTATGATACTTCAACATTTACTGGCACTATCAGACTATACTCAATCGAAGATGAAGAAAACGATATAGATGAAAACGAATTTCATTACAATATCATAGATGATGAAAAAAGAATTACAATTACCTTTACGAAAAACAAAATAATTACTCCTGAAATCACTGACGACGGCACTTTTATGTTAATACAAGCACACCATTATTTTCATGAATGCGGCATTGTTGATGCCAACAGTATTGAGTTTTCGGTAACCAACCTGGGTGGCCTTGGCGGTAGTTGGAATTATTACGTTTCAGGAAAACGAAAATAGCCTTTAATTTATCGCATTAATCCCATTTCCCCATGAATTTCAAAATCTATCAAAGACAAAACTTTATGTTTTCAAAATTAAAGAACTTCCTTGCTCTTCTCCCGATAATCCTGATTCTGGCTTCTTGTCAGCAAGTTCAGAAACCTGAATCTTTTAAAATCAAAATCATCGAAACCAGCGATGTTCACGGCGCCATCTTTCCTTTTGATTTTAAAGATGATAAACCCACCGAAAATTCACTAGCCCGTGTGATGACTTTTGTACGGGATGAGCGCGCCAAACCAGGGCAATTGGTGATTCTCCTCGATAATGGCGACATCCTGCAAGGCGACCCCATGGTTTATTATTCGAATTTTGAAAAAACAAACGAGCCGCACATTTGCTCACAGGTGATGAATTATATGGGCTACGATGCCGCCACCATCGGAAACCACGATATTGAGGCCGGCCATCCGGTTTATGATAAGTTAAATGCGGAGTTTAAATTTCCCTGGCTTGCTGCCAACGCTGTTGATGTAAAATCGGGGAAACCCTATTTTAAACCTTATTTTGTGATTGAAAAGGACGGTTTAAAAATAGCCGTTCTCGGTTTGATTACTCCCGCAATTCCAAAATGGCTGCCCGAAAAAATCTATGCAGGGATGGAATTTGAAGACATGATCGAATCGGCGAAAAAATGGGTTAAGATCATAAACGAAAACGAAAAACCTGATGTACTCATCGGGCTTTTCCATGCCGGTGTTGAGTATAATTACAACGGTCAGCAGGCCGAAACAGCTTTTAACGAAAACGCCTCCAAACTTGTAGCCGAGCAGGTTCCGGGTTTTGATGTCGTTTTTGTTGGCCATGATCACCATGGCTGGAATGAATCGCTGAAAAACTGGGCCGGAAATGAAGTTCTGATTCTCGGAACAACAAGCCGGGCTTACGATGTAGCCGTCGCAAACATCGATCTTAAGCTTCATAAAACAACGGGTCATTACGAAAAAACGATGTCGGGCGAAATTGTCGAAATGAAAAACCTTAGCCCTGATCCTGAATTTATGGCACAATTCCAGCCGGCTTTTGAGGAGGTAAAAAAATACGTATACCGGCCAATCGGCTCGTTTACCGAAAGTATCTCATCCAAGGACGCCCTTTTCGGGGATTCAAAATTTATTGACCTGATTCACCAGATTCAGTTGGAGATTACCGGAGCTGACATTTCGTTTGTTGCACCGCTTTCGTTCGACAGTCAGATTAATGAGGGCGAAATTTACGTCCGCGACATGTTTAAGTTGTACAAATTCGAAAACCTGCTTTACACCATGGAACTGGGAGGTCAGGAAATCAAGGATTACCTGGAATACTCCTGCAGCCTGTGGTTTAATGAAATGAAAGACGAAAACGACCATCTCATAAAATTCAGAACCGACAGCCTTGGAAATCCACAAAAATCGGCAAACGGTAAAACCTTGATGCTCGAAAATGCTTTCTACAACTTCGATTCAGGAGAAGGAATCCTTTATACGGTAGATCTCCAAAACCAAACCGGTGAAAGAGTTTCGATCATTTCGATGGCCGATGGTTCACCCTTCGATCTGAACAAAAAATACAAGGTTGCAGTAAATTCATATCGCGGAAACGGTGGTGGAAATCACCTCACAGCAGGTTCCAAAATCAGGAGTGAACTCTTAAAAGACCGGATTTTGAATTCGACAGAAAAAGATTTGCGGTTTTACCTGATGAAATGGATCGAAGAAAAAGGAACCGTCACCCCGCAGAAAAACGACAACTGGAAAATCCTGCCTGAAAACTGGTTTGAAAAAGGGAAAGAAAAGGATTACCCGCTGCTTTTTGGAATTAATTAGTTAGCTCGTCACCACGTTTCAACATAAAGATAATCCGGCTAACCAGGATTTAGAGTTCCGATCCCTTGAAGGGATCGGAACTCTTTTTATGACCTGAATCAATTTAATATCCCGAAATTCAAAATTCCGTAAAACCTTTGTAAGCCAGTGCCTGCTTACATTATCTTACAGTTAGGCCATGCCAAAAAAAGTCCAAGTATTTTTGTGCCTTCAAAACTAAAAACCGATGAATTATGGAAATGAAGATATTTTTTGAAGGAAATAAAAAAGTTAATGCCGAATTCAACGGGCAAATAATCATGACCGACCAACCTGTGCAGGCTGGCGGCGATGGAAGCGCACCAGCTCCATTTACCCTGTTTCTGGCCAGCATCGGAACTTGTGCAGGTATTTATGTTAAATCGTTTTGTGCGCAGCGCAACATCCCCACCGATGAAATCACGATTACTCAAAAAATGAATTACAACTACAAAACCCGCCTCGTCGATGACATCCAGCTCAATATTAACCTGCCTAAAGATTTTCCCGAAAAATACAAGGCTGCCATTATTAATGCGGCAAATTTGTGTGCAGTAAAAGAACACCTCAACAATCCGCCAAATATTGAAGTGTCAACAATAATCGCTGATTAATTATAACTCCGCCCGGCCCCAAAAGCCGGGTTTTTCTTTCCCGGTATTTCAATATTTATTAAAACTCAGCACCTCGTCCAGGCTTTTTCTTTTCTTTTTTGGGATCGTTTCGTAATCAGGATATCCCACCGAAATTAGTAATCCAATAGTATTTTTTTCAGGTATTCCGAGGAGTTTTTGGATGGGTTTTTCGTTGTACCAGCCCAACATGCAGGTGCCAAGCCCTTCTTCGGCAGCCTGAAGACAAAAATGTTCGGCAGCAATGCCAATGTCGATGAGCGCCCATTCTTTATTTTTGAGCTTCTCCCCTATTTGCGTGATCAACTTTGGCTTTTCCAAAACAATAACCAAAATAACAGGCGCTTGCTTCACAAATTTATTAAAAGGCACCAGCATCGAAAATGTTTCATGAGCCACCTTTTGGACCAGTTCGGGATCATCAACCACTATAAATTTCCAGGGCTGCGAATTGCTGGCCGAAGGCGCCAGCCGGGCAGATTCGATGCACCGCTGTATTTTTTCCTTTTCGACAGGCTGAGGTTTATATTTTCTTACGCTGAAACGTTTTTTAACAAGTTCTTGAAAATCCATGCTGTTATTTTTAAGATAAAACCTACTCCAAAGTTTGATGGGCAAATTTGATCAGAAAAATCAATAAAACGCCCAAAATAAACATCAAAATGATTTTGTATCCAAAAGGAGCTATTTTTGTAGGTACCAAATTCAAATGTTATGAAAACTTTTACTTCGGTTTTTGTTATTATTTTTTACTCCCTTTTTCTTTCGTCAAATGTGTTGCAGGCAAATCGGTTTGAGCCGGTTAGCCGGGATAAGGCACAACTTGTAGCGAAAAACTTTTACTACGAACGAATCTCCCAAACCTGGCAAATATCTTTTGAAACGATGGTTTTGAAAGAAGTGCAAACAATAAGCCGGAATGAAGTACCACTTTATTATGTCGTCAACATCCATCAGGGTTTTGTGATGGTTTCGGCCTATGAAACGCTCCAGCCGGTGTTGGCATATTCGCTCGAAAAGTCCTGGTTTACTCCCGGTAATCAGGAAAATTTCAAAGCCTGGATGAACCAGTACGAAGATCAGATCGAAGATGCCGTTGTCAAAAAGCTCACTCCCACACCTGAAATTACGGCCCGTTGGGAGAAATATTCGAATCCGGACTTTTTGCAGAATCCGATCGTCAGACTCAGAAATATTGAGCCGATGCTCACCTCAAAATGGGATCAGGGAAAATACTACAACGAAATGTGCCCGGCTGATCCTGCGGGTGCGGCGGGACATTGCGTTACTGGCTGCGTTGCGACTGCACTGGGGCAACTGGCTTATTATTTCAGGTTCCCCGAAACCGGAACCGGCTCTTACTCCTATTATCATCCAACCTACGATACAATTTCGGCCAATTTTGGCAACACAACCTACAAATGGGATGAGATGACGAATTCGCTGTACGAAAGTACGCCGGCAGCCGCCGAACTGATTTTTCATTTTGGTGTTTCGGTTGACATGGTTTACGGGCCAGGCAGTTCGGGTATGTACAACCACAAAGCCGCTTACTCCCTCAGGACATTTTTTAAATATTCGCCCGAAACCCAATATTTATATCGCGACAGCACAACCCTGGATTGGGACAGCGTAATCATGGCCCACCTGGAACGAAAAATCCCTATGTATTATGCAGGTTGGTCGGTGCCAAATATCAATGGCCACGCTTTTATTTTAGATGGCTGCCAGGATACCGACTTTTACCATTTCAACTGGGGCTGGAGCGGCTCGTACGATGGCTATTTTTATATTGATCAGCTCAACCCGGGCGGCTCAAATTTTAACCTGGCGCAGGAACTGGTGATTAATGCCTTTCCTGACACAAATCAATATGATTACCCAACTTATTGCGCCGGATTTAAACACTTCACCTCATTTAACGGAACTTTTGAAGATGGCAGTGGCCCAACCTGCAATAGCCAGCAAAACAGCGATTGCAGTTTCTTCATTGATCCACAAAGCGAAATCGATTCGGTTTCTTCGATTACCCTGTCTTTTCAAAAATTTGACCTTACCGAAAATGAAGATTTTATAAAGATTTATGATGGTGAAAATGAAGGAGCTCCTTTACTGGCAACATTTACCGGCAATGAAATCCCGGCAGGAATTACTTCTTCCGGAAATAAGATGTTTGTGGTTTATCATGCCGGAAACAGCACCTCTGAAGGCTTTTTTGCAAGTTATGCATCAAACCGCCCCGAATGGTGCAGCGGCATGACTCTTTTAAATGCACCTACCAGCGAACTTTCTGATGGCAGTTTTAACTTCTTGTATCAAAACAACACTATTTGTATGTGGCAAATCGTACCACCCGGGGCTGGCAGCACAACACTTTATTTTACAAAATTTGATACCGAACCCAACAACGATATTTTAAAAATTTATAACCTCGCCAACAGCACGCTTCTTGCGACAATTTCGGGGCATTACGATCCGGCTGATTTACCGCTTCCTGTGACATCCCCAAGCGGGAAAATGTTTATCACCTTCACAACCAACAGCACCGTCAGAGCCGATGGCTGGGATGCCTGGTACCTGGCTTCACCGGTGGGAATTGACGAAAAGGATGAAAATGCTGTTATCTCGGTTCATCCAAATCCTGCAAACGATGAGCTTTTTGTAAATATCACCGGTTTATCCGAGAAAAATCCGGAAATCAAAATGCTTAATTATCTGGGGAAAATCGTTTACTCCGGTTCGCAATTCACAAGCCCGGGAAACCTGCTGACAATCGACGTTTCCGACCTGACTATCGGGATTTACTTTGTTCAGATCAAAAACAATAATACGAATCTGATCAAAAAGCTGATCATTCAACACTAAATCAGTCACTTCATGACACTTTTGCCCAGAATATTTCAGAGCGGCTTGCATCTGAATTAAACTTAATTTTGCACCTGTTCAAATTTAACCATCCTTCAAAATTTTAACTTATGAAGATTAAATTTTTATTTTCCACACTTGTTTTACTGCTCGTTTCGATCATTGCAAATGCAGCAATTGTTGACTTACAAACTGCCAGAACTGTCGCAAAAAATGCTTTTCACGAAAAAGCTTCACCACTTACCACAGTAAGCCCGGAAACCATTTCGATATCCAAAACCTGGATTGAAAAGGAAAACCAGGAACCCGTTTTTTACATCTTTAATTTTGAAGAAGATGGTTTTATCATCATTTCGGCTGAGGATGCAATGCCTCCCGTGTTGGGGTATTCACCCGAAGGAATCTGCTCAGATATTGGTATTGATGCCAATTTTGACAGCTTTATGCAAAATTTCACCGCTCAGATTTTACTGATCCGGTCAACAAACATCCGGGCAACACCGGAAATTGTTGCACTTTGGGAAAATTATTCATCTGCAAATTTCAAAATAACCGATCCAGCCGACCTTAGTCGTGGAGTTACGCCTTTGTTAACCTGCACCTGGAACCAGAACTATCCATACAATATGTTGTGCCCGGAAGACGGAATTGGTCCGGGCGGCCACGTTTATGCAGGCTGTGTGGCTACGGCAATGTCGATGGTGATGTATTACTGGCGCTATCCTTTACAGGGACAAGGCTCTCACAATTATTATTACCCTCCTTATGGAAATATCTCAGCCAATTTTGGTGAAACGCAATATTTGTGGAATCAGATGAAAGATGCCATGGATCCGGCTTACGAAGATGTGGCGCTCATCCAGTTTCATTGCGGGGTTGGTGTTGATATGATGTATAGTCCAAGTGGTTCGGGAGCTTACAGTTGGGATGTTCCGCCAGCAATAACCAACTATTTTGGGTATTCACAGGACGCTGCTTTTTTGGAAAAGGATAATTATTCGCTTGAAGTCTGGATCAACATCTTAAAAGAGCAGATTAACCAGAGTCAACCGATGTATTACTCAGGATTTAGCAACAGTGGCGGCCATGCCTTTGTTTGTGATGGTTACAATGATGACGATTATTTCCATTACAATTTTGGATGGAGCGGACAATCCAACGGCTACTACACCCTTTACAGCGTGGGTGGTTACAGCGATGGCCAGGGCGCCGTAGTGAATTTTATTCCCGGAAGCGGCTATCCTTACTATTTTTCGGGACTACAAACGCTTACGGCCAAATCAGGTTCGTTTGAAGATGGAAGCGGACCAAAAGAAAACTACGCTGCTGGCAGTGAAGTAAGCTGGCTCATCGATCCGCAGGAACCGGGAGATTCGATTTCGATGATTACCCTGAAATTTTCGAGATTCGACCTTGCACAAAATGATGAAGTAACCGTTTACGACGGCGAATCGGCAACAGCCAGTGTTCTTGCAGTTTTAACCGGAACAACGTTGCCCGCCACGATAAATTCGACCGGCAATAAAATGCTTGTGGTTTTTAAGAGTAACGACTCCGAAAATGCTAATGGTTTTCTTGCTTCTTATTCCACTACAAAACCAATCTGGTGCGCAGGCCTGGACGACTTAACCGAACCTATGGCAAATCTGAGCGATGGCAGCGCCCAGTTTAACTATTACAACAGCACGGTTTGCATGTGGCGCATTCAGCCTGAAAACGCCACTACGACAACGATGTATTTCACAGCTTTCGATACTGAGGAGGATGTGGATGTTGTAAAAGTTTATGATCTTGGAACACAGCAATTACTGGCAGAATACTCAGGAACCTACAGCACCGGTAACCTTCCGGCACCTGTAACTTCACCCAGCGGCAAATTGTTTATCGCATTTTCGACGAATAATTCGGTTTCCAAAGCAGGCTGGGAAGGATTTTATGTGGCAAACACCGTTGGCATTGGCGAAACAGCAACTACCAATCCGGAAATTTCGGTTTACCCAAACCCGGCGACCACTGTTTTAAATATCGGTTTGAAAAACTTCGAAAAAGGAGATGTTTCGATAAAAGTAGTGTCGATGGATGGAAATGTTATTGGAAATTGGGCTGAAAACCTGAAAAATGACGGAATGTTAATTTCGGTTCCAATCGAAAAGTTCCCGCAAGGAATTTACCTCCTGAGCATCTGCCAAAGTAATCGATTAGTTTACAAGAAGATAACGATACAATAATTTAGTAAAAATGCCGGGAAGATAAATTTCCGGCATTTTTTTTATTTTTTTTCAGAAAATGCTTGTCAGATTAAAAACAAAATCTATTTTTGCAACTCGAAAATCAAACACGTTCTTTTAAAAAATGGCCCGTTCGTCTAGTCGGTTAGGACGCCAGGTTTTCATCCTGGAAATCAGGGGTTCGAGTCCCCTACGGGCTACAATTTCAAAAATAAACCCGTTGTAAATCAAGCATTTGCAGCGGGTTTTTTCTTTTGGGGACGGTATGGTTGCCGGTTTTTTGAAAATCAATTTTTTTTAGTATAGAACATTGGATGAAAAAAATTTATGCCGGACTTCCAAAACCAAAAAATCATCATCATTCATTGATTGATTTTGACGCTGCCAGTCCGCCAGTTGGCGGACGCTGTCAGGTCACGTTCCGGTGTAGCCTGTCAGCGTTGGGGTTTTAAAGGTTTCACCTTTTTAGAAAGTTGAAACCTTTTTGGCGAGCCGCAAAAGCCATTAAGCTTCCACAATTAAGTTTTATCCGGACAATTGCAAATTGTCCAATGTAGTGAGCGGCATTGCAAATGCCGCTCAGCGCTGGGAATTTGAAAGCAACTAATTTAATCTTCCCAAGAGACTTCCTGAAAGGTTGGTGACCGGATTATATTTCATGAATTTCGTAATGGATTTGATAATTGTTTTACTTTTACACATGTGATCAATTGTGCATTTAATCCATTAAAAATGTTCGTTTACACATATTCCTTTTTAGCCGATTCCCGCAAAAATCCTTTGCTGCCAAATGGTTTTACCCCCATATCGTTGCTTTCCACCGAAATTCAATTTTTAAAATAATCTCAGAAAAATGTACCATGAAAAACACTTTACTCCTTCTTTCCTTAGTCGTGATGAGCATTTTTGCTTTCGCACAAACGCCTCAGGCCTTCAAATACCAGGCAGTAGCCCGCGACTTGAACGGCAACCCTGTAATTAACCAGGGAATCTCAGTAAAAATCTCCATTTTATCCGGAAGCCCGGAAGGGACGGTTGAATACTGCGAATTGCACCAAACCAACACAAACAGTTTAGGGCTTATAAACCTTGAAGTTGGGCGCGGAACGGCAGTAACCGGCAACTTTGCGCAGATTTCCTGGGGCAACAACGCCAGTTTTATAAAAACCGAAATGGACCTTGCCGGCGGCGACAACTTTGTCTTTATGGGAACCAGCCAACTGCTGAGTGTGCCTTATGCCCTTTATTCAGCTAATGGCATTCGCAGCATGACCACCGATGAACGCGATGCACTTGTAAGTCCTTTTACAGGAATGCAGATTTACAACTCAACCTCTAACTGCCTGAATTATTTTAATGGTACGGCATGGTTTGAAACCTGCGGCCAATGTACACCTTTGCCTACGCAGGCAGTTGCTGGTGAAGACCAGTATTTTGCCGATGCTACTCTGAGTACAAATCTTCAAGGAAATATGCCGGTGTACGGAACCGGAACATGGACTATTGAAAGCGGGAACGGTGGAAGTTTTGCAAATGCAAACGACCCTCAAACTTTATTTACCGGGCAATTGTGTGATAGTTATTCATTAAAATGGACAATTAGCACAGCTTGTGCTTCAACTTCCGATGGTGTAAATATCAGTTTTGATGCTTCACCAACCCTTGCCGATGCTGGCCAGGATGTAACCATTACCACCGAGGCATTGTCGTTAAATCTTGCTGCCAACACTCCTGAACTGGGAGTAGGCCAGTGGACGATTTTTAGCGGCCAAGGTGGAACATTAGCCAACCCCGGCTCTCCAACAACGCTTTTTACAGGCCAATCCTGCACCACCTATCTCCTTGTTTGGAAAATTGCTTTGCCTTGCTATTTCTCTTCAGATACTGTTTCAGTAACATTTTTTACAACTCCCACACCTGCCGATGCTGGAGAAGATCAAATGCATCTACAAGGTACATGGACAACTCTGCAAGCAAATGCACCAATAAATGGTACTGGTTTTTGGGAGATTATTTCGGGAGCAGGCGCTATGATGGTTAACGTTAATGATCCTCAAACAATATTTTTTGGACAAAATGCTACTGTTTATAAACTTGCATGGACAATATCCACTTTATGTGCAATTTCAGTTGATTCCTTGTCTATCTCCTTTGGAGTTTTACCAATTGTTACAACAAAATTGATTATTGATATTTCCCCTACTACAGCTACCTCAGGTGGTAATATTACAAGCGATGGTGGCACAGAAGTGACAGGTCGAGGAGTTTGTTGGAGTGCCTCACCAAATCCAACAATTTTCAACACTAATACAATAAATGGTACAGGAACAGGAGAGTTTACAAGCAATATTACTGACCTCAGTCCAAACACAATTTATTACGTTCGCGCCTACGCAAACAACAACCAGGGCACATCTTATGGAAACCAATTGAGCTTTACCACATTGAGCGGAATTATAAGTTTGACAACCGTTGAAGTAACCGGAATTACCACAACAACTGCTATAGGTGGTGGCGAAATAACTGATGATGGTGGTTCGCCAATAACAGTAAGGGGTGTTTGTTGGAGCACTTCCCAAAACCCATCCATTACCGACAGCACAACAAATGATGGAAGTGAAAATGGTGGTTTTGTAAGCAACCTTACCAACCTTACCCCCAATACTTTATATTATGTGAGGGCTTATGCTACAAATGGAATTGGTACATTCTATGGAAACCAGTTAAGTTTTACAACCCCAAGCTGTGATATTAGTCTCACAACCACTGAAGTTACCGAAATAACAAAGGTTTCTGCCAAAAGTGGTGGTGAAATAACAAATGATTGCGGTTTACCAAATATCAGTCGGGGTATTTGTTGGAGTACAAATATTACACCAACCATTGCCAACAGCCACACTACCAATGGCAGCGGCACTGGTAGTTTCACAAGTACCATCACTAATCTTATCACTAATACTAATTATTATGTAAGGTCTTATGCAACAAATAATGATTTTACAAAGTATGGCAACTTACTGTCGTTTAAAACGATAGGTATAATCGACCCTACTGTAGTTGATGGACAATTTGCCAAACCATACAAGCATAATGTTTATGCTTATGCTGGAATACATGATTCTACTGAAGCAAATTGGGTGATAACAAAACATGTTGCATGTGAAGATTGCCATAACCCTGATTTAGCCAACACCACGACTGCGGTTGCTCCGTTTGTTAATGGATTTAATAAAGGAGTAAAAGGCATCAACCAAAGTGGGAATCCTGTGGACCCGGTTCAATATGAATACGAAATTTGTTATCGTTGCCATTCAGGAAATCCCTGGTCTCCGGCGGCGGTTACTCCGCGAGTAATCGTGCAAAATAATACCCGTTTAGAATTTGCACCCGGAAATACTTCATTTCATTCGGTAGCCGCTGTTGGTGTAAATACATCCGTTCCCAGCCTGATCGCCCCATGGACAATCACAAGCAGAATTTACTGTTCCGATTGTCATGCCAGCGATGGAGCCAGTTCACCGGCAGGACCGCATGGCTCAACTTTTCCACGAATTTTAAAATTACAATACAGTACTGCAAACAATACAACAGAATCAGCGGCAGCTTATGCTTTGTGTTATAGCTGTCATAGCCGAACTTCCATTCTAAGTGATGTATCCTTTAAAGCACACAAGATTCATATTGTCACCCAAAAAACGCCTTGCAATGCCTGCCACGATCCACATGGTATCAGCAGCACTCAGGGAAATAGCATCAACAATTCAAATCTTATAAATTTCTGGACTGGAATCAACACACCAAGTCCAGGTAACGGAGCTATCAGATTTGAAGATCAAGGATTATATAGAGGACGTTGTTTTCTTACCTGTCATGGTGAGAATCATGATGGGTGGAACTACCCCTGATGAGATAAACTGAAATCTATGTTACTAAAACTTCTTAATGATTCGTTTATAAGATATTGAAAATTTAACAAGCACTTTTAATCGTTCAAAATTCTGAAAGAAAATGAAAATAAATTTATCCACATTCCGGGCAAAAATTTTCATTACGCTGGTTTTGGTGATTTCTACATTTTCATTTCTGTCATTTTATTTTTACAGCAGCTTTCATCTTTGGGTTCAAATCCCCGCCATCAGGAAGGGGATGAAAACCCTGTGATGGCGGTAATACGGTTTCAAAAATCAAGGGAAATGCGATTTGCACTTAGGTTGAGGAAGGGAAAATAAGGTTTTCTGCTCTGGCTAAGCATCGAAAACCTTATTCCGGTAATTCCAACCTTAATGCAAAAGCGCGGGCCACGCTATTCTCAAACCTTATTAGCTTATTTTCATTGGGTTATTACCCCATCCCCGGCACTTCTCCGCCAGTTGGCGGAGAAGGAGCCAAAGTTTCGGAGTTCGTGAATTAAGATTAAAAAAAATGCTTCGCTTTTACAGGATTAATCCTGACAAAGTCAGCATTTAAAGGTTTCACCTTTTGGAGAGGTGAAACCTTTTTAAACTAATTTGCTGTATCTTTGCGCTTTAAACATCCAAAACATGGAAAACGATAACACAGCCGAAGAACCCATGGTTCCGTACAACCAGCCGCTCGATTTTCAGCAGGTGTGGCGGATGTTTCAGGAAACCGACAGAATTCTTACCGAGAAGTTTCAGGAAACTGATAAACAGTTTAAAGAAACAGATCGGAAAATCAGAGAGCTCGACAGACTGTTTACATCTCAATGGGGAAAATTAGTAGAATCGCTGGTTGAAGGCGATTTGGTAAAATTGTTAAATTCCAAGGGCATCAAGGTGCGGCGAACCACCCAACGAGCAAAGGGAAATCACGAGGGGCAAAACTATGAATACGACATTATTGCTTACAATGGGGAGGAAATAGTTATTGTGGAGGTTAAGACCACATTGAGACCAGAGGATGTAAATGATTTTCATGAAAAAATGTGGAAAGCAAAAGTCTATTTGCCCGAATACGCTAAAAAAACCGTTTATGGAGCTATGGCATTCATCACTGCCGATAGTTCCAGCGACCGGATGGCCGAAAAGCAGGGTTTCTTCGTTATCAGAGCTACAGGAAGCAGTTCCTTCATTATTAACCAGGACGATTTTAAACCAAAAGCGTTTTAGAACATAATTAAAGGTTTCACCTTTTGGGGAGGTGAAACCTTTTTGGCAACTAGCACGCTGTCAGGTCTCATTCCACCGAAACCTGTCAGCGTCCGAAAGACCTGACAGCTGGGGTGTTAAATTTGGTTTTGTGTTTTTCGTTCCATTTTTTAGTAATACTTTGTCATATCAGCTATTTTAAAAAACATTGTCATAAAAGAGATTTCTCAGTCGCTTCGCTCCATCGAAATGACAGAGGCCTTGACGGGGTGACTGGGAGGGGAAAAGCGGACGCTTC
>CAJATL010000123.1 GCA_903944895.1 uncultured Bacteroidota bacterium
AAAAACTGAAATCCTTTTCGCAAACAAATTACCCTTGGCTCAATAGTAAAAAATTAATCTTTGAGGGCGCCTCCTATTCATAATATTACGTATGAAATTTTACCGTGAAAATCCATGTTCATTTTATTTGTTTGATCTCTTAAACCATTTGTTTTACTTTCTTTTGCCTTGACGCAAAAGAAAGTAACAAAGAAAAAGTCAAGACTTCATGAAAATTTCCTGTTTTCTACGGTTTGGCTCAGCCACGCGATACAAGCCGCGCCAGCACACAGGCCAGCCTTTGCTACTGTATCGCTTTCCAAGGCCAGCGCAATGAGCCTTCCCTTGAAAACAACGGAAATTTTCATAATGTCACCCTGAAAATGGTTGGTAGTAAGTTGAATTTTTCTAATCTTTCACAAAGTTCTGCATAGTATTCTTCGCAAATACACAGCAATATTTTAGTTTATCATTTGATATTCATTAGCTTAATAAATCAAATTCAATAATATTATGATTAAAGTGACTATCAAATTTGCGATACCTTCTTTTCAAAATATTATTAAATTAATTTGTTCATAAAATGGAATAAGGAAGTCTAAATTTCGTTGATTTTTTACCCAAATCCATCCGGATTTCAGCAGATATGGGCTGTAGTTTTTACGGAATTCCCATATCAGCTTTGCGTGATTTACTGAATTTTGTCCTTCCTGCCAAACTTTACAGGAAATTGTGTTAATCAGATAACAGAAAAGTAATATACTTACACCGTGAAATAATTAAAATTTTTATACATCAAAATTCAAAAAAAATTATGGCAAACGTATTTGATCAACAAGTTAATGACTTCATGGCAAAAGTAATTGCCAAAAATCCAAGCGAAGTTGAATTCCATCAGGCAGTTCACGAAGTAGTCGAATCTTTGATTCCTTACATCGAAGAAAATCCACAGTACAAAACTGCCAAAATCCTCGAAAGAATGGTAGAACCCGAAAGAGTTATCCTTTTCCGTGTTCCCTGGCTCGATGATAAAGGCGAAGTACAAATCAACAAAGGGTACCGCATCGAGATGAACAGCGCCATTGGCCCTTATAAAGGCGGTTTGCGTTTTCACCCGACTGTAAACCTCGGTATCCTGAAGTTTTTAGCCTTCGAACAAGTTTTAAAAAATTCTCTTACAACTTTGCCCATGGGCGGAGGTAAAGGCGGTTCCGATTTTGATCCAAAAGGAAAATCCGACAATGAAGTAATGCACTTTTGCCAAAGCTTTATGACCGAACTTTTCCGTCATATCGGCCCAAATACCGACGTACCTGCTGGTGACATCGGCGTTGGCGGACGTGAAATCGGCTTCCTGTTCGGACAATATAAAAGATTGAAAAACGAATTTACAGGTGTCCTCACCGGAAAAGGACTTGGCTGGGGTGGTTCATTAATCCGCCCTGAAGCAACAGGTTATGGAACTACCTATTTTGCTGAAGAAATGCTCAAAACCCGAAACATGACTTTTGAAGGTAAAACTGTTGCCATTTCAGGTTCTGGAAATGTTGCACAATATGCCTGCGAAAAAGTTACACTCCTGGGCGGTAAAGTCGTTACTTTATCCGATTCGAACGGTTTTATTTATGACCCGGCTGGTATCGGCAAAGAAAAGCTGGAATACCTGATGTGGCTGAAAAACACAAAGAGAGGCAGAATCAGCGAATATGCCGAAAAATTTGACTGCGAATATCACGAAGGATTAAGACCATGGGGAATAAAATGCGATATCGCTTTGCCTTGTGCAACTCAGAATGAAGTTAACGAAGACGAAGCTAAAACTTTGGTTGCCAATGGTTGTTTCTGCGTTTCGGAAGGTGCAAACATGCCATCAACACCAGAAGCTGTAGAAGTTTATCAAAAAGCTGGAATACTTTATGGCCCTGGAAAAGCTTCAAACGCTGGCGGAGTTGCAACCTCAGGTTTGGAAATGTCACAAAATTCGCTTCGTCTGTCGTGGACACGCGAAGAAGTTGATGCAAGATTACATCAAATTATGAAAGACATTCACGCAACCTGCGTAAAATATGGCAAAAGAGCTGATGGAAGCACCGACTACGTTGCCGGAGCAAACATTGGTGGTTTTGTAAAAGTTGCCGATTCGATGCTGGCACAAGGTCTTGTTTAAAAGAAGTTTTTGTTTTCGAGAATATCCATCAAAAGGGTCGCCCAAAAGGCGGCTCTTTTTTTTTGAGGAAGCGGTCTGATTATTCCTTTCCCAAAAGATAGGAAAGTGGCCTGGTGATCGGATCAAAAACAAAATACTGTATTAAAACAAATTCTTTACCACCGTTAATCGAAGCATAAAGGCGGTCGCGGTCGTAGGGTAAAAGATTGCCCTCGTCATCAAAATCACCGTTTTGGTTTATTAATCTGAAAGTCTTTACTACATTAACATTTCCTGCTGTATCGGTGAGTGTGATGATATTTAATGGCAATGCAGCGGTTATCGAATCAACCGACTTTTGATTCAATCCTTCAATCAACGATTCGAAATTGATAAATTTATAGGCATTAATCAGCTCAACTACACGCAAAGTATTGTACCTTTCGAATCTGGCACCGGTGGCGAGTTGTTTCAATTCGAGCCGGCTGCTTCCAAATTTTTCGATGAGGTACGATTCGTTGGAGCTTTGTGGAAATTCAACTTTTATCGAGCTGATTTCCGAAGGCTTATTATCGAAAATTGTATGATCACGCCAATCGTTCAGGCGGGCCGAAAAACGCGCCGACACAAAACCCCGGAAACCAGGCTGAAAAACGATAAAAGGCACCTCCGAACCTTCCATCAACATAAAAGTGCCCAGATTGTCAGGTGTTGCCGAACCCACATAATAAACTTTGGTGAGCTTTTCGTGCGGAAAAAGCCTGATCGAATTAAACAAATCAATCCTGTAAACCTGTTGGTAAACCTCAACTTTAACCGAATTTACGGCAAGCTGTCTGATCACATTGTTGTAACCCACCTTCGAAACAGGCGATTTTACGGCAAGGCTCATCATTGTTTTGAGCAAAAGCCCGACTCCGGGCTGACTGGCCTTTACTTCGTCGTTAACAACCCAGTTGCCAGGACTGACTTTGGATAATAACACTTTATTACCGCTCATATCAGCCATAAAAATCCGGGTAATGGTAGTGGTGTCGTTAACGGCAAATTCGCTCAGATCGCTGCTGAGC
>CAJATL010000124.1 GCA_903944895.1 uncultured Bacteroidota bacterium
AAGCAGAAATTGACTTGTTGAGCTGTAAAAATATTGGCAGGCACTTTGATTTCGATGTCTATGTGGCCTACTGTGCCTATTGTGGTTCAAAATATTTGCAGGGTTTATTTTAGTAAAGTAGAACTAAATGTTTTTTTTTGCCTCATGTAGGTTTGTCAAAAACCGTTTTGAAAAATATTAACAATCACAAACCGTTTGCAAGGATAATTTGATGGATTTGGTGTTAATCACCTGCCAAAAAACATATAAATTTATGGCAAAAGGAAGAGATGCAAAGCCGCACATCGGGATTTTTGGGCGAAGGAATTGTGGCAAAAGTTCACTGATAAATGTTCTGGCCGGACAGGAAATTGCCATTGTTTCGGATATTGCCGGAACCACCACAGACCCGGTAAAAAAATCAATCGAGATTTTTGGCGTAGGTCCTGTTGTTTTGGTTGATACTGCCGGGATTGACGATTCGGGCGAACTGGGCAATAAACGCATTGCCAAAACCAAAACCGTATTAAAAATCATTGATCTGGCAATTCTGGTCATTTCCGAAAATACGTTTGGTGCTTTTGAAGAAGGATTAATTGATGATTTCAAAGCTTTTGGCGTTCCGTTTTTCATTCTTCACAATAAGCAGGATATCGAAAATCTGAGTACTGATCTCGAGTTTTCTCTAACCCAAAAATACGATACCACCATTCTCGATTTCAGTGCTTTTGCTCATGAAAATACCGAAGAAATAATTCTGGCCATCCGTCGGCATATTCCCGAAACAGCTTACAAATCAAATTCACTGTTGGGCGACCTGGTCACTCCCGGCGATGTTGTTTTGCTTGTAACGCCCATCGATACCGAAGCTCCTGAGGGCAGGATGATACTCCCCCAGGTGCAGGCTATCCGCGATATTCTCGACAACCATTGTATTGCCGTGGTATTGAAAGAAAGCGAACTTGAGGTTTTTATCAAAAAAATGACTCCCAAACCGGTTTTGGTGGTCACCGACAGCCAGGCTTTTGGCAAAGTGAATGCCTTGGTTCCGCATGAAATCCCGTTGACAGGTTTCAGCGTTATGCTGGCACGGCACAAAGGCGATTTTGAGAATTATCTGAAAGGAACGCCTTATTTGTCGAAACTCAACGATGGCGACCGGGTGTTAATTCTGGAATCATGCACTCACCAGGTTTCGTGTGACGATATCGGCAGGATAAAAATTCCAAAATGGCTTCGGGAGTTTACCGGCAAAAAACTCGAATTTGAGGTCGTTGCCGGCCTTGACGAACTTCCCCGTCCGATCTGTGATTTTGCGATGGTGATCCAGTGCGGCGGCTGCATGATTACGCGCCAGCAAATCAAAAACCGGCTGAAACCCGCCATTGATGCAGGAATTCCTGTTACCAATTATGGGATGGCCATTGCCTGGATACATGGAATTTATGAGCGGGCTGTTGCTCCTTTTATGAGTGAAACAAATCAATCAAACCGGTTATTGTAGGATAAGAGTTCCCGGAGTTTAAATATCAAATTCATCGAAAAATAAAAATTGTATCTTTGCTCAAAAGCATTTTATCATGATCGAATTTAGAGAAAAATACATAAACCCGTTTACCGATTACGGTTTTAAACGTCTTTTTGGCGAAGAGCCAAACAAAGACCTGTTATTGGATTTTTTGAATGAATTATTAAAGGAAGAGCAAGGAAAAATTACTGAACTTACTTATTTGAAAAGTGAAAATCTATCCATAACCGAATTTAACCGGAAAGCGATTTTTGACCTTTATTGCACCAACGAAAGAGGAGAAAAATTCATTGTCGAACTGCAAAAAACCAAGCAGAAGTTTTTTAAGGATAGAACTGTTTATTACTCCACATTTCCTATCAGAGACCAGGCAATAACCGGCAGCGAGTGGGATTTTGAACTCAAAAAGGTTTATACAATCGCTATTTTGGATTTCATTTTTGATGAAGATAAAAATGATCCGGATAAATTCAGGTACGATGTAAAACTTTCGGACATCGTAACCAGGAAAGTTTTCTACGACAAATTGACTTTCATTTATCTGGAAATGCCAAAATTTAAGAAAAGCATTGACGAATTGGAAACACGCTTCGATAAATGGCTTTTCGTTATTAAAAATCTCCACAAATTAGATAGGATTCCCGACAAGCTAAAAGAAACCATTTTTCTGAAACTTTTTGAAACGGCTGAAATTGCGAAATTCAATCCGCTCGAATATCAAAATTATGAGGATAGTTTAAAATACTACCGGGATTTAAAGAATTCTTTTGATACGGCCAGAGAAGAAGGGAAAGAATTAGGCCTGGAAATAGGTAGAGAAAAGGGAATTGAAGAAGAGAAAAGAAACATAGCCAAAGGAATGATTGCCAAAGGTTTTGATGTTTCGATAATTAAAGATTTAACCGGGCTTACCATACAAGAAATTGAAGCATTGAAAAATATTTGAAGAACCACCATGAAGTTCGGTTTAAATTACAGAAGCATTTTTAATTTGAAATATCCTATCTAAACAAGCATTTGTTTCAGCGAAATTGGCGAAAACTTCAATCATTTCTGCCGTTGCAATCTTCCATCGAAGGATAAATTAGCTCATTAGAACCTAATTATGGAATTTTCTAAAATCTTAAATAAATCAGAATTCTTAAAAGCCAACCTCGTTCAACTTCTTGCTGCTGAAGGGGAAGAATTGGATTTGCTTTACGAAAAAGCCACTGAAGTCAAGCTGGCCAATATTGGCAACAAGGTTTACTATCGTGGCTTGATCGAATATTCAAATATTTGCGCGAAAAACTGCTTTTATTGCGGTTTAAGGTGTGGAAATACAACCATTTCGCGCTATACGCTGAAAGATGAAGAGGTTGTTGAAGCAGCAGGAATCGCCTTTGAAAAGAATTTTGGTTCGCTGGTCATTCAATCAGGCGAACGAAGCGACCGGAAATTCATTCAGAAAATCGCCGACCTTTTAAAACAGATACGTGACCTTTCGGAAGGAAAATTAAGGGTAACGCTTTCGATGGGTGAGCAAACCGAAGAAACCTACCAGCTATGGCGGGAAAGTGGTGCGCAACGCTATCTTTTGCGCATCGAGACTTCCAACCCGGAATTATATCATAAAATTCATCCAAACGACGAACTTCACAGTTATGAAAACCGTCTCCTATCCCTTGAACTACTTCGCAAAACGGGTTATCAGGTTGGGACGGGTGTGATGATTGGTCTGCCATTTCAAACATTGGAAGATCTGGCCACCGACCTGCTTTTTATCAAAAACCATGATATCGATATGGTTGGAATGGGACCGTACGTCGAAAATGAAAATACACCACTTTATGAGTTTCGTCATCTTCTTCTTCCTAAAGAAAAGCGGCTTGAATTATCCATCAAAATGGTTGCAATTTTGAGATTATTGATGCCAAAAATAAATATGGCAGCTACTACTGCCATGCAGACGTTGCATCCGAAAGGCCGTGAAATGGCTTTAAAGGTTGGAGCCAACGTTATAATGCCAAATCTCACACCCTTAAAATACCGCGACGGGTATTTGCTGTACGACAACAAACCCAATATTCACGAGGAAACCGAATCGAGTTTGCAGCGGTTAAAAAAGAGTATCGAAGATGCCGGATGTGAACTTGCTTTAGGCGATTGGGGCGATTCGCAGCATTTCAGCGAAAGAGTTTCAAAGGATTTTTAGAATTTCGGGCGAGCATTTGCTCAAGCCTCAAAGGTCGCCACCCCGCATGCCAACCGGGATAGGTTTCAATCTTGTAAACCAATGCTGAGGAATTTCAATTTCATTCGTAAACTTAGAGGAATAAAAGCGGCATTACAAATGCCGCTTAGCCTAAGGCAGTATTGCAAATGCAGCTTAGAAGTAATGGACAGGAAACAAATCGGCATTACAAATGCCGCTTAGCATGGGGTTTCAATCTTAAAAACCCATGCTGAGCATGAATTACATTTCCAGTCGTATACTTGCAGGATTTAAAGCGGCATTACAAATGCCACTTAGCAAGGAATAAGCATCTTCTAAAACCTCACAGGTTTTGCAAACCTGGTAGGTTTCATTTCAACCTTCCAATCTTCTCCCGCCGAAGCGGGATTTCGGCTAACGCCTCAACATTCCAAACTTCCATTTTTCCATTGCCGAATTGCCGAATTATCAAATTGTCGAATTATCAAATTGTCAAATTGTCGAATTGCCCAATTTTCAATTCTTCCATTTTTCCATCCTTCCATTTTTCCAATTGTCGAATTGTCAAATAGTCGAATTGTTAAATTCCCTCCTCCAGCATGCCTTTCCGGCGATGTTTGGTTCGTTCGATGGCTTTCTCAACATTCCATTTATTAATTTCCTTTTCGTTGCCCGAAAGTAAAATATCCGGAACTTTCCAGCCCCGGTATTCGCTGGGCCGTGTATAAACAGGCGGACTTAACAATCCATCCTGGAACGAATCGGTAAGTGCCGAGGTTTCATCACCAAGCACGCCGGGTATGAGCCTGATGATGCTGTCGGTAATTACTGCCGCAGCAAGCTCGCCACCCGAAAGCACATAATCGCCGATGGACAATTCCATGGTGATAAAATGTTCACGAATACGCTCGTCAATGCCTTTGTAGTGGCCGCAGAGCAGGATAATATTTTCAAGTGTCGAAAGCCGGTTGGCGATTTTTTGTTCGAATAAAACACCATCGGGGGTCATAAAAATCACTTCATCGTAATTGCGTTCCGCTTTCAGTTTTTCGATGCAGTCGGCGATGGGCTGGATCATCATCACCATTCCGGCGCCATGGCCGTAGGCGTAATCATCAACTTTGCGATGCTTGTTGTCAGCGTAATCGCGGATGTAGTGCAGAAAAATTTCCGCCAGCCCTTTTTCCTGCGCCCTTTTAATAATCGAATGACTGAACGGCCCCTCGAACATTTGTGGGAAAATGGTTAAGATATCAATCCTCATATTTCTGGTTCATTTTATCAAGTAAATTCTAAAAAAAATAATATGGCTTTGGTTTTGCCCCCCAACCCCCCGAATCGGGGGGCTTTTATCCCACGGAACATTGAGTCTTCCATCCCCCCAATTGGGGGGACCGAGGGGGGCGATTGTTTTATCCCACCCAAACAGTTTTTATATTTACAAATTCTTTAATGCCGTAGTGCGAAAGTTCGCGACCATAGCCTGATTTTTTGATGCCACCAAACGGCAGCCGCGGATCAGATTTGGTCATTCCATTTACGAAAACCGCTCCCGACTCGATCTGACGGGCATAATGGGTGCCTTTTTCGATATCTTTTGTCCAGATACAGCCCCCCAAGCCATAATTGCTGCTGTTGGCAATTTTTATTGCTTCTGCTGCATTTTCAACTTTCATGATTGCTAACACCGGTCCAAAGGTTTCTTCAGCGAAAACAGGCATTTCGGGTGTTATTTCGGTTAGAAGCGTTGGTTCATAATAAAAACCATCACCAACCATTTTCCTGCCTCCGAGCAATAATTTAGCGCCCATTTTTATGGATTTTTGCACCTGGAGATCAATTTCTTCAACAAGATCAGGGCGCGCCATTGGGCCAGAATTGGTTTCGGGATTTGATGGGGCTCCAGGTTTTAGTAACTCCATTTGCTTTTTGACAAGGATCGTAAATTCCTCTGCAATCTCCTTTTCGACGATAAATCTTTTAGCCGCAATACAGCTTTGCCCGCAGTTGAGCATACGTGCAAAAACCGCAACTTCTGCACATTTCGCGATGTCGGCATCTTTTAAAACGATAAAAGGATCTGATCCGCCAAGTTCGAGAACGATCTTTTTTAAATGTTTTCCGGCCAGTTCGGCAACTTTACTGCCTGCCAGCTCACTGCCGGTAAGGGTTACGGCCATTATTTTTTCGTTTTTAATCACGTTTTCCACCAGACTTCCCGGAATCATCAATGTGCGGAAAAGATTTTCAGGGAAACCGGCTTCTTTAAAAATTCGTTCGATAGCCAAAGCACAACCCGGAACATTGGAAGCATGCTTTAAAACGCAGGCATTGCCCGCCATGAGCGCAGGAGCGGCAAACCGAAATACCTGCCAGAACGGAAAATTCCAGGGCATCACCGCCAATACCGGTCCGATTGGTTCAAAACTAACAAAACTCTTTCCAGCATCGGTTTTTATGATTTCATCTTTTAAAAACTCTTCGGCGTTTTCGGCGTAATACTCGCACACCCAGGCTGATTTCTCCACTTCTGCCAACGATTCCTTAATCAGTTTTCCCATCTCATCAGTCATCAGACGAGCATATTTGTCCTTATTTTTCCGCAGAATTCCAGCAGCTGAAAGCATCAACCTTTTGCGTTCTTCAAAGGAAGTCTGTTTCCATAATTTCCAGGCCTGATGTACCTGTCCAACGATTTCATCACATTGGTTAACGGTGTGTTCGCTGTATTCTCCAATTAATTTTCCGTTAGCCGGATTTATGCTTTTCATTTTTTAAAGTTTTGAAATGATCCAGAATATCACAATCCTTAATTTTCGCGAATTTACAAATAAACTGAGAAAACAGAAGTGAAACCATAAACAGCAGTTTCTAATATCTACCTCTGCTTTATTGTCCTTTATGATTCGCTCCCCGTCTATGCAGAGTCCGTATTGTGTCTATGATAATACTGGGACAGCTTCGGTACAACAATTGCCTGATCATAACGTTGGTATATTTGTGTTAGCTTTGTAACATAATTGTAACCTTTAATTTTTAAAAAGATGGCACGCATTGAAACCGGAATTTTGATCGGGGTATCGGGTCGTATTGGCAATGTGGTGAGTTGCTACCGGCACGGGAAATATTACCTGCGCACCTTGCCCGAAAAGGTGAATCATCCAAATACGGATAAGCAAATGGCGCAGCGGATGCGTTTTACGATGATTCAACAGTTTTTGCAGCCCATCCGAAAGTTTGTTAAACTGGGGTTTAGTGCTTATGCTGATGGCCGGACGGCACTGAATGCGGCAATGTCGTATAATCTGGAGCATGCACTCACAGGCAGCTACCCCAACATAGTTATTGACCCTTCGGTGGCGCGGGTGAGCCAGGGGAATTTGCCCGGAGTAGCAAAGGCTTCGATGGTACAAAACGGAACCCACAGCATTTCTTTTTTCTGGGAAAACCATGCAATGGAGAAGGGTTCGAAAGATACCGATATCGCCGTCGTTTTGCTTTTTGACCCTCGCACAAATTATGCAGTATGGTCAACCAATGCCGGCAAAAGAGCTGACGGACAGGCAAATATTTTGCTTACCGAAACTCCCCACAATATTAAGCTAAACGGGTACATGTGTTTTATTAATGAAGCTGTACTGGCAGGCAAACTAACGGCAGCAAACATTTCAGACAGTTGTTTTTGCGGATTGGTGGAGATGGAGGGGTAGAAAGATGGTTGAACGTCTGGTAAATGCGTATCCATTTTTTTGGTAACACCATTTTGATGGTAGTGATTCAGGCTGTGTTTACCCGTTGCTGCATTACCTGAGTTTTGCTTGTTTATGCCCCTGCCTGGCATTTTAATCCGGGCTTCAATTTGTTTATGTATCGAAAGTACAGCCATTCGTTTTAAATGTTGTCCCAAATTAAGTAAATATTTGGGACAGACGATTTCATCGTAAAATATTTATGCTTTTTCACTACTTGCCTGGCAAAGCGTTTTTCTTTTTCACCCAGTTGCGGTGCAAATCAAACCAGTTCTTGCTTGAAGCGCCCAATCTTTGGGCCTGGCGTGGATGGCATAATGGAATTACACTGAATGTTTTTCCATCAATTTTCATTTTGTGAGCTAAACCATAAGATTCAGGAGTTTCACCAAATGAAGCCAGGGTTCTATTTTTTGTATCCGAAAAATAATTCAAAAACCATTTGATGGGTAAATCGCCTAACAATATTAGTGTTTCAGCATGGGAATCAAATAACTCTTTAAGGATTTCCTGCCTGCGTTGTTCTGTAGTCAATTCACCTTGCCTGAATTCGGGAATGGTAACCTTTGGGAGATTGAAATTTTTCATTAAAGGCTTATAGCTCCTGATAATTGCATTCTTTTGATGCGGGTTTAACCTTGTCTCAGGGATTAAATCACACAACCAGGCATCCTTTCGGGTTAAGCCTAAAGGTTTCAGGTAGAGTTCATCCAAAGCCCTGCCGGAAGGACCGTTTAAATTTACATTTGGAAGCACGAGTTTACCGGCTTCTTCCGGGATAGCGATTTTATCAATCTGCAACTGTGTGTCATGACCAGTCCAGAAAATTTCGGGTTCACTTGCTACGGCAAGTGCCGCAACCAACTGATTCCCGTCTTTATCATTCCAGCGGGCATGGACAGCGCTTGCATAAACGCCCAAAACAAATACTTTTTTGGGTGATACATCGGTTTGAACAACCGGATTAAGAATTTGCCCGAACGGGAAAATGAATTGATTGGTTGGTGTCATAGTTTTATCTTTTCATTAAACTGTTTCTTTTACTTCGAATGCCTGATGCAACAAAGCTTTGAGCAACTGCTCGGTGGCTTGCTGGCTGGCGATGATATGTTCCTTTAATTGTTTGGTTTTGGCCAATTGCTTTTCTATTTCGGCTACAATGCGGGTTTGCTCGGGGAGGGGAGGAAGGGGGAATAAAATATTTTGCAATTTTGTGCCATTAAAATTTGCTTGCCCATTTTGCTGAATAATTTCAGGCTCTAATTGGGTTTCTCTACAAATTGGAGAATTGACATAATTGGAAACAAATTCTGGTATCACATTTTCATCATACTGAACCCTAATAAGGTATGATGCAAAGGTCATTGAGTTATTAGTTCCTCTGTAAATAGCTGTTTTACCTACCAGTTCATAACTATTTGTCCTATTAAAAAGCATATCACCATCAACTAAAAACAACTTTGGTAAATCATCTATCAAATTAGAAACATATTTCAAATTCGTACAGTCAATTTTGCCTGATTGAATATTATTCATCCTCAAGACAGGAATGTGTTCTGAAGTCATTTCAGCTTTTTGGGAAGTCCCATATTCCACATTCTTGGCAATCTCCCCCAACCTGCACCACACCCAGCTTTCAGGTATTTCAAAAGGAATTTCGCTGGGTTTGATGGGTGTCAAAGGTTTTTCTGTTTTAACCTTGCCCTGAGCTTTTCGTAGGGTGGCTTTCTCTGTTTTGATGCGTTTGAGTAGTTTAGTGGCGGGTTCATCATTAGGGTTTTGAGGTACCAGCTTGCCCTGCACGGCTTCCTGTAAAATGGCCTGGTTCAGATTTTCGAGTAGGGTGAGTTGTGAAGCGTATAATTTATCGGCTTCAAGTTCTTTTTCGACCAATTTTTTTTCTAATTCAATAATTTCCTTTTGCTTCGCGATACCTGGCACTGTAACCAAAACATCTGCAATTTTATTCATTGGCAAACTCACATTCGCCATACCTTTCATTTGCGAAACCAACAATTCTTCCCGGTTCCAATTCAAATAAATGTGAAGATACTTTGCCAGGACAAATCTTTCGTCTTTAGGAATAACAGCACAAAGGATGCTTCCTACCGCAAATTTTCCTTCCTGATATTTAACCCGTTTCATGCTGGCATGCCCGTGCCCGGTTGAAGAAACCAACGGAATAATTACTGCTTTTGTGTCAAACTGAAATTCGTTATGTGTTTTATTTTCTTCGCCTAAAGCAACCATTGTGTAAGGTCCGGGAATAGCTCTCATTATTCCTGTTTCTCCTTTTGTAATGGTGCAAATATCTCCGAGTCTGTATTTCATCTGTAAAAAAATTTGTTTGTTGGGTCGAAATCCATGCCAGTCGGTTGGCAGGGAACACGATGAGCACAAATTTCGTTTGTGCCTCCTGTCGGCAAACAGGTTTGTTTTTTAAATGTCAAATATGGTTGTTCCATAATGTTTTGGCTAAAGCCTAATAATGATTTTCGTTTTTAATGAATGGGCTAAAGCCACATTCCTATTCAATTTGTTCCACAATGTTTTGGCTAAAGCCTAATAATGATTTTCGTTTTTAATGAATGGGCTAAAGCCACATTCCTATTCAATTTGTTCCACAATGTTTTGGCTAAAGCCAATTAATGTATTTTCGTTTTTAATGAATGGGCTAAAGCCACATTCCTATTCAATTTGTTCCACAATGTTTTGGCTAAAGCCTAATAATGATTTTCGTTTTTAATGAATGGGCTAAAGCCACATTCCTATT
>CAJATL010000125.1 GCA_903944895.1 uncultured Bacteroidota bacterium
GAATTGTGCTGATGCGTGATTAGGATCGGTGGTCTGGTTATAATCATCGGTGTGGCAGGCAAAACAGGTATTTGGGGTGCTGTTGTAATTACCATTATGGCAGGTAAAACAGTCGTTGGCTATTGAGGCATGCGCACCTTGCAAAACATAATATTCGTTGTGAACTGCAAAAGTAGCCGGCTTCCAGTCGGGATTCGTGGTATGACAGCTTGCACAATCTGTCGAAATACCAAGTGCATTATGGTTTGGATTTGTTGCCTGTGTAAAATCCGCATTATGGCAGGCCACACATTCTGTTGGTGTTCCGGCATAACCACTTTCATGGCAATCTAGACAAACAGCGGTAAGATGCGCACCAGTCAGCGGAAAACCTGTAGCGTTATGATTGAAACCACCTGAGCCTTCACCTGTTGGATGGCAGATAAAACAAGCCTCGCTGTTGTATGAATAACCACCAATTCCCTGGTGTTCCGGATCAGTTTCGTTCTGCGGATGACATGAATTGGTACATGTAAATTCCGTATAGTTTGCAGGATTTGTATGACAATCGGTGCAGGCATCCCATTCTCCCAGATGTTGACCTGAATAAATCGGAAAATACTGTCCGTCGTGATTAAAAGTCGAAGGTACCCAGGCCTCATTATCATGACAGGTTTCACACTCAGTCGAAAACTGGGCGGAGGCATGCGGTGGGTTGGTTGTCTGATTGTAATCTTCCTGATGGCAGCCTGCACAGGTGTTGGGCGAATTAACGTAATTGCCTTCATGGCAGGCACCGCAATCGGTGGCAATTCGTCCGTGTGCGCCTGTTAAAGGATAGGTCTCATTGTGAGTTGGGAACAAAGCGGGTTGCCAATCAGGCTCGGTAGTATGACAGGTTTCGCAATCGGTTCCAATATTACTTTCTATGTGATTTGGATTTGTAGATTGGTTAAAATCGGCGATATGACAATCGGAACAAACCGTTGTAGTTCCACCGTAACCTGCCGAATGACAATCGACGCAATCGGTGGTGGTATGTGCGCCGGTCAATGGAAAATTGGAAGTGTTATGATTAAAACTGCCTTCTCCACTTCCTGTTGGATGGCATTCGAGGCAGGCCTGACTGTTGTAGATGTAACCCTGCACATCGCCATGTTCATTATTCATATCAGCCTGGTTATGCTCGTGGCAACCGATGCAACTGTTTTCGGCATAATTTGCCGGATTTGTGTGACAATCGGCGCAAGTGTTCCATTCGCCATTATGCTCTCCTGAATAAATCGGAAAAAATTGCCCGTCGTGTGCTCTGAAATCTGCTGGTTTCCAATCGGGTTTGGTGGTGTGACAATCGGTACAATTTGTCGAAAAATCAGCAGAAATATGATTGGGGTTTGCGGCCGTGTTGTAATCGGGCTGGTGGCACGAAATACACTCAGCCGAAATGTTGTAATTATTATTCACATGGCATTTGGTGCATTCGTTTATATCATGGCCTTCGGTAAGTGGAAAACTGGCAGGATGAATAAAATTAGCACCGGACCAGGTAAAGGCAGTCATCGAATGGCAATCGGTACATTCTTTTGAATAATCGGATTGCAAATGGTTGGGATTGGTGGCGGCTTCGTAATCAGCCCGATGACAGTCGTAACAATCGACACCAAGTGGCTCAAAACGTAAAAGTGAAGCTGATGGATGGCACGAATAACAATCGGCGGTGGCATGGGGCCCGAGAAGAGGAAAACGGCTTTCCTGGTGCAGTTGCGTGATATTGGTTACAATCCAGGATTGTGGGGTGTGGCATCTTGCACAATCCGGGCCTACGGTTTGGTAATGCATGTCGGTGTGGCAGGAAACGCATTCGCTTTCGGCCTTTGAAAAAATCAGCACTTTGTGGCACATTTTGCAGTCCACATCCTGATGCTGGCCCTCCAGACTGAATTTTGTAACGGCATGATTAAATTTGTAGGCTCCTTTTTCGAGTTTCCAGCCTTTTGGATTGTGGCAATCTTCGCAGCTTATCTGCAACTCATCACCATGTGGTGACTGTGCAAACAGATTTAATGAAATTGCCAGGAAAACTATTAACGATGACAGGTTTCGCATTTAAAATCCTTAAATTTATATTGTACAAAAGTAGTCTGTTCGATTTGCTTTTCCTTGTGGCACTTGTTGCAGGCCACATTTTTGTGATTACCATCCAGCACAAACCGTGTTTTATTGTGGTCAAATGTAGGAATTTTCCAGTTATTAAACTGATGGCACCTTTTACAATCGGTGGTTCCGTTGGCTTCAAATTGCTTAAAGTGCTTGTCGTTGTGGCAGGTGATGCAGGAAGTTGCTATACCTGAAAACCGCTGTTGCTCCTTGCCGGCACTATCTTTTGGGAAATGACAGGCTTTGCAGCTTTGCTTTTGATGAGCTCCCAAAAGCTCAAACTTTGTTTTTGAATGGTCGAAACTTACTTTTTTCCACGTTTCGACATCATGGCACTTTTTACAATCAGCCTCCGGATAATATTTCGGATCAATTTTGTCCTTGTGAATATCTTCATGGCAATCGTTGCAGCGAATTCCAATTTCCCTGAAACTCCATTTTTCCTGTTTTTTATGACATTCAAAACAAGGCGTTGCGATGTGTGCGCCTTCCAGTTTAAAGGTGCCTGTGTTGTGTTTTTCGATGGTGAAGGATGATCCGACAAAACCTTTCTGGCTGTGACACTCACTGCAATCGGGCGAAATACCTTGCTTTTCGAATTGTTTATTATGATAATCCTTGTGGCAGTCGGTGCATTTGGCAAACTTTAAAGGGTCGGTGAGATTGGTTTTATGGCACGATTTACAGGCAACCGTTTTATGCTTTTCTTCAAGTTTAAAATCTGTTTTATCATGATCGAAATTACTGATTCCCTTGATTGTGTGAAATGATTCCTCACTGTGGCATTGTTTGCAATCCTGCCCAAATTTGTTGAGATGGACGTCTTTGTGGCAATTTACACAGTTGTCAAACTTCACTCCGCCAAATTCCTGGTATTTCTTTTCATTTTTAGTTCCGATCTTATGGCATTTCAAACAGTCGACGGTCTGGTGCTTTCCAAGCAACTGGAATTTTGCCTTTTTGTGATCAAATTTTGGAGCGGGCTTAAACAGGTCGTTATTGTGGCAATCATCACACTTTTTCGATAAGGTATTCTGATGATAATCTTCATGACAGGTCAAACAAGCCGTGTTTAATCCAAGATAGGTAAATTTTTTGTCTTTGATTTTCTGATCGGTGATGAACTCAGGTTTGTGGCAGTCTTTACAGGTTTTTTTGGCATGAGCGCCCAGCAATTCAAATCCGGCGAGTTTATGATCGAATTTATCTTTATCAAAACGGATAATCTCAAACTTCCTTCCATGGTGGTCGTTGTGGCATGAAAAGCATTCTTTTCCACGTACTTCGGATGAAGCGTGATACCCTTTTTGCTGGTCAACCCGTGATTTAATTTCGGTATGACAGGCAAGGCAGTTTTCGTTTAAAACTTTTTCACCCAGGTGGTGGCATTTGGTGCAATTCGAAATCCCTTCGAGATGGGCATGAACTTCAGCCAATTCCCCAGGCGAAATCTGTGCCAGCAAAGGATTGCCAAGCATCATCACAAAAAAAACAACTATTAAAATTTTCCCGATTTTCATGTTTATCACCAGTTTTTCAAGTTCGCAAAGTGCAGAGCGCAAAGAGTACAGCGCCAAGATTAATCCCGATAGTTATCAGTGTTCCATTTTTCCTGCATCCCAATCTTCCACCATTCCATTCTTCCATTCTTCCATTGTCGAATTGTCGAATTATCAAATTGTCGAATTAATTCATTTTTCCATTCTTAATGCTTTAACAAGGCATCACCAAATTTTTTGGTAATCTGGATTCCAATTTTCTGTAAAAATTGCGTAGGCATTTCACCGCCGGCAAAAATGAATACAAGATCGTTTTTTATTTTAATTTTTTCACCATCCTGGGAAGATGTCATTGTTATTTCCTCATCATCAATGGCCAAAACGTTGGTTTTCAATCTAACATCAATCAAACCTTTGGCGATGGCTTCATTGAGCCGCTCATTATTTTTAGGTTTGATGCGTCCAAAAACCTCACTCCGATAAGATAGGATAACTTTATTTTGTCCGGCAAGCATCAATGCCGTTTCGATGGCCGAGTCGCCGCCACCAACGACGACAATATTTTTTCCTTCGATAAGCTCAGGCTCCAGAAGCCGGTAAGCTACTTTTTCGAGGTCTTCGCCGGGGATACCTAATTTCCGCGGCGTGCCGCGGCGTCCGATGGCAAGCAAAACCGTTGCACAGGTGTATTCTTCACCGTTTAATGTGCCAATTTTGAAATACCCGTTTTCGGGAGTTATTGATTCGACTTTTGAAAATTCTTTTATCAAAATATCATTTTGTTCCAAAACCTTTTTCCACAAAGTGAGTAACTGAGTTTTACTTGTTTCGTAAAGCTTTACCCGACCATAAAGCGGCAGCTCCATTGCCGAAGTCATCACAATTTTTGATCGTGGAAAAGTAAACACGGCTCCACCTAACGAATCCTGATCAAGCGTCAAACATTTTAACTGATATTTTTTAGCGGTGAGCGTTGCTGATATCCCGGCGGGACCAGCGCCAACAACGATCAAATCATAATCGGCTCCATGATTCTTTCTGATAGCCTTTCTGATATTCTCAACGGCTTGTCGTCCCTGCTCCACCGCATTTTTTATCAGACCCATTCCTCCAAGTTCGCCGGCAATGAAGATGCCAGGGACATTGGTTTCAAAGTTTTGGTTTACATGGGGCAATTCGACCCCACGTTTTTCGGTGCCAATGCACAAAGTGATTGCTTCGGTTGGGCAGGCATGAAAACAGGCACCGTGTCCGATACAATGAGAGGCATTGATGGTTGTGGCTTTTCCGTTTCTGATCCCCAGAATATCTTTTTCGGGGCAAGCTGAAATGCAGGCTCCTGTCTGGATACAGCTATTAACGTTAACCACAGGGTGAAGCGAAACTGGCTCGTAAACGCCATCCTGTTTGGCCAGTTCGATCTTGGCTTCTGTTTTCCTGGTCTCCCTTATTTTTTTCCGAAGATAAATCCAGACCACAATCAGGCACAATAAGGCAGTTGTGCCATAAATCAATAAATTTTCGATGAGTAAATCCATAGTTAAAAAATCCATCTAAAACCAAAAGTAACCGTAACTCCAATGTGAATGACCATAATTATCAACATTACCAGGGCAAAAGGCAAATGTGCCACATGCCAGTATTTGAACATGTTCTGCATGATGACGAGTCGGTCAATACGGCGGTTGAGTGAAATTTCGTTTCTTACCAACTTCAAAACATTATTATACTGCTCTTTGGAGAGTTTATTTTTTTTGAGCACTTTTTTAACCTCACCAAGTGAGCCTGTTCTGTTACTTGCATTAGTTGTTGATTCTACAATCTTGTTGTAGCTTTCTTCATCAAGGTTGTACGAACTTTTGATGATGGCACCGATATCACTTTTCATGTCTCTGACTTCGTTCAAACTTAATTCGCGTCCTTCGATGGTTCGGGGAATCTGGATATAGATAAACCTGCCGATGATGCCGCTTAAAAATACGGCTACCATGCTCCAGAAACTCACAGCAACGAGGCCTCCGAACTTAAATGCAGTATGAAACAAAATCAGGGCAGGCCCTAGTGTGCAAAGAAAAATATGAAATTCGAGCCAATGTTTCAGTAATCCCAGGCGTGACAAAAAGCGGTATCTTTTTCGGGCCATGTATGAAGTAACCCCAACAATCATAAACAGCGAGCCGAAAATCCCCAGACCATGTCCCCACATGCCTTTTGGCTCTAATATCCGGTGATTTTCATGAAAAAACCTTTCCTCGAGACTGGTGGCGTAATACGAATTCCCAAAATAAACAATTGCACTAAAACTAAGAATTACAATCAACACCATGATGGTGATGTAAATAATGTGAACGCTTTTCGTCATCTTTTATCGGATAAATGGAAACTAAAAACAGTGCAAGGTAAGGAAATATTTCAAAACACCTCACCATGACAGGTAATTTAGAATCCTTATTTCTAAATATGTTGGTATGAAGGATGGAAATTCTGTGATAAAGCATTGAAATTGAATATTTTTTCGGCGAACTTTATCAGATCCCCCAACCTGAGTAATGGATCACTGGCACCAATCTGACACGAATCTGTGTTTTTGTCAAAGTTTGTGAATCGAGCAGTTTAAATCCCCTTCCCCAAACCCCAACTTAAAAATGAATTCCCCTAAAACCAAAAAGCTATCTTTCCGCTCTCCAAATAAATAGTAAATTTGCATTTGTAAAATTAAAAAGGCAACAAAATGAAAACGTTAATTCCACAATACATGACTTTTGAGGAAATGAAATCAAAATTCCCCAATTCATGGGTACTTGTTGCAAATCCAGAATCCGAACCCGCAAAGTACGAAATCAAAGGTGGTTTTTTCCTTTACAAAAACAAATTTAAAAAACGAGTTTACACACAGGCAAAAAAGTTAACCGCCATCGAAAATTTTGTGATTAATCTGCTTACCGTAAGATACACAGGCGAAATAAAACTGCCCGAAAATCATATTATTTGTTTATGAACAAATTCAATTTTCAGTATTCCAGCGGTTTAATTATTGTCACGGTTATTATTCCAGGAATTATTTCAGGGTCCCCCTTCGAGTATGTTTTAGCCCTCGACACCGGATCAACCAAAACAATCCTTCAACCTTCAAGCATCCTGCAACTCGGATATTCCGAAAAAGATAAAACAAAAGATGTCGGCATTACCACGGGTACAAAAACCGAAAAAGGGTATGAATTAAAAAATATAGAATTTACATTGTCTTGGTTACAATTGGAACAGCCCAGGCATTGTTGTAAAACAATTACCTCTCTCGCTCTATTATATTGACGGGTTATTAGGATTGGATTTCTTCCGATCAATCAACAAAAAACTGACCATTGACTTTGAAAATGCCGAAATACAAGTAAATTGAATTATTCAAAAACATCAATGCCCTTCCCAAAACCCCAAGCCGTAAAATAAACTCTTCCAAAACCAAAAAACCAGATTTTTCCTTGCTTTTTCAGTAATTAAGCTACTTTTGAAGAATAATAATTAATTCACAAATGATTAAAAGTGACACAAACTTGCTGATATTTACAAGTTACCCAACATAATAAAGAAAAAACATACATCAAATAAAATGTTATAAAATGATCATAGAATTCTAAACAATTAATTCAATGTATTATGAAAACAAGAATTTTACTTACAATTTTAATGATCGCAATGATCATGGGCGTTATGGCCCAGAAACCAACAATGACCCTGACCTTCACTGCCGACAACAACGGCCAGCACGTGCCGTTAAACAGTATCCTGATCGAAAACCTGACCCAGGGCGGGGACACCACGCTTTATGCACCCGATACTGTGCTTGTACTGGATTATGTTACCGGAATGGAAGAAAACAGCGGTTTAAGTGGCAATAGTTTTTCACTTTCCCAAAACTATCCCAATCCGATGGAAGGCAAAACGACAGTGAGCCTCTGGTTGCCTGAAAGAAACGACATCTTGATCACCATTAGCGATGTAGTCGGAAGGGAGGTGGTCAATCAGGAATTTCAGTTAGAACAAGGCACCCATACCTTCAGCTTTTACCCTGGCAGAAAAAGCCTCTATTTTTTTACTGCCCGCGCAGACCAGCAAAGCCGGACGATAAAAATGTTCAGTTTTCCATCCAATGCGAATGTTTCAGGATATTGCAAACTGGGATACAACGGGCAGCAAAAAACCGGAGCCGGGGATTATAAATCGGGAAACCCATTGAATAATTTTGTATTTGACCTGGGTGACATGCTTAAATTTACTTCATTTACTGATCAAGGTGAACGAGTCATTACGAGTTCTCCCACAGGTGATCAGACCTATTACTTTCATTACACCGGAGATCCCTGCCCCGGTACTCCAACGGTAACTGATATTGATGGCAATGTTTACAATACCTTGCAAATAGGCAGCCAATGCTGGATGAAAGAAAACCTGAAAACCACCACATACCAAAATGGCACACCCATACCCAATGTCACGGACGCAAATGCCTGGAGCAACCTTACTACTGGGGCTTATGTTTGGTATAACAACGACATCTCATGGAAGGATAAATATGGCGCTTTGTACAACTGGTACTCCACTGTGAATGCCAACGGCCTTTGTCCAACAGGCTGGCATGTGCCGACAAATAACGAATGGACTGCTTTAACAGATTATATCGGCGGAACAGCTGCGCCTCATGGCAATGAATTAAAATCATGCAGACAGAAAAATTCGCCTCTCGGTGGCGGTTGCAATGTGAGCGAGCATCCTCGTTGGAATCAACACAGTACGCACTATGGCACAGACGATTACGGATTTTCAGGTCTTCCGGGCGGCTACCGTCACGACTATGCTTTATTCAACAACGCTGGCGCCTACGGGTTATGGTGGTCTTCGACGGTGTATTCATTTTACTCCGCCTGGAGCCGCTACCTGATTGCCTGGTACGGCCAACTGGTCGTGAGCATCTTCGGCGAAGATAAGCATTATGGGTTCAGTGTCCGTTGCCTCCGGGATTAGGACTATTTGACTATTTTTTTATTTGACTATTTTGTTATTTGGGGTATAGGGCGAAGCCCCATCAAAAAATTTTTTTTTAAAAATGGGATTACATTATGGTTTACCAGTCAATAAAGCATGCGATTAACTTTTGTTAGAAATATTTACCAATTTCAGATAAATTTGGAATCAGTTGAGGAAATTACGTTGGATAACACGCAATAAAAACATAGGGCGTAAAGTGCTAAATTTGAACAAAATAACATTTAATAAACGGCTTGGTGACTTTATAGGTAGGAGCTCCGAATTGCTCTACTTTGCTTATTGCCAATCCGTTATTCTAAAGCCAATTAAACCCAAGAGTTACAATAAATCCTCACCACACCAGCGTAACCACCGATTGTCCCGAAAGGCTGTAACTGAAATTACGAATGCCTTGCTTTACGCTGAATGTTTTGGTTTCGTTGCTGTAATTTGAGATAACCATTGCTTTTGTACCATCAGGGTTTTGAAAAGCCACCACTCCGGTATTCGGTAAACTTTGAGGAACTACCGTTGAAACCCTTATTGCACCTGGCCTGACGTATTTCGAGAAATGGGCAATCGAATAATATTCCTCGTTTTTGGTGATTTGTGAACTTGCATTATTGATCGTAAAAACTCCACGGCAAGTACTGGAATTGCCGCTGTGTGGAGCGCCATTTTGGTCGAGTGCCAGATTCCATAACAGCGCTGATTTCGACCAGTTTAAAGTAGTTCCAATAAAGATGTTTTGCATGTTCCACATCAGGTTTCCGGCAAAATCGGTTGCCCAGGTGCCTCCCGAAATTTCGGTAAAATAAAGGTCTTTATCAGGATGGGCATTATGAACTGTAGTCATTGCCGAAACGTCGCCGGCATAAGCATGAAATGCAGAACCTGCAATGAAACTACGGGCAGTTTGATCGTTTAAAATTGAAATGGCGTAATTGGTGTTGTCCCAGTTATGGTCGTAAATAATGATTTTTGTGGAGATGCCGGCATTTTGGAATTTTGGCCCGAGATTATTTTTGATAAAATTCATTTGTTCGGCAGGTTGCATTTCCATGCAAGGATAGTCAGCTGTATAAAAAAGTGGTTCATTTTGAATGGTGATAGCAGCGATGTTGATTCCTTCGGTTTGCATAGCCTGGATGTACTTTACAAAATAGTCAGCATAAACTTCATAACAGACAGTTTTTAATTTTCCGCCCCTCATGTTACCGTTGGTTTTCATCCAGGCCGGAGGACTCCATGGTGACCCTAAAATTGAAATTTCCGGTGAAATCTGAAGAATCTCCTTCAAAACGGGAATTACATCGGCCTGGTCGTTTTGGAGCGAAAAATGTTCCAGTAGATAGTCTGTTTGGCCTGCAGGCATATCGTCGTATGAATATTCGGAAAGTGAAAAATCGGAAGCACCGATGCTCAGACGCAAGTACGAAATACCGATCCCCTCCGAAGGATCAAATAAATCGTTGAGTGCTGCTGCACGGGCGGTTGCATCCAGTTTTTGGTTGAACAGATAAGCCGAAGAACCGGTCAGCGCCGCGCCAAAACCCTCGATTTCCTGAAATTTTGTAGCCGTATCAACACTGATAACCGGGTAGGTGGTAGTGTTTGTTGGCATGATCGAAAGGTCGGCTTCTTTGCTGAAAAGCTTTGTTTTGTTGCCTTTGGTGAGCCAAACCATGGCTTTGCCAATTTCTCCGTCTGGGTCGGCAACCACAATTTCTTTGCTGTAAACATCGGTATCTCCTTCGGTGGATGTGGCCGTTAAAACCACGGTGTAAACACCGATTACAGGGAAAATATGAACCGGGTTAATTTCGGTTGAAACCGATGAGTTATCGCCAAAGTTCCAGACAAGGGTTTCAAAATTTTGAGCGGTGCTGGTAAACGAAACTTTTAGATAATCGGCACCATCAACAACGTAAGTAAAACTTGCGATAACTTCAGGATCAGGACTATTTACCGTGACATCTTCGCTGAAACTATCCGTTACGCCACCTGGTGAAGTTGCTGTTAAAGTTACTGTGTAAACGCCGGCAGCCGGAAAAATATGAACTGGATTAGTTTCGGTTGAAATCGCCGAATTATCGCCAAAATTCCATGAAAGCGATTTATAATTTTCGGAAGTGCTGGTAAACGACACGATTTTGTAATCAGTTGTATTCCACAAAAAAGTAAATCCTGCAACAACTTTTGGTTCAGGAGAATCCTTTTTGCAGGAGCCGTTTTGAGCTACTATCAACAGTAAGAATACTGACAGGATGAGTTTAGAAAAGTTTTTCATAGTATTTGGATAGTATCTGTTAAAAATCCGATTTTGAAATTAATGCCCTTTTAAATTGAAAAGCACATAAACCACGTTAAAAAGTTTGACGAACAAACAACGCGGTTTATGTGCTTTCAGGTATTTGCTAACGATTAATAGCCTTCGTTCTGGATTAGTTTTGAATTTTTATCCATTTCAGCCTGAGGAATAGGCCAGATCAAACGATTAGGTGTAAGATTATACAATAGTTCTCCATCCTTACCTTTGGCATTGTTGATTACATCAATTACCCTTCCGGTGCGTTTCAGATCGAACCAGCGGTGGCCTTCAAAAGCAAGCTCAAGCCTTCTTTCTTTTTCGATGGCGAGGCGCATGGCATCCTGCGTGGCAGCGGCAGTATTTGCCAGGTTTACACGGGTTCTGATTTGGTTAACCAGAGCTGCAGCGCCGTTTACATCGCCAAGTTCGTTTAATGCTTCAGCCTTTAACAGCAAAATGTCGGCAAGCCTGATAAAAATGTAGTTCTGAGGACTTGGGGAATCAGGAATACGGTATTTGTAAATAAAGGGATAACTTGTCTGTGGCCAGTGAGAATCGCTCCATTTGCCTGAAACATCCTGGAATAGTATAGATTCAGCTTTTCTGATAATATCCCCTTCATCATCAAAGGCCTTCACCAGGTCGTTGGATGGAATATTGAATTTCTTCCAGTCAAAGCCCAAAAACATACTTACGCCCCAGTTTCCACTTGAACTTGTTCCGTCATAGTTTATCTCAAAGATGGCTTCTTCTGAGTTTTCGTGAGCATTATCCCAGAGTTGTGCATAATCAGTCAATAAACTGTAGGGACCTGCAATTACAGCATCACAATATTGCGAAACCTTGTTCCAGTCGTGAGGTTCGATGGTAGCATAAACTTTGGCCATCACTGCATTAACAGCACCTTTGGAGGCATAGGTTTTATTTATCGCCGAAACAGGCACATTTGGCAAAGCGGTTTCAAGATCAAGGATGATCTGTGCATAAACCGAATCTGCCGGAGTGCGCGGAGGAAACAATAACGGAAGAATTTCGAGGTTGAATGAACTCACCGAGTTGAGCACCAATGGAACATCACCCCAAAGCCGTACCAGCTGGAAATACATGAAAGCCCTGACAAATGATGCTTCGGCTTTGATTTCCATTCGCCGTGTTGCGGTGAGCAAAGTATCGGTAACCGCGTCAACATTATCAATTACAAGATTGGCTTTACCAATGGTCGAGTACAGGTAGGCCCAGTCGCGGGTGACATTTAAATTGGTAGCGTCGATATTGTAATCATCAATCTGGAAGTTTGAAGGATTATCGGCTCCGGCATAAGCATCGTCGGCCTGTGCATCGCCGTTTACAAAGTAATCGAGCTCCCAGTATTCATTTCTAAAATCGCCATAAACACCGGCCAATGCAGCTTCTGCCTCACTTGCTGATTTATACAGCACAGAGTCGGAGCTTTGATTTTCGACAGCAATGCCGCTCGAAACAGGCTGCAGGTCGAGAAAATCTTCACACGAATAAAGTGTTGTGAAGAGCAGCGCTGAAAACAGTATATTAAGTATTTTTTTCATAATTGTAATTATTAAAATTCAACATTTAAACCAACAATGAATGTCCTGGCCTGTGGATAGGTTCCATAGTCGATGCCAATTTCGGTGGCGCTGTTGCCAAAAGCGTTAACTTCAGGATCGAAACCGCTGTAATTGGTGAAAGTCAGCAGGTTTTCGCCGCTGAAATAGATGGATAGCTTTTTAATGGCTTTGAACTTCTCAGTGTTTTCGATAAGTCGGTAGGATAGCGTAAGTGCTTTTAGCCTGACATACGATCCATCTTCGATAAAACGGGTCGAATTGCGCACATTATCCATGTTTCCTGGCCTGGGAATATCAGCAATCGTGTCGGTAGGTGTCCACCTGTTATTAACAACTTTACTCTGGTTTTTGCTGTCGAACATCCCTTCGAGGTCGATGCGGGTGGCGTTATAAATATCGTTGCCAACACTTCCCTGGATGAAAATATTCAAATCCCATTTTTTGTATGAAAAGTTATTGGTAAACCCAAAGGTAAAATCGGGCTGTGCATCGCCAATAATGGTGCGGTCGCTGCTGTTGATCACACCATTGTTGTCAATGTCTTTATAGATAAGATCGCCGGTATGCGGGTCAACACCTTCGGATACATAACCGAAAAATGAGCCGAGAGGCAAACCTGGTTTTACAATGGAAACATCAGAGTTGTTGCTGTAAATCCTTCCGAAATAATACACCGGTGTGTATTCGAGGGAAATGACTTCATTGCGGTTAAACGACATATTGAGATCGGCATTCCATTTTACGGTTTTATCCATAATTATACCACTAAGATCGAACTCGATACCTCTGTTTTCGATTTCGCCTGCATTGGTTTGGATAGTGGTGATCGGCAAGGTGCTTGGCAACTGAACATTGAGCAGAACGTCGCTGGTTTTTTTGACGTAGGCATCCACAGTCAGTGTTAACCTTGCGTTAAACATGGTCAAATCAAAACCGATGTTTGTTTGGGCGGTGGTTTCCCATCTCAAATCAGGATTTCCGTAAGTATATTGATACGAAGCAGGCCCTGAAAGCGGGGTTGTAGGAGTAACACGTGAATATCCGATCAAACCGTAACGTGCGTAGTTGGGAATTCCTTCCTGGTTTCCATTCTTTCCCCAGCCGCCACGGATTTTTAAATCGTCGATATTTGTCATCCCTTTCATAAATTCTTCCGACGAAATTCGCCAGCCAGCCGAGAATGAAGGCATGGTTCCCCATTGATGGGCCAATTTGGAAGATCCGTCCTGACGTAAACTTACGGTGAGGTAATATTTGCTCATATAGTCATACGTTGCCCTTCCAAAAAATGATGCCAGCGCCCATTCATCCCTGGATGTACTTCCAGTAACTGTATTTGCAGCATTAATTGTTTTTACCGAGACATCAGCCGGAAAGTCATTACCTTCGATGTACGTGTTGTTGCCCTGGTATTTCTGGGCACTGCTGCCCAACATAGCCGAAACATTGTGTTTGTCGAAGGTTTTGGCATAATTGAGTGTATTTTCCCATAAATAGGTAAAGCCAACCCATTTATTCGACCTGCCAATACCATTGTTTACGCGGCCGTAATTGGTGCGGAAAGGATCAAGATAATAATCCCACTGGCTGTTGTTTGCATCCGCGCCAAGTTTGGAAATAAAAGTAAGCTCTTTCATCAACCGGATTTCGGCGTTGATATTTCCTGACATCCGGTTTTGAACGGTTTGCTGATCAGCTCCATCCATATAGGCAACAGAGTTTTCCCATGACGGCTGAAAAGGATTTGGATCATACCAGGTTTTATCGGTAAGTACAAATCCCGGATCTTTCTCTCCCTGGTAAGTATTTAAAAAGGGAGGAGTATTGAGGGCGCTCATGATAACGCCGCCTCTGCCTGAACTTGCATTATCCGGAGTATCTTTGGTATTGATTCTTAAAATATTAAAACTTGTCCCGATTTTAAGCCACGAGTTCAACTCATTGTCAAGATTAACCCTCACCGAATAACGGTCGAATTTTGCCGGGGCAACCATACCTTCGTCACTTAAATAACCGGCCGAAACAAAATATTTCGATTTGTCGGTGCCGCCTGAAAATGAAAACTGATAGGATTGGGTTTGTCCGGTTCCAAAGGTTTTATCGCTCCAGTTGTTAAAATCGGTTCGCGTAGGATCAACCGTGAGGCCGATTTCCTGCATGAGATCGCGATATTCTCTGGTGTTTAACACATCGATGGTTTTGCGGATATTTGAAATACCATAATAAGCATTAAAACTTACAACCGGGGCAGCATCTTTCCCCCTTTTAGTGGTGATAAGCACAACGCCGTTGGCGGCGCGGGCACCATAAATTGCTGCTGAGGAAGCGTCCTTTAAAACACTCATGGTGGCGATATCGGTCGGGTTTAATCCATTGATATCGGTTGTCGGAACGCCATCTACAACATAAAGTGGCTCATTTCCTGCCAAAACAGATGTCGAACCACGAACGCGAACCGACATTCCAACGCCCGGCTTACCAGAAGGCTGGGTAACCTGCACGCCGGCAGCTTTTCCCTGCAAAGCCTGCGCCGGCGAAGTAATCGGACGGTCTTTGATATCAGCTTCTCCAACGACAGAAACTGCTGTCGTCAAATCCTTTTTTTTCTGAGTGCCGTAACCAATTACAACAACCTCGTTGAGGGTTTGCGCAGTTTCCAGCAAAACTACATTAATGATGTTTTCACTGGTTATTGGTATTTCCTGAGATGCAAATCCAATAAAGCTGAATTTTAAAACGCCTTCTTTTGCAGCTATTTTGTAAGAACCATCAATATCGGTGGTGGTGCCTGTAAGTGTGCCTAAAATCTGGACTGTAACGCCGGGGATTCCTTCACCCTGGTCGTCGGTCACTTTTCCTGAAATAATTCTGTCCTGTCCAAAAACAGAAATCGAAAGTGCCACTAAAAAAAACAACGTAAATAGTTTCTTCATAATAAAAAATTTAAAAATTTATTTTAAAAAATACCTGATGAGGCACGGGTTTCCGTTGGCCTAAGGATTTTTAACTTCAATTTAATTATTCGGTTGGAAGTGGTGGTTCATCATCAGGATTATCATAATGAACAAGCACGTACCTCCAATATCCGCTAGGATTTGGATCGCCAACTTCAAATTTATAGTTTGCCTGAACGATCAGGGTATCAGTTGTTCCTTCAGTTAATTTTATAACGTCATAAATTACCGAATCCTGAACCATCGGATCCAATTTTGGAACTTCGATATCAGTGGCTGATTTGAAAAAACCAATAAAAGCACCTTTTCCCAGAGCCTTCAGTTTCGGACTAATTCCGTTGACCAGCTCAAACTGATGCGTTCCGCTTCCCCAGGCGCCACAATCTTCACCTTTGCTGTTCACCATATCGTCGGTGCTTCCGCAAACGTTGGCTCCCGGAAATATCCCACCTTCTCTCCAAAAGTCGCCTTTTGAATCAAATTGCATGGTTCCATCTCTGAAAAATATCCACTCATCATTCATCATGCAAGGACGGCCTGCCAGTTCGTTGTTATTAAGGCCAACTGCCCACCAGATCATCGAATGATCAATTGGCCCGACTTCCAGCGGATAATCGCCGGTACTCACATCGCGGAGTAATTTCCAGTTTTTCGAAACCTCCCCAACCAGTTTTGTGAGTTCAGCATTTGGATCGCTGATTGTCACGGTTTGGGTGTAAACATCAAAGGTTCCATCGGATGCAGTGGCCGTTAGAGTTACTGTGTAAACTCCCAAAGCCGCATAAACATGACTTGTGGCTTCCTCAGTTTCGATTGCAGCGTTGTCGCCAAAATTCCATGCAAGCGTTTCAAAATAATTTGAATAGCTCTTAAAATTAGCCTTCATATAATCGGCTGTATCAATCGAGTAGGTAAAACTCGAAATGACTTCAGTGTCAGCATCCTCCTTTTTGCACGACATAATCTGGGCAATCATTAAAAGGAAAACAATTGCCACGCCCAACTTAAAAGTGTCTCTCATAAGTAAATGATTTTGTTTAATGAATAATAATTTTTTTACGATTTTTATGTGTAATGTTTCTCTCATCACTTGATTTAATGACTATTAACATGAAGGATAAAAACCTAACATCTGCTAAATGGCAAACTGTTAGGTTTCGCTTTTGAGTTCATTGTAAATTAATCCCCAAAAAAATCATGTAAATAATTTTTAAATTTCATTTAAGTGTACAAAATTAATAAAAGACAACAAATAGCGTACGATAGACTTGTTGTTTTAACAAAACAGTACCCAATGACTGAATTGGGATAACCGACAACGATTATCTTCCGGTCAACGTTTTTGCCGTTTTGACGATATTTCCTGTGGTAAAACCAAATTTCTCCATCAAAATATTTATAGGGGCCGATGCACCGAAGGTTTCCATCCCGATAACTTTACCGTCAAGTCCAACGTACCGTTCCCAGCCAAAAACAGATCCGGCTTCAACAGCAATCCTGGCTCTTACTGAGGGTGGTATCACCGATTCGATGTAATCAGCCGGTTGGCGCTCAAAAAGGCTCCAGCAAGGCATACTTACAACTCTCGTTTGAATTCCTTCTTTCATCAAAACTTCGTAAGCAGCGGTGCAAAGTTGAACCTCCGAGCCTGTGGCCATCAAAATTACTTCCGGAAGGCCGGAACAATCAGCTAAAACATAGGCTCCTTTTAATGCTCCGGAGGCTGGTGAATATTTCTTCCGGTCGAAAACCGGTAAATCCTGGCGGCTTAACAGTGTAATTGCCGGGCGATCCTTTAAATTCAGGATATGATTCCAGAGTACCGAAACTTCGTTGGCATCGGCAGGGCGGATCACGTCAACATTAGGAATGGAACGCAAGGCAGCTATTTGTTCGATGGGCTGATGGGTTGGGCCATCTTCGCCAACACCAATGCTGTCGTGGGTAAAAATGTAATGTACCGGAAGCCCCATCATTGCCGACATCCGGATGGATGGCCTCAGATAATCGGAAAACACCATAAATGTTGATGCGTAAGTCTTGAGTCCGCTTAAGGAGATTCCGTTGGCAATGGCGCCCATGGCGTGTTCACGGATTCCGTAATGAATATTTCTGCCAGAAAAATCGCCATTTTTAATGCTTCCCGAATTTTTGATATCGGTTAATGTGCTTGGCGCAAGATCGGCTGAACCACCCATTAACCATGGAATTTTTGCAGCAACGGCATTCAGGACAATCCCACCGACTTTTCTTGTGGAAATTCCTTTTTCACTAGCATCAAATTGAGGTAATGAGTTTTCCCAACCAGTGGGCAATTCGCCTTTTTGAATTTGCGTAAATTCCTTCGCAAGTTCAGGAAATTCTTTGGAATACTTCAAAAACATGATGGCCCATTCCTCTTCCAGTGAATACCCTTTTTTAACCATCTGAGCTGAATAATTATTAACTTCCTCAGGAACAAAGAATTTTTTGTCTGGATCGCAACCATAAAAAAGTTTCGTGGCTTTGATTTCGTCTTCGCCAAGCGGGGAGCCATGTGCTGCCGAAGTATTTTGTTTTGTTGGGGCGCCGTAGGCGATGATACTTTCGACAACAATCAATGTTGGTTTTACTTTTTCTTCGGAGGCTTCCTTCAAAGCGGCATCAATTAATCCGGCGTCGTTGGCATCATTTACCAGAATCACATTCCAGTTATAGGCTTTAAACCTTTCGGCAACGTCTTCGCTGAAAGCCAGTGAAGTCCTGCCTTCGATGGTGATCTGGTTGCTGTCGTAAATCCAGACCAGGTTATTGAGGCCAAGATGCCCGGCTATGGAGGCAGCTTCGCTGGAAATGCCTTCCATCATGCAGCCATCTCCCGCAAGGGAAAAAATATTGTAATCCATCAAATTGTAGCCGGGCCTGTTAAAGTGGGTTGCCAGCCATTTTTGGGCAACGGCAAAACCAACACTTGTTGCCAGGCCTTGTCCGAGCGGGCCGGTGGTGGTCTCAACACCGGGAGTATGGCCAAATTCCGGATGTCCCGGACATTTGCTGCCCAACTGCCTGAAATTGATGATGTCGTCGAGCGGGACGTTGTAACCCATCACGTGAAGTGTGCCGTACAAAAGCATCGAAGCATGGCCTGCCGACAAAATAAACCGGTCGCGGTTTGGCCAGTGCGGATTTGCCGGACTGTGCCGGAGGTGCCTGTCATAAAGGGCAAACGCCACCGGGGCCATGGCCATGGGTGTGCCGGGATGGCCGGAGTTTGCTTTTTGTATGGCATCCATCGCCAGTGTCCGGATGGTGTTGATGCATTTATCGTTGATAGTCAGATTTTTCATATTTTTTTATTTAGCGTGCAAATTTAGGATTTCTCTTTGAGTAAGGTTAACTAAGTTAAAACTTACCATCCGTAAACAGGCGGACTGTGAGGTTTCGGCTTTTCAGACTGTGCTTTGTTTTATGAGTCCTGTCCAAAAACTGGCTGGTTTTGGGCTAAAGCCCGGTAACTAATTGCTTTTTCAATTGCCCCGACCTTAAGGTCGGGGCAATTGATGTCCGTCATATTCAGGGCTTTAGCCACATTTATAAAATTTGTAGAGCCTTTTCAGACTGGACTCTTTTATTAAAGAAGCAGCATCCTCATCTAAAAGCCATTTTAATTCTCCCTTTTCGGGATGAATGTGGGTTGCAGGATAAGTCAGGTATGATCCGGTTTTGGAGAAGATTTCGGCAATGATTGAAGCTTTGTTTTTTCCGGTTACCAAAAATACAACAGCAAGAGCTTTGTTAATCACATTTCCGGAAACGGTAACCCGCTTTTGTTTTGTTTTGGGATGAATGGATACTTCGCACAGTTTTTTTGAATTCATCAGAACCAGATTTTCCGGGAAGATAGAAACCGTGTGCCCGTCATCACCCATTCCCAGCATAATCAGATCAAAATATGGAATTTTTGAAATTTCGTTGGCGTAGCGCAGGGCTTCTTTTTCAGGATCGTTCTCACCAAAAATCCGGTGAATATTAACTTCGGGGATCTGAATTTTGTCCAGCAATTCTTCCTTTGCCATCTTATAATTACTTTCGGAATCTTCGGGAGGTACGCAGCGCTCATCTCCCCAATAAAAATGAACATGCTCCCAGCATTTTACTTTTGATGATAATTTTGCCAGAAATCCAAAAAGCAATTTTGGGGTATTTCCGCCTGAAAGCATGACGTAAAAAGCTTTTCCTTGCTCTGCCAAATCATTGATTTTTGAAATGATCTCCACAGCAAAATCCTTAGCGAGTAACCCGATGGTGGGATAAATTTTTACTTCAGTCGTCATAATTCGCAGTAATTGCCATCGTCAGCCAGGTTTTTACATGGATATCGCCAGCTAATATCTTTTTCTTCGATTAAATCATCAGCATTTTCAGGCCCCCACGTACCTGCCGGATAGCCGTACATTTTTATTTCGGGATTAGTGGCCCATGCATTTTGGATGGGCGCCACAAATTTCCATGCAGCTTCCACGGCATCGGCGCGGGCGTACAAAGTCGAATCGCCAACCATTGCATCATAAATCAATCTTTCGTAAGCCGAGGGAAGATGAACTTCGGAGAGTTCGCTGTAATGAAAATCCATGTTCACGCTTTTCACGTTGAATCCGGCTCCCGGAAGCTTCATTCCGAATTTTATCAAAATTCCTTCATCAGGTTGAATACGTATAATGAGCTGATTGTTTGGAATAGCAAAATCATCCTGCTGAAATAAGGTGTGCGGGGCAGGCCTGAAATGGACAACAACCTCTGTAACTCTGGTGGGAAGGCGTTTTCCGGTTCGGATATAAAACGGAACTCCGCCCCAGCGCCAGTTGTCGATAAAAAATTTCATGGCTACAAAAGTTTCGGTGCGCGAATCAGGATTAACTCCCTTTTCTTCGCGGTAACCGGGCTGCAACTCGCCCCGAACATGCGATGCAACATACTGCCCGCGAATAACATGTTTGGAAACTTCATCTTCAGTGATTGGTTTTAACGACTGCAAAACTTTGAGTGTTTCATTTCTGATTGCGTCGGAATCCATCGAACTTGGTGGCTCCATCGCCGTTAGACCCACAACCTGCAACAAATGGTTTTGGAGCATATCACGTAAAGCACCTGAACCATCATAATATCCGCCACGGCTTTCGACACCAATGCTTTCGGCCGAGGTAATTTCGATATGATGCACATAATTCCGGTTCCACAAAGGTTCAAAAATGCCATTGGCAAACCGCATCACCAGCAAATTCTGGACGGTTTCCTTTCCGAGGTAATGGTCGATGCGGTAAATCTGACTTTCATCAAAAGCTTCATGAAGCCTGCGGTTTAGCTCAAGCCCGGATTCCAGATCGTAGCCAAAAGGCTTTTCAACAATGAGTCTTCTAAATCCGTCATCGGTGCTGCTTAATCCCACTTTTCCAAGATTTCCGGCAATAATGCTGAACATGTCGGGAGGCATCGAGAGGTAAAAGAGATAGTTGCCACATTTGTCGTCACATTCCTCCAGCTCTTTTAAGGCAATTTTTAGCTTCAGATAATCTCCCAAATCGTTAAAATCCATATGAAAATAGGATAAACAATTCGAAAATTCGATGATTTGCTGGTCGTCGAGGTGTTTTTCTTCCGAAAATTTCCTGATTCCCAGGATCATTTTTTCTCTGAAATCGATGACGGAAACTGCACTGCGGCCAATCCCAAGCACCCTGAACTTTTCGGGCAGCATTTGCTGGTTGTAAAGTGCATAAAGTGCGGGAATAAGTTTTCGGTAGGTCAGGTCGCCGGTTGCCCCGAAGATGACCATGACCATATTATTTGGTTTATCCATGATTATTTTGTTACAACAGCATGGCCGCCAAACTGGTTGCGGAGGGCGGCCAGCACTTTCATGGCAAACGATTCGTCCTGCCGCGACTGAAAGCGTGTAAATAATGAGGCAGTGATAACATGTGCCGGAACATTCAGATCGATGGCAGCCTGAACCGTCCACCGGCCTTCGCCGCTGTCTTCGACATAATCTTTCAGCTTTTCGAGTTTTGGATCTTCATTTAAGGCGAGCACCATCAGCTCCAGCAACCAGGAACGCACAACACTGCTGTATTGCCAGCCGGTTGCAATAGCGGTGAGGTCGAGATTGAAGGGTGATTTCTCCATGATTTCGAAACCTTCGGCAAAGGCTTGCATCATGCCATATTCGATGCCGTTGTGAATCATTTTTACGAAATGGCCTGCGCCACTCTCGCCACAATAGGTGTACCCACTTTCGGGTGCAAGCGATTTATAAATGGGATAAACAAATTCTGATGCTTCTTTGTCGCCACCCGACATGAGGCTGTAACCATTTTGCAATCCCCAGACTCCGCCGCTGGTGCCACAGTCGAGATAGTTTATCTGATGACCTGCAGTCAGTTTTGATCGTTCCTGCGTTTGTTTATAATTTGAATTTCCACCGTCGATGATGATGTCGCCGGGGTTTAAAAATCCAAGGAGTTTCTCAATAGCATCATCAACAGGTGCACCCGAAGGAACCATCAACCAGACGATTTTGCGTCCTGAAAGTTGTGAGGTGAGGTCTTTGAGCGAGTCAGAAGGCAAGGCACCCTTTTCGACCAATTTATCGACTGCACCACGGCTGCGATTGTAAACTACAACTTCGTGCCCGAAGTTCAAAAGGCGCTCCACCATATTTGCACCCATTTTTCCTAATCCAACAAATCCAAGTTTCATATTGTTACAATTTAGTTTATCGTGTTTTAAAATGCTAATTTCTGTTTTTTTTTATCTTAGCAAAGATGCTAAAGTTTTGGCTTTTAACATCAGAAAAAGAAAATAGTTGCAGGAGTGTTCGGGAATATTTTGATTTCATAATCTGAAATCCAGAGTCAATCATGAATTACACCGAAGCATTTGACGAACTTCAAACGATTGTATCCGAAATCGAAAAAGGGGAAATCTCTGTGGACGAGCTTTCCGAAAAGGTTAAAAGAGCCGCGCAATTAATCAAGATTTGCAGGTTAAAATTAACAACAACTGAGGAGGACGTTAACAAGATTTTGAAAGAACCGGATACGGCAACCGATGATGGTGAGACCAAATAGGACCAGGTAAAAGGCGCTACACCACTTTAGGTGCAAAAAGCTTTTTCTGAATGAAATGTTTGAGTCATCCAAATATTCAAATGTCTTTGTTGTATCCAAGACCTAAAATATTGGAATGTCAAAAAAAAACCAAAAAAGGGCTTGACTTTCGTAATAATTTAGGCTACATTTGCATGTACGGTTTTAAATTTATTGGCATAATGTTTAATTCTATCCTGGTTTACCGATCAGGATAGTTTTTTTTTATTCTGGATTGAACCGTAATAAACCGCATCCACTTTCCTGCCTTTTTAAAAGCAAGTATTTAACTATCTGTTTTATAGCGAAACCACCCCAACTGCTTGATAATTTTCCATCGTGCTTTTTTGGGTTCGGCAAATAGTGATTACATTTGACACCTTTTCAGGATTTCGGGCAGCATAGGTCGAATTTGCGGAATATTATGGAAGGCCCAAGCAAATCTGCCGGGTTTAAACCCGATTATCCTGTAGTGAGCATCTGTTCATGCACGAATTACCAGATTTTGGCCTACTATTATGTAAGCTGGAAACTTGCCAAGCCAGAGCTATTATCTAAACTTCAGCTACCTTTCGAAAAGGAGTTCCAGATTGCAAGGACGATGGACAGGCCAGGGCCGAGGTGAGGGAGGGCACGGCAGGTTGATTACAAAATTTTGAGCCGAAAAATTTACTTCTGAAATTGGTTTTTTGTGAACATTCCTCACGACGGTTTCATCCTGTTCCTTTCAGGAGTAGGAATGGCAATTACCCTTTTGTCACTTTTCGTTGATCTTCGAGCAATTTCGCCGGGGAAACAATCGGTAAAATCACTCCGTCAAAATAGGTTCCCTGCATCTTTTCAATAATTATTCCACGTGCAGTAGAGTAACTGATCCCACACAACGTTACACCTAACTGGCTGTCAATAAATACTTCATCATCGACTTTATGAATAAGAAAGTCCTCAATATTATCAATGATAAAATGGAATTCGATGCCGAACTCAGCCTCAAGACCGACCGGATTGCGCTCGTCATCAATTGCTGAGAATTTAAAAAACAATCTGAAACGACATCTTTTTTCGCTGATGCTGAATGAAGTATCAGAGGCAGTATTAATAAGATATTCGGTTACTTTTTTGGGGTTATCCCTGAAATGTTCTTCAGTATCAAGACAAGCTTTAAATACTTTCACCGCAAACAGGTGAAGTTTTTCGCTCTCAATTTTTGCATTACTTTTTGTTGTCATGATGCACTTTTTAAAGACCTGATTCCCTGACTGCAGCTTTCTATACTCCATTTAAAATCTTCATACGAATTGCTTTCTTTCAATGAAGTGTCCTGGGAATTTACATTTCCAAAAACCTTTAAAGTGACATACTTTATGGATTCGTACTTCGATTTTGCCTGAACCGGAGTCATAATAATATCCTCATTCAAAGCAGCTTCGATTTTAGTAATACTTTGAAGCGTAAGGTTGTGTGTGCCGCTAAGCCATTTGCTGATCTCTGCCGGTGTTTTTTCAAGTTTACGTGCAAGGTCAATCGGCTTCATTTTTTTCTCGTTAAGTAATTGATGAATGTAGTCCACAATGGCCATGTTTTCATCAACAAAACGTTCCTGATCAGGCGTAGTCCTCTCCCTAATCTGTTTTAACATGTCATTTAAGTCAGCCATAATTCTATTTCTTCGTAGTTTAGTATTTCTGTAAAATTCTTGTTTAAGACAATTTGCTTGTCTTTGATCATATCATCTATAATCTGGGTAAACTTTTCTGCTTCCTTAAAAAACGCTTTTACGTTTTTACAATCCTGTGCTTTATCTTTTGTTTTAATTCCGCCGTTGAACAGAAAAACGATGTTATCGGAAACATACAGGCAATAGAGCCTGATTTGTTCCCGTCCAAGGTCAAATTCGAGATACCTGGCTTTTGGAGGTAAGGCATGAAATGCACGCTCCTCCCTGAAATAATGCTTTCTTGCACCTTCATTTGAAAATTTTTCGAGTACTCTTATTAAATAATTCAGTTGCTCTTCGATTACCGATAATCCAATGTGCCTGCTGATAAAATCCTCAAATTCATTGGATTCTCGTCCTTCTACCCAAACTGAGTAATACTTTACCCTGTTTCCGGTAAAACCTTCTATTCTTAAAATTTTTGCAAAGTTATTCACTTAATGATTAATTACAAGAATTAATTATACTTTTAAGTTAAAATTAGTGAATTGCATCATCAAAAGGTCCATAGTGGTTTTTACACAACGAATTGGCCGGACGTATTCAAAAAAGCAATCCTGTTTTGGGCTATCACACTACAAAATGGAACCAAACAACAGCATTCCGGATTTCGGTGTAGCTTTAGGCTGTCCTTTGGTATTGCTATCAGGCAGGTGATGTGAGGTTTCATGCTGCAAATGTAAATAAATAGCCAAATAAAAAAAGAACCTTTTGTAAAGGGTTTATCACATTAAATGCATAGTTTCCTCTTAGAACGCTTTTAAATTGAGGTCTCTATTTGCTTTAATCGAAATCAAATGCTGTAATTTGTTTAGATTTGCTCGTTCTCAAAAGGAATAATCGCTTATTTCGAAAAACCTGATTTACTTCCTTAATTTAGCTGGGATTTTCCGGGAATGTAATGTGGAGTCATGGATAGGCGATTTTAAAACTCAATTTGTTAATTATTAAAAATGAACTTTTATTGTTTTTTAGCAGCCTATTTACAGTGACAATGGATTAAACTTTAACCTGGTTTGCGAAAACCACGACAAAATATTTAGTATTTGCCAACAATACCGTTTAAAAGAGGAACAACAATGATAGGTCTAAAACTTAGAGATGAATTTCTTGGGACACACATGCCTGGCACTGCAATTGCCCTTACAACACCTGATAATCAAGGTGCAGCACAAAAATCTCCTGATGAAATTCTGTCAATTACATTTCCGACAGCAGATGTGCAAACTGCTTTAAAGGCAATAAGCTCAAGAAGAAGTGGCTGCCCCATTATCCTTATGGGAGATCGTGGCCGTGGAAAATCTCATATTATGGCAGTGATGCATCATGCAATTCAATCACCAATAATTATTGAAAAATGGCTAAAAGATTGGGCAACAAATACTGGTAGTGATGAGCTAAAAAATTTTGAGATGGTAAAAGGTTATTTTCCCATTTCCGAACCAGTTCACAACCATGAATATTTCTTGCTTTGGGATCTTTTATTTGAAAGACACCCTAAAGGGGAATATTACAGGGGCAGGTTTGAAAATATGAACAATCCGTTTCCTCCCCGGACACTCATGGAAAAAATGTTCGAAGAATATCCTACCTGCCTTATTCTGGATGAATTTCAGACCTGGTACACTGGCTTGCCCGACAAAGATCCCAAGTCAGGCATCCTTCTAAAACAATACGCATTCAATTTTGTACAGATTCTTTCCGAAATTGCCAAAGACAGGCCAGAAATTCTGATTTTTGTTATTTCTGTGCTTAATAACCAAAACGATGCATTTCAGCAAGTTCATCGTCAAAGTCCGGTTATCATTGATTTTCGTGGGCCTTCTGCAAAGCAGGATCGCCAAAAGTTGCTCCTTCATCGTCTTTTCGAAAACCGGCGAAATATCTCAGAAGCTGAAATCTTAAATATCGGTGCAACCTATGCGAATGAACGGTTTCGATTGGTTCACTCTAATAAATCAGAAGCTGAAAAAGAGCGAATTCAACAAGAGACATTTTCATGTTGGCCTTTCAGCCCAGAGTTACTTGATCTCCTGGAAGACCACATTCTACTTTCCTCTGTGGCACAGGAAACACGTGATATGATTCGGATCTTAGCACAGGTTTATAAAAGTCGTGGAGATGCAGTCCCATTTATCACTCCTGCCGATTTCTATGTTGATGGTAAATCAGAAGAAGTTCAAACCCTTGTTGATTCGATTTCTGTTCAAGCAGGTCAGGAGAAACTCAGACAAATTGCTCAACGCAACCTTGAAGATGTTCTCGAATCAGGATTATCAATAGCAAACGCCCGGGAATTATTGAGTTCTATTTGGATGAGATCCCTATCTCCAGGTAGGACAGCAGGTGGTAAACCTGTTGAGCTTCACCTCGATATTACAAGAAACATAGTCATCGACGATAATGCCTATCAGGCTGAACTTGCATTACTAATCGAGAATAGTGTTAATATCCATGGTGATGAGGTACCAGGAGGTCCATTAAAACTTGGTGTTACCGAAAATCCAAGGTCGAAAGTTCGTGCATGTGCAAAGAACCACAAACTTTGGGATGTTGGTGCAGTTCCAACTGCAGGAATGACGGTTTACCCGGGAAAGGACATCAGTCACATCAGAAAAACATTGCTTCATATTTTTGTTCCTGAAACTACTCAACCTCCATCAAGAGTCATCATCCTTGGTTCGAACTGGAAGAATGATCCCTGGAATGAGGTTGATGATATAGATAAACCCTCAAAATGGGACCGCCCTGTTATTCTGGTAATACCTGATCAGATTGAAGGTGATAAGACTGGGATTAATTCATGCCTCGGTGAATGGCTGGCAAAGCATGTTTCAAAGCGCAGGAATACGATACGGTTTTTACTACCTGCTATCAACACTCATGGCATTTATTCGGATACAGAGCTTGTCTTCTCGGCTCGTTGTAGTTTCCTTTGCTCGCCTCAAGGTTGGGGCAATGAAATAGTTTACAGATCACTTTTGCAAGATTTCGACCGACCGTTACGAACTACTTTGAAGTCTCGCTTCAACCGGGTTGCTATCTTACGAAAGTGGGATTTCCAACAACCTCATAATTGCGTTTTTGATATTGAAAAAATTACCGAACAGGGTGGTGAGATTCCTTCAGCTGTAGAAGCCAAAATCCTATCAGATTTGTTTGACCCTAACGAATTCAAAAAGTTTGTTCTTGATAGGGCAAAAGATTCTGATTTTGTTGGTTCATTAATGGATGATCTCATCGAACCACCACCTCCAAATGTGAGAGAGGCGATCCCATTTTTAGGTGAAACCAAAATCTACGAAAAAATCCTTGATATTGCCACAAGTGGTGACGTCGTCCTAAATGTTGGTAGTACCTGGATCGGGCGACGGCCAGAAGACTCATCTGACGCAGATGCATTACGATATATCAGGTCAAAGGCTTTTCGTACCGGACAGGAAATGCGACAGGTTCAGCTTGGTTTACCAGGCGCCGTTGGTGGTGGTAATGTTATTGTTTCAAAAACCCCAACCTATGCTGGCCAACCTGTTATAACAACACCTCCACCAGAAGCAAAAAACGGAAATGGTACTTCGTACAAACCTGCATCACCAAAAAATAATGAGACGGATGAAGACCCAATAACTGCAATAATTCCTCCGGTGATTATTCCAGACATCAGAAATAAAAAGTCTTCGGAGCCAGCGATCGGCGTTAATCTTTCAGGGTGTTTCGAATCGTGGGGTATTTCACCGGATCAATCAATTGATAGTGCACGTATCGAATTTTCGGGATTGACAGCCCAGCAAATAAAGCAAATCCTCCAGCGTATTCCTTCAACTTTCAAAGCTACTTTGGACATTTCCTATAAAGAAGGGAGTAATGAATGAGCATAAATTGGACTGGCATTATTCTCGATTCGCAGAAACCAGAAACTGCCTGGATGTCAATATTTTCATCCATGCTGGACATCACTAAACAACATTATTCGCCTGTTGCAATGCACGATGCAACGGTCATTCCTGACCGGCTTTTAACTGAAGCTGCCTGGGAATTATGGGAATCTTATCCTGAGGCAGCAGTTAAAACATCAGCAGTGTTGAAGGAATGGACAAACCAGGGTTCGGGTAAAGCCGTCCTGATTCTTGATGCCCTTTCACTCCGTGAAATGCCGATGCTTTTGACTGCTGCAGCAACCCGTGAAATTATTCCTCTTGATGTGAAAGTTACAGGTTCGGAATGTCCTTCTACTACCGACCAATTTGCGAAAGCCATCGGGCTTCCGACGCGAAGTGCATTAACCAATAACACAAAACCAGGGACTTTTTCGTTGTTCGGTGCAAATTGCTATACCGATGTGTTAAGTATGCCTTTTAGCGATTGTACTGTTCGTCCTTTACCAAATATAGTTATCTGGCATACCTGGCTCGATGATCTGATTCATCTTCAGCGCAAACTACCTGATCAGATTGCAAATATTGCATCATCAACCTTAAAAGGGGATGATTTTTGGAACTTTTTAAATAGACTACGTCAGGGACGCAATCTGGTCATAACATCTGATCATGGCTATGCAGTAAGTAAAAGGTTTTCATCCGAAGTTGAAGATACCGATGCGGTTAAAATATTAAGAGAAACTTTTGGTGCATCCCGTTATAAACCCATCTTACAACCTTCTCAAAAAAATTTCATGCCACCCATTTTAATGACACATAATAAACAACATATCGTTATGGGACAGCGTAAATGGAATGTCCAGGGTGGATTTCCCGACCTGTGTCATGGTGGGATGAGCCTCCTTGAAGTGGCAGTACCCTATATTGAATTACCAGCATTATGAGTGATAATCCAAAACAAACGATGCTCTGGGAAAGTGAAGTTGATTACCAGAGCAAACAAGTGTCAAAAAAAACTATTGTAACGAAAGCCACCAAACAGGCAGTAATACTACCTGAAAAATTGGGGAAAGCCATTAAACTGCCCGTGCCGGATTTCTCGGACCCCAATCGTAAACTGACCTGCCTTGAAGTGGATTTTCCAATTGCACAGATTAACGCACTTGCTGGCCTTGAGGCAAGTTCAGGTGCAGCCAAGAAACCTATCTATTCAATGTCCAAATGGTGGGCAAGGAGGCAGTCAAGTGTGTTTCGCTCATTGTTGATCGCAGCTGCCACAGAAGTGCCGAGTGAAACAAATGAAGCTGCGAAACTTGTGTGGGATCATTACTACTGCAACCATCAGAAAGCCGGGTCTTTTAAGAAATTAAAAGTACTCGACTGCTTTATGGGTGGCGGTACAACACTTGTTGAAGGTTCACGGTTAGGCATGCAGATGACTGGTGTTGATTTGAATCCTGTTGCCTGGTTTGTAGTAAAAAACGAATTGGCCTGCAGCGATCCTGAACAGGTAAAAGCGCTTTTTGAGCATATCGAAAAGCAGGTAAAACCACAGATTCAACCATTTTATACCACTACATGCCCAAGAGGCCATAAAGGAAAATGGATTGAGGTACAGAGTGGTGAAATAGTAGATATTGATCCGATAGATTTATCCCCTGAACAACGCTCACTTTATCGTTGGGAAGGGCCTGAAGTTATCTATACTTTCTGGGCGAAACATGGACCTTGTCAGGCCAAAGGTTGCGGGCATCGCACCCCGATTTTCAGGACACCGCTGATAGCCGAGAAAAACTTATCCACTGATTTTGTCGAGCTCACCTGTCCAAAATGTGCAACAAAGTTTCATGCCGAACTTGGAGAAACCCGTATGGCACCCGGTGCTGAACGAGTTGTAACAGAAGACAGCCTACCTTTTACTGAGCTAAGTCAGCTTTTTGCTAAACTCTTAAAAGACTATGATAAAGGATCGGTGAATGATACCATCGAACGTTGTCTGAAACTAAAAGATATATTGATCACTGAAAAAGGACTTTGTTGTCCGGACTGTGGTTCATTTGCAGGAAAAAAAATTGCTGATGTTCTTGAAAATCATCATCGTTCTGCTATAAAATCTTCAGATAGAAAAAAGGCAGCATTTAAAATTCAGAAGAAGAAGATACAAATGTTTCTGCTAATTCATCCAAAATGGATGATTGGAGATTCTGGTTTTAATGGTGACAATGAATTGGGTGGCTGGGCTGGTGCATCTGCGAAGAATTCATCGGAATGGTTCCTGAACCGTTTCGAGAAACTTAATATCATTGAGGTCCGAAGTAAATCCCTTCCTGAGGAAATTACATTTGCTGACGGAACAAGCATCAAAACCAGTCAAGGAACCGTGCCACGCCTTGCTCATTTCACTTGTGCAGCCTGTGGTCGTGAAAATAATACACTTGAATCTGTTAGTCCAACTGGTCATACTGCACCAATAGCAGCATACACTCTCCAATGCCATTGTCCAGTATGTGAATCCGAGGGTTATAATTATGGCGGCCGTTTTTTTAAAACACCGGATAGTAATGATATCATACGATTCAATGCAACAGAAACAGAATGGATAAGTCGTTCTGAGGAGGATTTGGCAATGTTTTGGCCTAAAACTGAAATTTTTCGTTACCCTATTGGCACCCCTACAAATACAAGTATGCTTCAGAATCAGTTTGGTTGGGGTTATACTCATTGGTGGAAAATGTTTAATCCTCGTCAACTTATAGTGCATACGCAACTGCTCAAGGCCATCACTGAAGCTCCTGAGGATAAGTGGTCTCTCGATGTTCGGGAACAAGCGTTAGGAGCATTTCAGCAATATCTGAGATCTATGTCAATGTTCTCCTTTTACCATCAAAGGAATGACCAATTAGCTGCAGCACTTTCAAATCCAAATTTCCACCCTAAGAATCTTGTTGTAGAAACATGTGTTTTTAATCAGATAGGGAGTGGTAAATGGGGCGCTTATACAGAAGGTGTATTGAATGCTCTTAAATGGGTAAAAGCTCCTTTCGAACCACTTACAGAGGGTAATTCAGCAACAGTACAAATGGAAGATCCAATAATTCCAGGTAATGAACCCTTTTGTGGCTCTTCCACTGACCTATCAATGCTTGGCAACGACCAATTCGATTTAGTAATAACCGATCCACCTTTCGGGAACAACCTTTTCTATGCTGACTTATCCGACTTCTTTTATGTTTGGCTCAGGATACCTTTACAAAAATGGTATGCAGGCCTTGCTGAATCATCTTATTTTCAATCAGAAAGAACACCTCATAGTTTGGAAGCTATCGATAACCCTGCTGAACATCCAGATGACAGACAAGATTACGAGAAAGATATTTTTATTGAGGCTAAGCACCTTTCCAAAATCCGGTTATTAACTGGAGATGAAGCACTCACCTATAAAGATATGAATCCACTTTACCGCCTTCAACCTTCCGGCGATTTTTATTGTCAGACCTTGTCTGAAGCGTGGGCAGAGGCAGGTCGCCGCCTTAAAGATGGTGGAATTATGGCTTTTACCTTTCATCACAATGACGATGAGGTATGGATCGATATTCTTATGGCTCTATTTAATGCGGGATACGTTTTGGTAGCAACTTATCCCATCCGAAGTGATGAAACAAAGGGAGAAGGAGGTAAACCCGGAACTTTTGGAGCTCAAAAGATCGAGTACGACATCATTCATGTTTGCCGAAAACGCATTATATTGCCAGAACCTGTAAGTTGGGCTCGTATGCGCCGGTGGGTTAAAGAGGAAGCCATCCGGCTAAAGGAACTTCTGGAGCACACTCACGGAAAAACTTTACCTGAATCTGATTTACGGGTGATCCTGCGTGGCAAATCACTTGAGTTCTATTCAAGACATTATGGACAGGTTTTCAGTGGTGATGGTCAAATACTGGAGGTGAGAGACGCTCTGTTGGGAATTAACCAGCTTTTGGACGACCTGCTCGAAGATACCGCACAAACAGGTGGCTTACGTCCGCCAGAAAGCGCCGAACCTACAAGCCGGCTTTATTTGCGCCTTTTCAAGCAACGCATCGGAATGGATCGTGACGAACTTCATAAAACCCTTCGGGGCACCGGAGTTTCACAGGGTGATTTGGAAGCCCGGGGATGGATAAATGTTATTAGCAGAGAAGTCAATCTTATCCCGATCAGCGAACGTTTTGCCTATTTTACTGAACGTGGCCGAAATCGCAAAGTAATCAAAACCGACCTTGATCAGGCACATTTCCTTATTGGTGCAGCATTACCCAATTCCGGTGTTAAAATAGAAGCCGAATTGAATAATCCAAATTTCCGCATTAAGAAGTCAGTAGATGAAATTCTTAAATGGTATGGAGAAGTAGATCATTCTGCAGCCAATCGTTTGGCTGCAAAAACGGCAGCCCAATTGGTCGAATCATGGCGAAAAAATAAAGGTAAATCTGAAATAAAACAACTATCACTCTTTGAAATTCTGGAGGAGGCTGAATAATGGAAACAATCTCTAATACCGTATGGCAGAGAAAAGGCTCAAGCGTAGTTTTTGATCAAAAGAGCCTCAGTCCATTCATTGCAGATGAATCAGTTATCTCGTTAAGGCAAATACTTTCCTGGAGAAACAAGCTCCCCATAACACCGCCAGGTTCAGGTAAAACAATTCTCATTTCAGGGCTCGAGACAATTATCGAAACCATGGAGGTACAGGATGCAGAAGAATTTCTTTCACATCGGATTCGTCCGCTTATAATTGATATTCAGAATCGTTGGAGTAATTGTGGAATAGTATTCGGTTTTTCTGCTCATAGCAATGCTTTCAGGGAAACTGCCCTGGAGGAAGAAGTTTTGTTCCATCGCAGGGATCAAAAGCAAATAAGATTGTCCAAAGGGCTGTGGGATGGAAGCGCCACAATCAACATGAAGCGCATTGTTCGTGAAGGAGACAAACCAGAATCAGAGGTAATTATAGGATACTATGTCGCCCGAATCTCTTAATATCAAACCTGGTCTTAAAGTAAATCATCCCGAGCTTGGTGAAGGTATAGTGGCCGGCATTGAGCATAAGGGATACGTAACCGTATTTTTCCGCAGTGTTGGCGAGCGCCAGGTTCCCGTTGATTCTTTACACGTTAAAACGGATGCTTTTGATCAGATTGTTCAGGGTATGGTACCTGCAACTCCGGAAGGAATTGACCGCATCTGGCTTTCTATCGAAGCTGAAGAAATTCCATTAATGGAAAGTGCTGCCATTTTAACCTCAGCAAAAGTTGATCTTTTACCTCACCAGGTTGTACTTGTTCACCGTATTGCAAATGCCCGCCCCAAAAGGTTTCTGATTGCTGATGAGGTAGGTCTCGGAAAAACCATTGAAGCAGCACTAATTCTCAGGGAATTGGTATCAAGAGGTGAATTACAAAGAGCGCTTATGATTGTACCAGCAGGTTTGGTGGAAAACTGGCGCAGGGAGCTGAATGATGTGTTTAATCTTGATTTTGAGGTTTTCGGAAGTGAAGGAGATGTTACCGACCGTAAATCCAATGCATTTGCAAAACATGATCGGTTGATAGCATCAGTTGATACCTTGAAGCGCACAGTTAGAATAAAAAATATACTCGATGCACCCCCCTGGGATCTTGTTGTTTTTGATGAAGCTCATCACCTTAGTGTTTACCGGAATGGCAACAAAGTAAAAAAAACGGAGAACTTTAAACTTGCTGAGGCTATTCGTGATCATTGTCGCGATTTGATCATGATGTCTGCAACACCGCATCAGGGCGATCATTTCAGGTTCTGGGGATTAATAAACCTGTTAAATCCAAACCTATTTGAAGACTATGGTGATATGCTCAATAACCGGCACCGTTTAAATGCGGTTGTAATCCGCCGTACCAAAGCAGATGCGTGTGCACAGGACGGCAGTCCGCTTTTTCTTCGCCGTGTCGTTCATACCGAAAGCTTTAACCTTTCAGAAAAAGAAAAGGTTTTTTATACCGCATTACTCGATTACCTTCGAGATGGTTACAACCTTGCTGCACAACAAGGAAGTAAAGGACGTGGTCTTGGTTTTGTAATGACCATTTTTCAAAAGATTGCTGCAAGTAGTTTTGCTGCGATTTATATGACATTGAGACGACGTTTACTGATGCTATCTATTCAGGAAGGAATTGTCCGTGATGAAATGCTGGATGTAGATGGTCGAAATCAGGTTCTTAATGAATCCAGACAAATTATTCATGAAATGTATTCGATTGGTTACGATCCAATTGGGAATGCACAGGCAGATCAAATTTTAGCTGACACGAAATACATTCTCCTCAAAAAACGCGGTGAAGCACAAGCATTTGTAACATCTGCCGATAATTATTCTGATTCAGAATATGCCGCTGATGCCGGTGCAGAATCTGCTACTATGCTTGTGTCTGTTGCTTTACCAGAAGAGCGACAACGAATAATGGATTTATTGACCCAATTTCCGGTTGGTATTGAGTCTAAAACGAATGTACTTGTCAAGGCACTCCAACAGATCTGGCAACATAATCCTGACGAGAAAATTGTTGTTTTCGCAACCTATCTTGGGACAGTAGAGGCTATCAAGCTGCAACTCGATACTGTGTTTCCCGGCAAAGGGGTTGATGTTTTAAAAGGGGGCGATCACGGGGCCAAAACCGCTTCCCAAAAAAGGTTTAAACGCAAGGATGGGCCTAAAATCCTGGTATGCACAGCCGCCGGTCGCGAAGGAATAAATCTACAATTTGCCAGGGTGCTTTTCAACTATGATTTGCCATGGAATCCAATGGATCTTGAACAACGGATTGGACGCATCCATCGTTATGGACAGGTATCAGCAGCTCAGGTTTATAATCTCGTTGCAGCAGATACAATCGAAGGTAAAATATTTCTGCTGCTTGAAGAGAAACTGATCGATATCGCAAAAACACTCGGTAAATTAGATGAACATGGACAGATTGCTGAAGATCTCAGAACCCAGGTATTAGGTCAGCTCAGTAGTGCATTAAGCTACGACAGGCTTTATCAGGATGCTGTTAATGATCCTACCCTGAAACGAACACGGCAGGAGATTGAAGTAGCCCTGGAAAATGCAAATTTAGCCCGGCAAGTTGTGTTTGAGCTTTTTCAGGATTTGGATCGGTTTAACCTTGGGGATTATCAGAAATTTGATGACAACGGTCGTGGTATGTTACGTTTAGTAAACTTTGTCGGAAAAGCTGCCTCACGATCAGGCTCAGTGTTTAAAAAACAAAATGAAGTTATTTGGGAGTTGACATTAAAAAATGGATTTTCCTTTTTATTTACTACAGATCGTGATCTTGCCTTACAAGAAGAAAAATTGCAACTTCTTGGGCTCGAGCATCCCGTAATTCACCAAATGCTCAGTCGTTACATTGAAACTGAAAATGGTTTTCGTGCCATTGCCGGTAAAATTAGTGGTGTTAACGGAAGTGGATTGCTTACAATCTGGAAAGTAAATGTTCAGGGCAAAGACAGCCAGACCAACCTTAACATAGTCAAAATCGGACTGAGTGAAGATGGGTCACGCGCTCCATGGCTCGAACGCATTGAGGGAAACCTGTTAAACATGAATTTACCGACCTTAAAAACACCCGACTATTGGAAATCGTATGCAATCAAAATGAAACAACGACTGTTGGAACTGCTTCATCGGGAATTGATTTACACTGGAAAAATTAATGAAGATATGACCTACCAGGCTACACCTATCGCAATAATTGGGATAGAAAATAATTAATGCACTTATTATTGTGGCATTTAGCAAGGAATAACCAGCTGGATACCAAAGTAATATGATATTTATCAAATAACGCTGAAGGAGAGCTTTGTTGAAGCTTGCGGGGATGTGGTTTTGGAGGGTCAAGCTTTTTAGAAATTAGCCAAATTATTAAAATGATTATCAAATTAAAACCAAAAGAACAACATGAGTTTTGACAAGAAAAAAGTTCATACAGGCAAAGTAATTTACTGGAATTTTACTTATGGTTTTATTGAATGCCCGGAATTTGAAAAAAGTATTTTTTTTCATTCAAGTAATCTATCCAATGACCTTAGGGATCGTTTAAAACTACTTGATATATTAACATTTACGGTATCAGAAAGTACATCAGAAAAACACAGAGGTGGCTTAAAAGCGCACAACCTTAATTTTATGAGTCATGGAAATCTTAAGGAATATCAGTGTAAAATTGGAACTATTTACAATTGGAACGAAAAATTTGGTTTTATAGATTACCCAACAACAGGTAAACAGATTTTTTTGTTTCATACAAGGCTTGTTTATTCCAAAAAGGTTAAAAACGGCCAATTAGTTGTATTTAACCCGGTTAAATCCAAAAATGACCAAACTCAACTATTTGCCTTCTTTGCCTATCCAATAACTTTTGAAAAAGATTTAACATTTCTTAATCAGCAATACAGTGATTTTCAAATTCCTGCCCTAAAGGATTACATCAATCAAGTTTCAAATGAAAACAAAGAATTATCAATTTCTGAAAAATTTGGTTTGGAATTGATTAATTCAGGTTTTGTTAATAATACTGAGGAATACATTTCCTTAATAAAGCTAATTAATAAATACAAAACACAGTATACTTTCAAGCCTGATTTTGATACGCTTAAAGCTTATGTTGCAGAGCCGTACTTAATTCAACTCTGGGAGACAGATGTAATAGCTTCTTATGATCTTGAAACAATAAAGGATTATTTTATTAGCTCAAGTGCTGATGACAAAAGAATTATCGCCACAAAAGTATCTCTGCCTGATAGAGATATTATTTTGGCAAACTATTTCGATTTCTTAGAAAAAAGCAGGAAAATTGAATGGCTAAATAATGATACCAAGACTTTATTAAGTATTGTTCATTGTGACAAAGACACCCGTTTACCTGACCTGTACGATAAAATTAAATCAAAGCTTCTCTCACATTTGAAACCGGTAGAAATTATGGATTTATGGTTACATGAATTCATTGATAACATACCTGACAAATACATTATTGAAAATTTCGATCTGAGCAATTTTAAAGCAGTTCGATTATTACTTCAAAAAAAAGATGAAAATGGTGAATTTAAACATAAGGACGTTCTTCAAGAAATATTAGAGCAATATCTCCTTGAAATCGTAACATCAAAAGAATTGGATTTTGAAGCCGAATACCCAAAACTGATCAGATATTTGCAGGTATTTGAAAAAGAATTTAGCGAACGATTTGGTCAAATAATCAAGCTTTTAAATATATCCTTGACATCGTATCAAAAATTTGTCATTTGGATATTTGGTGTTGATAATAATTTTGATGCATTTGATTATGTCACTAATAATCAAGATGTAATTAATGACTATTTTAAAATTAAATTCCTCTTACGTTACAAAAACGACAATAAGAATGTTAAGATAGATGGGGTTTTTGACTTAATCAAGATTACTCAAAATGCCTTAATAAAATTTGCAGTAACCTATAAATGGAATGGATTACTTTATCCTACTGAAAATTTTGAATACCAGCAAATTAACAGTTATTTATCAGACATTGACACGTTCAACAAAATTTTTAGCCAAAATCTGGACGTCCCCGAAATTGCGCAGTGCATTTACGAATCAATGGAAAAGTATAACGAAATCCATTTAAGGCTTTGGCTTTATGGCCATTTGGATAACACATTTTACAATTTTATAGGTTTCCGAAATAGTTTTAAAAAATTGACATCTGAAGAACAAAAATCTTTCAGGGTGAAAGCAATCCGTAATAGTTTAATAGAAATATCAAATGAGGAAATGATGGAAGTCATACCATGTTCCAAATTTGATCTAAATACGGATGGCTCAAAAACCTATTTTGCCGTTATGGAGAATTTGTATTTTAGTTTAAGGCATATCAAACTGAGAAAAGAAAATGGTTTGTTTACGGAATTATTTGATGAGCCATTCTCAAGTTCAGGCTTAAATCGGATTCCATCAAATCATTACTTAAATAAAATTCCTTTTCAAATTATTGTAAATTCAAACACGATAATCAGTACTTTGGGTTTGGATAAACTGTTTATCACAATTCATACTGGTGAAATCGAAAAAGCATTAGGGGGAGTCATTGATCCTTCAGACGTCGCAACAGTGGAGCAAAAAAGTGCTTATGTTGAAGATATGCCTTTGCGTAAAAAGATTATTGATTTTTTAAACCAAAACCAGGTTAGTTCCATGATACCCACAATTGTCATTGAACCTAAAAATCATTTTAGGCGATTAGATTCAAATTCAATCATTGACATCTTTGAAAAGACCGAATTAATTACAATCGAAACAATAGATGGTTTTGGTATTGTTTGGGAAAATATTGATTTATCAGGAGATAGAGCAACATATATTTTTAAAACATTGGCAAAAAACCATCATTTGCAGATAGAAAAAATTTCCCATGCAATTGTTTCTCAGGCTCAATTAAGATCTACCCTATCAAGCACAAAAGATGATGATTTATTACATGTTTTCAAAGACGATCTTGGTTATATTGGTTCATTGCGCAAACAGCGGGGGAAAAACGATGCCTTTGAAAATTGGTTGAAAAAATTTGAAAAAGTACTAAAGGAACCAATCCCAGAATTGCCATCAGTGGAAGATTCAGAAAAGCTTAAAGATTGGTCTCCGGAAAATGACCATCATGCCAAAATCACTAAACCAAGACAAAAGAAAATTAATGAAGATAGCCTGGCAACTATTGAAATGTTTGAGATTGCCATTAAAAATGCAAAAAGTGAACATCAAATAGATGAAGATCTTAGGGCTGAAATTTTAAAAGTACCTCAAGAAGATCCTCAAGAAGGTAAAATTACCCAAAGGAAATCACTCTTGAATTCGCTTAAATTATTTAATGAATATTTTACTGAAAATTTAAACCTCAATTAATCATGGAAGAGAATTACGAAAAGGGTATTGAACAACAATTACATGAAGAGTTTAGAAGGCTAAAAAAAGCTATTGAGTATATTGAAAAAGCGCAACAAATTGCAACAGAAGTAACCCAGAAAAACGCTGATCTGGAAAAATTCAAGATTAATATTTCAGAGGAGATTGAAGACCTGAAAAAAAATTCTGAGAATTTATCGTATGGGTTCAAGTTTACAACTAACAAGCTATCGGAATCAATTAATGCGCTTAAAAATGAATTAATCTTATCTGCAAAGCAGGAAGTTCATAATCTGGAGATTCAACAAAACAAACAGATCCTAATTTACGTAGGGGAATTGAAAACCAAAATAATCAATCTCAACAGTGAATTATTCAGCATTAAGAAAGCAGTTGAAACAAATCACACGGATTTGTTATGGCAAACGAAAATCGAAAAAAGGATTAAGAAAAACAGTACAACGATTAATGTCCTGTTTATAGTTTTTTTCTTTTTTTCATTGTTGTTTGGTATTGTTAGTCTGGCAAATGGGAATATTGCTATCGGATCAAAGTTTTCAAATGAAAAAATATTACCCGAAGAAAAACAAAGTCCGATTAGTGGTCTTTACGAAGGTTCGGTGGACAAGTACCCGATAATTGTTCATCTCGAAAATGATGGGATCAAAATTACCGGTAAATATTTCTATAAATATGTAAATGAGGATATTCAACTCGAAGGGACGTGTGAAAACACGAAACTTAAGTTTAATGAATTTCTAAATTCTAAACTAATCGGAACTTTTGACGGAAATTTTAGTAACAATTCAATCAGTGGAAATTTTTTTAAGCCAAACAAAGACTCCCAATTGTCTTTTGCAATCAGTAAAATTGATGGAACTTACGAAGACCAAAAAACAATCTATCAGAACTTCGACACTATTTCGATTTATGAGAATCAGGAATTTAACAAGTTCTATATCAGAAACGCGAAAGGCGCAATCAGAGGGATTCTTACTTACTATTCGATACAGGGAGGCCCATGCGATAATGATACATCAAAACCATTTACTGATTGTACACGAGTTGTTTATGAATTAGCTAATTTATTAGGGTATCCTTGTCAGTGCAGTGATCCACAACTCAATGAAATGAAAAGTTGGTTCAAAAACGACGCTGAAGCACTTGAGTATTGTCACCCTTGTTGGAGTTTTCCAGCAGGAGCATCACATGGCAGGGGATTTACAAAGATTCAATTGAGGAGTAGTGGGACGTTAATTTACGTGGATTATAAAAAGTATGGCTATGACACTCAATTTGATGTACTTGTAAATGATTCTATTACAGATCTTTTTAATGTAACAGGTCATGACTTGACTTTAGTGAAACACAAGGTGCATTCGTCAAAGGAAAGTAAGTTCTGGGAATGACGATGGAAGATGTTTTAATCGTTATCTTCGAAATCAGGTCTTTTTCGTGCATAATTTTTCAGTACTACAATAGGTTATGAACTATATACGCTATTGCCCATCCCGATTATTCCAGCCATGACAGTTTTCAATCGAAACCGTTTAAAGAAAGGCTCGAAATCTGGAACCCGGGAATTTTGCCTTTGGGGTTAAGTCCGGCAAAAGCTCCGTCAGCCGCATAATACGTTGCCTTTCAATCCATTACTTACCGAACCGATGTACCTTGCCGGCTATATCGAACGCCTTGGCACCGAAACCGGCGACATCATTCGTTTATGCAACGAAAAAGGACTGAAAGAGCAGGAGTTTATCCAGGATGAGAACTTCAAAACAATCATCTGGCGTACCTTAAAAACTTCAGGTGTAGTCACGGGACAAGCTAAAAATACAGATAATGAAGGAGTTATTGATGGTGATACCCATCAAGCTACCCGACAAGCTACCCGACAAGCTGATGAAGAAGTTATTGAAGCAGCGAAAAGAGTTGCAATGGTTCTAATTGGTGAAATGAGAAGGTCAGAAACACAAGAAATGTTGGGGTTGGATGGATATTTCGGTGATATTTTGCTATAGATTCAAGAATCATAACAACAATTCCTTCACTCAGGTTAAAATAGCAAACCTGGCTCGGGTATGAGTGGCACATTGGAGCGGTTAATCCACTTAAATTGCGCGGTTTAAACTGTTATAATCTTGAGTCCATGCTCGTCAATAATTATTTTAGTGTTGTCGAACTGCGTAACCAAAGCAAAGCCGTTGTAAAAAGGTTCAACTGCTAAAAATCTTTGTCGGTAAATTTCATTTCCGCTCTTATCAATATGATGCCAGCCGTCTTTGTCCTTAGCGGTTGCAAAATTTTTGTGAAAAACTCCAAGGTCTAAAAATTCTTTGTCGTTAAGAAAACATCCTTTTGTATCAATGTGACGGTAAAGCCGGGTATTTGTTTTTACACACGCAAAACCATCCTTAAAGTCGCCACAATAAATATAGTTGTCGGTATAAATCCTTTTGCCGTTAAGGTCAATATGAAAGAAATTGTTTTCACTGTCCCGAACTACACAAAGGTTCTCCTGATAGTTACCGGTCCAATGGTAAGTTTGTTTGTATGCTCTATCGCCTTCGTCTGTCAAATGGAGCCAATTGCCGCATGTTACAGCGGATGCTCTGTTGCAGTAAAAACCAAAAGTCCTTGTAAATCTTTCGGAGTAAAGGGGTTTACCTGAACTGTCAATATGATATGAGCCACTTTCATCTTTTACTGGTGCAAGTCCTGGTGAATGAAATTTTAAAACTTCAATAAATTTTCTGCCGAAAATTGGCTTACCATCGTAAATAAAATGTGTATTGTCTTCCGATACTTTTATGTCTTGCCAGTTCATTAGTTTAAAAGTTTTTGTTTGAGTTTGGAAATTTGATTTTCAGAAAGCCCGCAATTAATCAGGTAAGGTTCAATTCCACCTTTCTCTTTAATTATATCAAGAACAATGTTTAAACGATACAAGTTTACATCAATTTCACTTGCTAAATAGTCAGCGTTAATTGCTTCAATCGGTGAATCTGAAAGTAGGTGAAGCATTGATATGACGATCCCTGTTCTGTCTTTTCCGGCGAAGCAATGGATAGCAACAGAACCGTTTTGCTCGTTGATAATCGCTTCCATTGCATTCTTGATTTTGTCGTTACAACCAATTGCAAAAAAACGGTAGGCAATTTCTTCATTTGTTCCCTGGTGATGATTTTGTTTAAACCATTCGGGTTGGTTCCAAGGGTCAAATTGTGTTTTTACATAATTGAATTTTGATAGCGTTTCATCTGAATAAGGCAGTTCGGTAATCTCTTTGTCTGCTCTCAAATCAATTACAGTTTTAATTTTCTTTTCAGCCAACAACTCATCAAACCTGTTTTCAAACTGAAAGGATGTCATTGTTGCAGTTCTGTAAATTCTACCGCTTTTAATTTTCGGATTGTGTGTACTGATGTCACGAAAGTTCCAAAGAAAATCTCTGTTGTAAAGCCATTCACAAAACTGTTTCACTTCATTTTGCCTGTCAATGGAAACCAAAGTTTCAATCGCTGAATAAAAAAAGTCAAGCAATTTTCTTTTTTGTTGATTAGCTTCAGGTAAAAATAAAGTTCCTCTCAACTCATAAAATGGTTCTTGTTCTTCCCTTGTTAATACATTTGCAATGAAATACTTTGGCAGAAAATTAAACTTGTTATGTCCTTTTGAAAGGTGGTTTAATTGAATTGCAACCTGCAGGGCAATGTTGTAAAAAAAATAAAACTGGTACCCATCACTTCTTCGGTGCATTCCCGAACAACTCTCAAATTCATACACAAATTTGTCAATCAAATCTGAAATCTGTTTTGCCTTTGCATTTGATGATTTACTTTGGGTGTAATCTCTGACAAGTTGGTGCAGGTATGTCCCAATATCATATTTTGTAAGTTGCTTCTCATAAAGAATTGTGTCGAATATGTTTAGTATTTCCGAACCCAAATAATTTCTGTCAATCTCAGAGATGTTGGTACAAATTGCAATCTCAATTTTCGGTTGTGATTTGAAATAAGCGACCACTTTATTTCTCAACGCAACTTCTCTGATAGAAACTATTTCAGATTGAAATGCGATTTTGAGTTCTTCGATCAAATATTTGTTTTCAAAATCATTACTCACCAAAAGTTGAATATCAATATCTGAATTGGGCGTGGCTTGTTTTCTTCCGAATGAACCGTAAAGTAAAGCTACATCAACACCTTTTACCTTCGGAAAAAGCTTTTGCAGTTGGTCAATTGTTTTTAGCTGTTTCATTTTTGATATTTATTGATGGTTTACGCATATTGCATGTTTTACAAAGTGGTTGAGTTTTGTAGTTGTTCACAAGCCTGGTGTAACCCGGACTTTTTAAAACGTCTTCAATTGTTGTCGTCGAAACGTTTCCAAAATCACCTAACGACTTTCGTAAATTATCTGGTGCACAACAAGGTGAAATATTTCCTGTTGCCGAAATCCAAAGTTCTTTTGTTAGAAATGGACATTCATACTCTTCGGGAAGTTCTTTGGTATCGTTGTCATGAAGTGGGATTATGTTTTCTAAAATTACTTTCTCGCCGTTTGGCTTTTTGAAGTTTTCCTGTGCTTCGAATGCTTGCCTTACATATTCATTCCAATTTGTGACACTTTCTTTTGTCGTTTTCATCGAAAGCAATTTAATTTCTTCAAAGTGTGCCCACAAATGATGCCCTTTAACTCTGTCAACTCCAAGTGATGCAGCCAATTTTATAATGTCTGATAACTCGTGCATATTATTTTGCAAAAAAGTCAATTGAAAGGTTACCCGACAGAAATATCCCGTTTCACGATAGTGCTCATCGCGATATTTTATAAACTCTTTAACATTCTCTATTGACTGTTTAAAGTCAATTCCAATCATTACTTTTTTTGATGTTTCTTCAGTAGCTCCATTCCAGCTTATTTTTATATCGGTTGTATTTGGCACGATCAATTTTGCCCATTCTTTAACTGTCTTTTTGGGAAATGTTCCGTTTGTTGTAAGATTGATTTTGATGTTCTTCTGTTTGGCCAATAAAAAAATCTTATCAAACTCTTTGTATAGTAGCGGTTCCCCCATTGTCGAAGGAATAATCTCTTTCACTCCCAATTTTTCTGCTTGCCGAAAAATATCCTCAACAGTTTCAAATTTCATTCGCCGGCGTTTTACTCCAGTGTGATTATAAAGTGTTGGAATAAAATCACTATATGGACTGTGTTCTTCACACATAACACAAGTTAAATTGCAGTCCTCTGGATTGGTGTCAATAGTAATTCGCCAAAGATTCTTTGAAATGAAATGCTGATAGATTTCCTCCAAAGCTTTGCAATGATCATGAATATTTGGGACCTTCCCATCTTCTGAAAATAAATACCCTCTCTCCCCGAATTGCTTCAACAAATTGGGGTTTGCGATAGCAAATCTTAATTGTTCTTTTAAGGAGTTTGTATTTCGATGGTCAAATAAGAGTCCGTTCACTTTATGTTGAACATATTCTTTCATTCCCCCAAAGTTGGCTGTAATTACTGGAACTTTACATGATTGTGCTTCATGAATAACAAGTGGTGAATTTTCACCCCAAATACTTGGAACAACAATGCAATCAACTTGTGAAAAAACTTCGTTTGCTAAATTTTGGTTGATGTATTCACCAGCGAATTCAATTTTATTCTTTGAAGTTGCTGCCAATAATTTCAAGGCAATTGTGCTTTGTCCGTCGTGTCTGCCATATATTTTCAGTGTTGCTTGCTCATCAATTTCTCTAAAGGCTTCAATTAATTGGTTAACTCCCTTTGAAATGATCTGTGTTCCTATATAACCAAAAGTATAATTGATTTTATCCTTTGATTTTTCTGTTTGCGTTAAATATTCTGTTGGAAAACCATAATCAAGATAAATGATTTTGTTTTCGGCAACTGCAAAGTCAGAAATAAATCGGTTTCGTAAATAGTTTGAAGGTGCAATGAATAAATCAACTTTATCTATGATTGCTTTTGTTTCAATCATTCGTTGATGTATCCAACTACTCCAATGTTCAATGTCCTTTTCTTCGTCAGCTTCTCTGCCACTGAAATATACTTTATAACAGTCGGTTGTACATTTCTGGTCTTGTTGCCCAGAGCACAACTGAAAATTGTGCTCTTTTCCGATGCTTCTTGTTAGGAATTGTCCCCTTGGACACATCAACCAGAAATCGTGAAGTGTAAAAACTATTGGAATTTTCTGCTTCTTAAGTTCGTCAACCAAACCAGTTGAAAGATGATTCAAGTGCCCGATGTGTGCAATGTCGGGCTTGATTTCAGAAATAAGTTTTGCAAAATTATTGTCAAGTTGTTTGTGTCTGTAACCATCTTTGCCCTGCGGATTATTTACAAAGTAAAAATTAAGATTTTCGCCCGCCTTTTGATGTCTTACATCAAAGTCAAGAGAATAGGGGTTTTCTTCCCTTGTAAAAACAGAAACTTTATGATGCTTTGAAAGTTCGCTGCAAATGGATTGAGTGTAAACTTCCGAACCTGCATTATAGAATGGCGGATAACCGTGAATGATTTTGAGGATGTGCATAAATTTTACATTTGAACAAAAAAAGAGTGGCAATCCACTCTTTCTTACAACTACTTCTTGCCTTTTTGATTTGGGTTAAGCTGCTTGCCCCTGTTACCTTGATTTTTGTCGTAGGTTTTGTTGGTTCCTACATCTCCTTTGTTTGGATTCTTAATGTCAGCATGTTGATTTGGAATTTTGCTCATTTGTTTGATTTTTAATTATTAAAATGCAAATGTGAGAAAGTTTTATATATTTGCGTATCATACGCAATAATAAACATCATAATACGCAATGGATAACAGATTGGAAAAAATATTAAAATCCGAAACAAAGGAACGGGCTGATGTAATTTGCGAACTTGAAGGATTTCTTTTAAATCCCGGAAGGTTCTCAGTTCTAATTATAGGAATGAGAGGAACTGGAAAATCATACTGGCTGGAACTAATTCAAAGTTCATATTCCGATGACAAGCATTTGTCAGGTTTAGTTATGGTAAATGCAGCTCTTGCAAAAAACAGTAATCAAGATTACTGGAGTGAAACGTTTAAAAAGGCAAATATGAAACTGATGATTGTCGAAGATGTAGAAAAACTCAGCAAGGAAAGTCAAGAAATATTGTTTGATGGTCTGTCAACAGGACATGGGGCTAAATATGGTTTTGATGAAAAGAAATTTGAATTTAGAATTGCCTTTACCTCAACTTTTGACATAAAGACTTTGAGAGATACCGAAGAATATTTATCACACAAGTTCTTTGATAGAATTTCCCAATTTGTTGTTAAGCTACCTTCTTACACCGATTTAAACCAAACTGTGTGGAAAGACTTTCAATTAACTTGGAAGAAAATGAAGTTTGAAACAAATAACGATTTACCTGGTTTAGAATTAAAGACATGGCTGGAGGAGCATTCACAGGAATTACATGGACACTTTCGTGATTTGGATAAGATTGCCATCAACTGGCATCATTGCAGAATTTCAGGAAGGAAGGAGAATGAAATATTGTCGCTGGTTACTGAAGATTTCAGAGAGTGGTTTCATTTTCCTGAACACAAGTCCGAGTTGTTCAATGCGTTTCACATAGATGATAGTTTGGATTGGGAAGGGAACATGAGAAAGTTTAAAAAATATTATAAGGAATGGGTTAAGGTTGAATATGGGAGTTTGAGAAAAGGTGAAAAAAAATCAGGGGTAAGTTATCGAACCATGGAACGTTGGTAGTCAGACCGGAGTGGTGAGGCTTAAATTTCATATTTTTTGGAATATGGGTTCTCTTTTGCATTTACATTGAAGCTATTTTTGTGTCGCCCAATAATAGCCAAACAATTCTATTGAAATTTATTTGGTGCCTCAACCAAATTTACTTCAAACTCTGCTATTATTGCAGCGGTAAATTCATCTTTTAATGCTTATCTTTCTGGTCATAGACTGAAGATTTTCATTGAGTTTGATTATACCCGTGTTCTTCATTTCCCCCCAATACTTTTGCCACGATTTGATCGCCTTGCACTGCCTTTTCAGATTTACGACCAGCCCTGATCCAATCATCGTCACCATCGGATAATCCATCACCTTGCCACTTATCAATGAAAACAGGGTTGATCCTTACCAATGTTTGAACTGTTGTTTGAGAAAACTCATCATCCTCATTGGCCAGTGTCATGGCATCTATAATTTTACAAATTAAATCCTCTTCATTAAGCAAAAGATTAATTGGCGGCTCTAAACCAAACACTTGATTTAATTCAACTGCTGCATCAATTAATTCATTTTTATTCATAGCAAAATTGATTCATTTTGTATAAAATTTTGGCCGAAATGTTTCTTTGATGTTGATACCAAAAATCCTTAAAATATTGGACGACAAAACATTCATTTTTGTTTTTAGTATTCCACCAGTACAGTATCCTCCAACCCAAAAAATTGTGGTGATTGCAATCCGCTGATTTTCCTTGAAGTTGTTGTAACATTATCAAAAAGGTAATCTTTCAGCTCACCTGAAGTAATTTTTTTATCCTGGTTAGAATCAGCCTGACCCTGCAATCCTGCACACAAAAAATAGGTAAATAACCCAGTCTGTGAGGCATCAAAGCCCAGGGAAGTCTCCGCCTCACTGGATGAATTAAAAATGGTGAAATTCGGGTTATTCAAATATGCCCAGTTATTTTTGGGTTTTATTTTAACCCCCTTCATGGCCACCAAATTTTCGGCTTTAATGGTTTCGGTGGTCCGAGATCCCCCACTGAAACAAGCATCTAAAAACACAGTAACCGATTTAGCTTCAAGTTTTTCTAAATTTTCGTACAATTTATTTATTTCATAGCCCTGGGTTTCGATCCGGGCTACTTTTCCATCGAAAGGAAATAAATAGATGTTCTCACCACTTTTATCCGGAATGCCATGACCGGAATAAAAAACAAAAAGCTCAGTTTGTCCCTTAACAATCTCCTTTTGAAGTTCCCCATTATCAGGATTAAATACATCGTCAAAAATAAAACCTGAAACTTCATCATTTTTATACATCACCACTTTTTCGACACCCAATCTCTTTTGGAAATATTCTTTCAAAATATCTGCATCATTTGTAGCATAGGGAGCTGGTGGAAGTTCTTTGTAATTTTCGACACCAAAAATTACTGCAATTGAGTTTTTGCGTTTGGTGTTTGAGGGCATAATTGTTTTAATGTCAATCAGATTACTGGTATTCATCGAAAACTTTCTGGAACTATATTCAAACTTTGCAAAATCCTTTTTCAAAGATTCAAAATCAGAATTTACAGTTAAAGTTTTCGTTTCGGGTGGCCTGGTGTTTAATGAAATGGGTAGTTGATAATCTGTTAAATTCCCCTTCCCCATTGTTTCGGAAAGAGTTAAAAGTACGGGCAGTAAATCGGTTCCTGTCACTCGTTTATTAGGGCTGATGATAAATGATATTTCCTTTGTTTGTCCGGCTTTCACGACCCCCAACATACCCTGATTCTTTTCAAGATAAATATCCGGATTATTTGTTCTAATTTTAAAACCAACATCATTCGCATCACCTAAGCCAATGTTTTGAATCACAAATTTGACAGTTGCTTGTTCCCCTGCTTGTAAAAGCCCATTTTCATTGATAGCATAAGTATTTTCTCCGCTGTCAAAGATCTCAAGCCCTGAAAAAACCAATTGCGGGGCCTGATACTCGAAAGTATTCAGGATTAAAAAAGCATCATCCATATCATAACCGAAAAATTCTGTGACTTTGATTTTCAAGCGATGTTCGGCCGTTTTTATATTAATGCCTGCAAAAATCGGTATGATAACATCATAACTTTCAGCGGGTTTTAAAACCTTCATTGAATAGTTTCCGATCGTTAAATTGGCATCCAGCAAATCATCCTCTACGCTTACCTTTAACTCCTGGGCATTGCCTTTCCCTTTATTTGTGATTTTAATAAATATTTTCGCACTCTCCTTCGCTTCCAGAATTCCATTATTGTTATCATCTGTAAAACTCAGCTCAGCAAACAAATCAGGAGGTAATCCACGCACAAAAGGTGATTTGGTATTCAACACGATAGACTTACTTGTTGAATATGAATTATCTGTACTCACATTTAAAGTAAAAGTGACGGTTTCATCTCTTAACTCTTCAGTGGTCTCAATTACAAACCTTCCTCCTTTTGATGTATTTGGTGAAATAAATTCTTTATAATTATCAGAAAGTGCAGCTTTCCGAAGACTCATTCCGGGCAAGGTTTTATCAGATAACATAGTAACATTAACCATATTAGCATCGCCTTTTCCAATGTTTTTTATTGTGTAATCAATATGCGCCTTACTATTTGGATTAATAATATCGGAAGATGGCTCCAATTCAACAATTAGTTCAGGTGGGTATGCTGTCTTTTTTTCGATTAATATTGATTTACCGGAACCTGGAATATTATTTACCAGGAATTTCGTGGTTTTTTGAAGATAATCAATGATCAAATAATCATTGTAAACGCCAATTTTTGCTTTAATCCACTCTTCCTTAATTAAGCCATTTTCTACATTCTTAACTTTTGCAAGGCATTCAAATTTATCATCTCCAAGATATCTGAAATCTTTCATAATAACTTCTCCAAGATAAAAACCAGCGCTGGTAGCCATTTCTGATGGAGAGATTAGCATAGTCATCAGGTTTTCATATTTGGATATTGAACCAGTTGTTTCCCCTTTCCACAAGCCATAAAGTAGTCTGTTAAATTCTTGACGTTGGGATATTTCCTGGGAAAAAAGTTCAGTGTCAGAAATCCCCAGAAGAATCAAAAATATTATTACAAATTTTTTCATTTTACGTTCAGATTTAAATGGTTGCTTTTTCTTTACAAAATTAAGATTTAGGTTTAAACTTTTACAATTATCCTTAATTAGATTGCGTCTAAACCTTTGCATCAGCTGGTTTTTGTACCGTCATCTCAATATTTTTATTATTATGGCCCATCCTTCATTGTGCTCGGCATGGGTAATAAATTCAAGAAAATAAAGGTAAGTCATTTGATTTGAGAATAAATGGAGAGTCAAGGCAATCCTGGAAATTCTTTTCCAAAACGATCATCCACATTTTGGACTTCTGAGTTTTGCATGCTTGTAAAGCAGATAATAGCCTGATATTTATTCTTCCGATACTTTGGAATGTAGAGCCACCCCGCCAAAAGGCAGGGTGATGTCTCTACAATCTTTTCCCTCTATCCGACCTCCAGGATATCCTTAGTATCGAAAGTGAAGCCGTTCATACGGTGAGTAATAGTGGACGATAACTCATGCAGCATTAATAGCCTTTCTCTTTTTACAATTGTCCTGAGTTCCCTATTAAGGTCCTCCCTATCTTTTCCAATTACGACTGCAATCAACCACCTGACGTCAAATCCACTGTCATTGTCAGAAAGTTCAAGCAGCGATATTACTCTCGGCGATGCTATCAGAGGTGGAATTATTGTTTCCTCAAAAACCCCTAAGTACTGGGCAATGATAGATGTCTTTACCGGAAATCCCAGCTTCTCATAATTTACTTCGGCTTTCTCAGCCAATAAGTATCCTTTTCTGCGTAGGTTTTCCACCCGGCGTAAGGTTGGTGACGGAGTCAATCCCACCTTTTCGGCGAGATCCTGATTTAAAAGGTTGCTGTTTGATGACAGAGTGCGGAGTATCTGCACATCAATGTCATCAATTTCTTTTTTTCTCATAGGAGATGATTTTGTTTAAAAATTTATACTTGAAGATATTTGGTGTTGATTAGGAATAACTTAATTTCTTACGGTTAGCCAAAATTGGCTTACCAGCATCATAGTTTCAACGATTTGAGAATGGTTCATTTAAAGGCTATTGTCTGGAAGCGATTTTGGAAATAGTGGCCGGCGATAAATCGTAAGCTGCAATCTTATGGTTTTTCGTAAAATGCGTTGATCGAGCTTTTGCCCATGGTTAAGTTAAAAAAAATGACAAAACTGCAAGACGCCACGGGGGGAGGTGCAGATGCATTCCCGAACGGGGGTTCTTGTGTGAGGTGCTATCCCACCACTTAGAGCCCTTAAAAAATTTCAAAAAAAATTCTGGAAAAAATTTGGCTTAAACCTTAAGTAATATTGAGCATTCACAAGCCGGGACGAATGTAATGTCCAACCTTCCTAATCTTCAGGAAGACAATATGATGAATGGATCTACGTGTTATTGGCTTACCTAATAAAAAGTAGTAAACGATAACTCTATGAAACGACCAGCACTATGAAAAGTATAGGTCATTTCCGGGTTAAGAGGGTTCAGGTTGATTCGACATACCCTTGCCAGGTCACCGACCAATAAATTCGGGGATAGGATGGTTAGTTTTTATTGGAGGACGCGATTATCAGAAGCGTTTGTAGATTTTATTGCAACATAATGTTTTATGCTCTTTGCTTGTGTGTGGATTAGAAAACGAAAGCACGCCGTATTTGAAGTTCTTAATTGGCAGATAACTGGATGAATTTTAATTTCATAAATGACCTACAAGTTTTCAGTTGGTATCTGTAAATGCACAATTTATTTGGATCTTGTTATAACCCGAATTCAAAAATTTTACTTTACAATAATGATACTAACGGTATCACTTGCTTTCAAAATTAAAGTAATGACTCGGCTAACCATAAAAAAAAGAGGATCATTTGAAGACCCTCTTTTTTCAAGCCAATACCTAAAGCTTGCTTTTTGAATTGTAAGTAAAAATGCTTTTTGACTTTTGTCACCAAGTCAACCAGTTTTCCATTAACGCTATTTAAGTGTAATGTTTGTGATCTCTTTACTCTTGTAATAAACACGTCTGCCCATCACCAATGGCTTAGGCAGTGTCCTATTTTTCCTCCATGCCAATTCAGTTGGTTTGGAAATTTTGAACATTTGCTGCACTTGCTTAGGACTCATAAAAATTCCATCATCTTCAATCATATATAATTTAATATTAAGTTACATAATAATAGTGCAAATTTAGTCAAAAAACAAGGTTTTAGAGAAACGAAAAGTGAACATTCCAATTGTTGGTTTTTTTTAATATTTGATATTCAGGCACATAAAAACTGAAAGAGCATGTCATGATTGATGAGCGTTACTTAGATAATTTTGATTTCAAGTTTTCAGAATTAAATCGGTTCATCTCTGTACGTTTTTGATGGTCAGTTATGCCTGTGTATGCCTCCATCATTTTATGAGAATGATGACCACTAAATCGCATAATAATTTCAGTATTCATATCAAGGAAAACAGACAGGGAAATGAATGTCCTTCTTGCACAATGCGTTGTTATTACATTGCTTAGTGTACTTGTTTCTCTTACTGTTTGTCCGTTCTTTATGTAAACTTTTGTTATTAATCTGTCAAACTCCAATAACTTGGATAAATCCTTTACATAGAGGTTTAACTTTGGGTTGCTGATCTTTGGCAGCGAGTAGTTGTATTTCTCCAGAATTTCCAGGGCAAAAGAATTTAACGGTATTTCGAGAGAATCTGCAGTCTTTTGTGTAGTCAGCTTTAAGACCCCATCTGCAAAACTATCTTTTGTCAGACTGTCATAATCCGAAAACCTAAGCCCGGTGGCACACATAAAACTAAAAATGTCTCTTACCCTACTCAATCTCAAATCTGGTATGTTCGCCTCATACATCTTTAGAAACTCGGTAGGTTTAAGAAATATAATGTTTTCGGGATTACCTTGGGTGCTTTGTGTCTTGTCTTTAATCTCAAAATCCTTGTATCCTGGAATTTCAATTTTTTTGCTTTTCATACACCATCCCAAAAACCAATTCAGGTTTTTGATAGTCTTTTTGATGGTGCTGTTGCGATGGCCGATTTCAACAAAATACGTGAACAACTTTTGGTAAAAATCCCTGTTGACAGAGGCAAAGTTCAATTTAACATTTTTAGCCTTTTCAAATGCTTCAAGATGCTTTTTAAGTGTTGTGAATTTCTGATAAGTACTCAGACTCCATGCATTAACTTTACCGGCTGTCTGCGTGAACTCGTTGAAGTATTCAAAGAAAGTTAACGGTTCCCCCTTTTTTCTGTAAACATTCTTTATGTATTCCTGAGTCGGTGTTTTTCCTTCATTCTTTGCCTCTAAATAAATATGCTCCAATTCGTTCGCAATAGCCTTTAATGTTTCGTTTTTAGAGTCGGCATTACTTGCTCCACTCTTAAACTGTTGCTTGTCAGAGCTCCATTGCTTTTCATCGGCCTTTAGTCCGGTTGTGCTCATGAACCTTTGTCCATCGAAGTTAAATGAAAATCTAACCGGACAGTCTTTAACACTCTTTTTGCCAGTGACTTTGTTGGTGCGTTGATCCAAGTAAAATTTTGTTTCAAATCTCATAAAGTTTTGATATTAAGTAAAATAGTATACATTTTGTGCGTAAATAATTTGACATTTCTACTTACGCACAAATGTACGCACAAAATTCCATTTACACAACTTTTATTAATTTTACTTAAATTTCGCTGAAACCCTTATCTGACAATCTATAAAAGAAAAAAGGTTAACCAAGTTTTACCTCAATTAACCTCTTTTTATAGTACTTTGTGGAGCTGCCGGGAGTCGAACCCGGGTCCAAACAAGCAGCATAAGTGCTTTCTACATGCTTAGTTTGTCATTGGTTTTCGAACCCAGGCCGGGAACAAACACCCTACCTGAACCTTAGCTTCTATTGTTTCGCTGCTCACCCGAAGCTTATGAGCAACTATCCCTGTTTTGCTTCACCCCGAACTCAGACAGGAACAAGGCGGGTCCGCCTGCGGGATGTCTCGATCCGGCACCTGGTGCCAGAATTAGGCCAATCTACTTTATTCGATTAAGCTGCGAGAGCGTAATTATAATTGTCGCCAGTTATTGGCTTAAGAATAGTTTTAACAGGCCACATTCTCAATGCCCGGCATGCTTACAAATCCACTTCCTTGCTGTCAAAACCAGAACAGCCCCAGTATTTTAAAGAACTTTCTTCGTTGTCGAAGGCTGCAAAGATAATACAATTTGCAGATTTTTAAGATGAGATTTCTGGACTGTTGAGGTTCCAACATTCCGTTGATACAAATTTTCGGCTACTTTTGCGCCTTCATTTTACACAAAATCACTCGGTTATCTTTAAGAAACTACGATGAAAGCACTCATAAATTTCCAGCAAAAACTTGTTGCACAAAACCGTAAAGAGTACGGTGTTCTTTACGATCAGCTTAAAAAACCATCTTATTACGGGGCTATCGAAGCCGATGAAAAACGCTCACAACTTATCGACGAAATCGAAGGAAAGGCTGGCTACCTTTTTAACGGGACAAAACCGTTTGCCCATGCAGTTTCGCCGGGGTGCAGGCTTTGTGGCGAAGGTCATTGGTCGTGCCTCTTTGTGAACAACCGCTGCAACTGTAATTGCTTTTATTGCCCCGCTCCCCAGGTTGATACCGCCATTCCGGAAACACAGGGACTGACTTTTGATACTCCTGAAAATTACATCGCCTACATCAAAAAAATGGGCTTTAAAGGCGTGGCTTTGAGTGGTGGAGAGCCTCTGCTGACTTTCGACAAAACCATCGATTTTTTAGCTAAGATAAAGAAAGAATTTGGTAGCTCGGTTTATGTGTGGATGTACACCAACGGCACCCTTCTAGATGAAGAAAAAGCGACAATCTTAGCCAAAACCGGCCTCGATGAAATCCGTTTCGATTTAACAGCCACGGACTACAACACCAAAAAACTTAAACTCGCTTTAGGAAAAATCCCGAATGTAACCGTCGAAATTCCAGCTATTCCTGAAGAAATCGAACAGTTAAAAAACATGGTCGTCGAACTCGACAGCCTCGGCGTAAATTATCTTAATCTACACCAGATCAGGCTTACACCCTATAATCTTAAAAACCTGCTTAACCGGAATTATACTTTTTTGCATGGCCATAGGGTTACTGTGCTCGAATCGGAACTTGCGGCACTCGAAATTATCAGCTTTGTTTTTAAACAAGGGTTGAAGCTACCCGTAAATTACTGTTCATTTCATTACAAAAATCACTATCAAAAAGCTGCTTTCCGAAAAAAAGCAGCGCAATTCGTTTTGCACGGACAGGAAGAAATCAATGAAAACGGATTTATCCGTAGCCTAAGCCTGCATGGGATTTCTGTTCCGATTGAAAGCTTAAAAACACAATTGCTTAATATTGCACCTGATGGCGAAGGATGGCTGGTGTCGGAGGAAAATGATCAGATTTTTCTTACTAGTGATGTTCTCTTAAAAATGCAACTAACCAACGAACCGGTTTTTGTTGAATATCAGACAGCCGTAGCCAACGAAAAGCCATTAAATGAAGGTATCAAACTAAAACTTACCGACACAAAAACCATTTTTTTTGCAAAAGAAACCAGTGCAGCTCCCATCAGGATTGATGCTGATGAAAGTGCAGGTTTTTTCGAAATCCTTCAGGGCAGGCTTCCCAAGGAGGCAATGGATTATGAAAATCTTTTTAATATTGCGCTAAAAGAAATTCCGGCAAAAGGTTTTGTAGAATATTTTTAACAGAAGCAATGATAGATGTTGCTTTTTTTTATCTTTGAAAGAAATTTTGTAATACAGGCTGTTTTGATGACAAACGATAAAACACGACACATGCATATAAAAATGGCGAACAGTAATGTTCGTATTTTGCAGTTTGTTATCATCACCGGATGTACAATTATTGCCGGAGTATTTTTTGCCATGTGGTCGATGCGCAGCACAGATTCCGAAATGCGAAAAGATTTGATTCAGGAAGCCCAGATTGTCGGAAATGCCATCGACTGGCGTTTCATTCAAAAATTGACAGCTACCGAAGACGATCTTAATGCACCTGCTTATATTCGTTTGAAAGAGCAACTGTCCCTGGTCCGGTCAGCAAATCCACTGTGCCGGTTTATTTATCTGATGGGGCATCATGAAGATGGATCAGTTTATTTTTTCCTGGATTCAGAGTCAGCAGAATCTGATGACAATTCTCCTCCCGGCGAAATATATACCGACGCAACCGAAATCCTGAAAAATGTTTTCATCTCAGGAAAACCTGCAACCGAAGGCCCCGTTCCTGATGAATGGGGCATTTGGGTAAGTGCAATTGTACCACTTATCGAGCCTCAAACCAATGAAATTTTAGCCATCCTGGGAATGGACATTGACGCTCATGAGTGGCGCGCAGAAATATTTAAATCCCTCACAGTACCCATTTCTGTAACCCTCATTATTCTGTTCACCGAAACTATTTTTTTTGTTTTCAGGATACGAAACTATAGGGAAAACAAACGACTTGCGGCATCCAGAGAGTTATTAAGCCAGAGTGAAGCCCGTTACAGGCAATTGTTTGAACATGCTCCTGCCGGTATTTATGAAGTTGATTATGTCAACAATCATTTTTCTTCGGTAAATGATGTAATGTCTAATTATGTTGGTTACACCAAAGAGGAATTGTTGCAATTAAGCCCCAGCAAGATATTAGCCCAGGATAGTCAAAAAGAGTACTTCGAAAGATTGGAGAAACTAAAAAATGGTGAAGTTGTGCCGCTGATTGCAGAATATAAAGCGATTACAAAATATGGCGATGAGTTTTGGATCCTGGTAAATACCCAGTACCTTTTTGAAGGTAACCATCTGATAGGTTCAACCGGGGTAATTCATGATATTACCGATCGTAAACTGACCGAACAGGCATTAATCAAAGCCAACGAATTAGCAGAAAAATCAAACAAGCTTAAAGATGCATTTATTACCAATATCTCACATGAAATACGCACACCTCTGAATTCGATTCTTGGTTTTAGTGATCTTTTACCTGATATGATTTCAGAAGAAAATCAGGAACCGGCATCCCATATTTTCGAAATCATCAACATATCAGGAAAACGACTGATGCGGACTGTTGACATGATTATGAATTTTTCGAGACTTCAGGTTGGCGAATTCCCTGTTCAATATACTGATGTAAACCTGGCACAGGTTCTTGAAACTTTGACTAAGGAATTTAAAATTCTTGCTCAGGAAAAATCACTCAATCTGATTTTTGAAAACCATTGTGGTGATGCAATCCTTAATCTCGATGAATACTGCATTACGCAGGCAGTGTACGATCTTGTTGATAACGCAATAAAATTTACACCTGAAGGCTTTGTTAAAGTATCGCTTAACAGGAAAGATGATTCGGTAGTTATTGATATCGAAGATACCGGAATCGGAATTTCAGAAGAATACCTATCTCATCTTTTCGAGCCATTTTCGCAGGAAGAAAGCGGACTTTCACGCACTTTCGAAGGCGTCGGCTTAGGCCTTTCAATCGTAAAAAAACTACTCGACCTTATTCATGCCGAAATAACCGTTGAAAGCACAAAAGGACAAGGAACAACCTTTCATATCAGCTTAAATACAACAAGTAATTCCATCGCCTGATCAAATTCCAAAGTGTCGTCAAGCGAAAAATATTTCTCCATAAAAATGTTTTAACTGCTGATTTTTCACGATTGGGTTTTCGACGGCCTGTGTTTGAGAACACACTTCCACATCAAAACAATTAAAGTTTTAAAGCCCGGTAAAAATGTACTTTTGCCCGGTATAATAACGAAGTTTTGTTCTTCCGGAATTGCTTTCAGGAGGTTTGGTATTAAAAAAATGTACAATATGAAAGACGCAACAGCTACAAAGGTGAATACTTCGGTGTTGATGGCTGTAATTATTATTACTCAGTTTTTGTCGGCATTTATGAGTGCTTCAGTAAATATTGCACTTCCAGATATTGCACAGGATTTTGGGATGTCGGCAGTCGAAAGCAGTTGGGTGGTGATGGCGTTCCTGTTATCAACCGGTATGTTTTTGGTTCCGTTTGGGAAAATGGGAGATATTTATGGCAGAATGAGACTTTTTTTAACCGGCAATATGGTTTTCACTGTATCATCCTTGTTTTGTGCACTTTCCAGTGATGAAATTATGCTGATTGCCGCCAGGTTTTCGCAAGGCATCGGTGGAGCCATGATCATGAGCACTGGTATGGCAATTGTAACCTCTGCATTTCCGCCTCAGCAAAGGGGTAAAATGCTAGGACTTGTTGTTTCGGCTGTTTATCTCGGACTAACTGCCGCACCGGTACTTGGAGGAATCTTAACCCAGGCTTTCGGATGGAGAAGCATTTTCATGATCAGCGTTGGTTTGGGGATTATTATCGTAATTGCAATTTTAAGCATGGTAAAAGCTGAATGGAAAGAAGCAGGCAATGAAAAATTCGACATACACGGTTCTGTTATTTATATGATTTCAGTCTTTTTACTGATGTCCGGATTTTCGATGCTTCCGAAAGTAAACGGTATTTTAATGGCAGCATCAGGCGTGGTTGGGATTAGCCTGTTTATCGCTTATGAACTGAAAGTGGAGCATCCCGTTTTAAATATTCGTCTTTTTCAGAATAACCGGATTTTTGCTTTCTCAAACCTTGCTGCCTTGATAAATTATGCTGCAACTTTTGCCATCACCTTTATTCTGAGCCTTTATTTACAGTATGTAAAAGGGCTTCAGCCAAGAGATGCCGGGATTATCCTGATTACCCAACCAGCGGTTATGGCAGCAACAGCCTCATTTGCAGGAAAATTATCTGATAAGATTGATCCCCGGTTTTTGTCGTCGCTGGGCATGGGAATTATAACGGTAGGACTGGTTTTTCTTTGCTTTCTTGACAGTAGCACAGGCAATGGTTTACTGATTGCCAGTCTGGTAATTGTCGGGCTGGGTTTTGGCACATTTTCGTCGCCAAACACAAATTCGGTAATGGGGTCGGTCGAAAAAAAATACCTTGGTGTTGCAGCTGCCACGGTTAGCACAATGCGGGTTTTGGGGCAGATTTTCAGCATGGCTATTGCCACGATGGTTTTTTATATTTTTCTTGGCAATTCAAAAATATCCGGCACCAACCTTATCGAATTCATGCAAAGCGCCAGAGTATTATTCATCATATTTGCCGTGCTGTGTTTTTTGGGGATTTTTATTTCCCTGTCCAGAAGTGGTAAGAAGCTTCATCATTGATTACCGTTTCCTTACCTGACCTGGATAATTCAGAAAAGCAAAATTCAAAACCCAAAATTCAAAACCCAAATAACCTCGAAATTACAATGACAAATCCAAAACCAGGATCGGGTAAACTCCCTTCGTTCGATTTGATGCTTGCCTTTTGACGTTTGCAATTTCTGCCAAAAAAAATATCAATTTCGAAAATAAGATACTAATTTCACCTCCGATTTTAAAATGGAGGTTTTTTATGGGTAAGCCCTTCAGCAAAAGCAATTGTTTAACAGCAATATCAGTCATTATGCCTAAATTCCTGTTCCCTTTTCTCATCATTATACTTTTCTTTTTGTCGGATATAACTCCGGGAAACGCACAAAACAGCCAGCCCGACAGCATTTCAAAAGCCATTACAGCCACAACGGGTAAGGAGCGTGCAAAACTTTTGTTATTTTTTTCGCGGCAAGCCCTGGCCGATGATCCGGAAAAATCGCTGGAATTTGCGCGTCAGGCCGAAATCCTTGCAAAAAGTAAGAATTCACTGGAATTAATCAGCGATGCGCTCAAAATACAGGGTGATGCTTTGTTTGAACTCGATAGCTTAAAAAGTGCAGCATTTGCCTATTCGATGGCTGTCGAAACCGAGGAGGCTTTGCCCAACCAACGACCTGACACCCTGATGCGCCGGTTAAGCGATGTTGGGTTTGCTTTTCAGGAAATGGGTTTGTTCGACAAGGCGCTTGAATATTTTCAGCGCGCACTTCCAATAAGCCGCGCACAAAACGATTCAGTTGAAATAGTTTCAAACCTTTCTAATATAGGAGTTTCGCTAAAAATGCTTGGTCGTTATGGCGAAGCTATCGAAGTCCTTAATCAAACGCTGGAACTTGATAAACTGATGGGCAGCGAATCGGATATGGCCATTGATTATAACAACATTGGGATGGTTTACAAGTCGTGGAACAATTACGACAAAGCCATCGAATTTTTTAATAAGGCGCTACAAATTGACGAAAAATTGGGAAACCGGCACAAATTATCCATCCGGCTAAGCAACATCGGCCAGGTTTATCTTTCCTGGGGTAAAACTTCTGAGGCCATTGATTATTTTAACAAAGCACTCCAAATTGACAAGGAATTGAATGTGCCCGGAAAAATTGCCATCCGCTTGCATGGCCTTGGGCTTGCGTATATGTCGCTTAATGAATTTCAAAAGGCTATCCAATATTTTGAAGAATCCCTCAAAACCTACAAATCTCTCAATATTGAGTATCAAACCGCAATAGTACTCGAGAGCATTGGCGATGCCTACAATGAACTCGGGCAATTTAACCTCGCCGAGAAATATTACAACGAGAGCCTTTCCCTTTCGCAAAGCATCAACCTGAAGCCTACAATTATTGAGGCTGCCAGAAACTTGTATGAACTTTTTAAAACCCAGAAAAACTATCAGAAATCACTTCAATATTTCGAAATCTTTAAAGTAGCCGAAGATTCAGTTTTTTCGGAAGCCAGTGCCCGTCAGATCAACGAGTTTGAAATCCGGTATGAAACAGAGAAAAAGGAAAATGAAAACCAATTGTTGACCAAGGATATTCAGATAAAAGAAAGAAATCAGTGGTTTTTGCTGACGCTGATTATTGCCTTAATCGTACTTTCGGCTTCATTATTTTATGCCTTCAGTCTGAAAAGGAAGTCGCTGCGACAAAGCCGTATTTTGTATGAAAAGGAAAATGAACTGACCAGGTTAAAAATTGAACATGTCGAAAAACAGAACCACCACCTTCAGGAAGTTTTGTTTGCCGAAGAAGAAATCAAAAAGTTGCAATTACATAGTATCGAGCAAAAGAACCACGAATTAACTTCAGCCACCTTGCTAATTGCCAGCAAAAATGAGGCTTTTGAAAATCTCCAGAAAATGGCCGAACAAATCAGGCTTAAAAGCTCAGATGACGGAAATGAAAAAATCAGGGAAATGATTCGTGAAATCAACCGTCAAACCGATGTCGAAAGCCAGTGGGAGCAGTTCCGTGTGCATTTCGAATCCATTCATAAATCCTTTTTTGTAAAGCTCCGCGAAAATACTCCCGGACTTACACAGACCGATCTGCAACTTTGTGCCTACATCAAGCTCAACATGGCCACCAAAGAAATCTCCAAATTATTGAACATCACCCCGGAATCTGTAAATACGCACCGTTACCGGCTTCGCAAGAAAATGGAATTATCAGGCCAGGAAACATTGGATGAATTTATTCATGGGTTATAGAAAAAATGATTCATTCATTTTTTGAATTCGCATTTTCCCTATTTATTTTCCACACAACCATACTTATCATTACATATTACTATTTGCTAATAATGCATTTTTTCGTCATGATGCAATTCCCGGTATTTAATGTTAAGAAATACACTCCTGAAGTCAAATTTTGAGTATTCCATTTCTCCTGATGTTGCCCTGTTGATTGTTTTTCATTGGTTAGTGTTTGAATTAACCGGCCGGTGAGATCACGAATCTCTATGTTTACATCCGTATTTTCAGGAAGATAATAATTGATGTTGATGTAATCGCTGGCAGGATTTGGTGCGGTTTTTAAATCAAATATTTGCTGATTATCAGATTCGATATTAAGGCCGGTCGCACCACTTTGATAAATTCTGACATAGTCGATTTCCAATGTATCCACTGTGAAGGCTGGAGCAATATTGGGCAGGAAAGCAAAATTGAGCAGCAAGTACTGTTCTGCATCAAAAGGCCAGGTGCTGCTATTGATTTCATCCGGCTCATAGGTGTAATGCGTAACGGCATCAACACTGAAAACCAGTTTTTCGGGATACCACTTTAAAGTGTAAGTATGAAATTCGGTTGAGGCAGTGGGTATCGTTTGTCCTCCCAGATTAATCGTTCCACCATAACTTGAAGGTGTATGGGTTGCACTTTGAATGTAGTTTTGATTGCTTCCCCAGTGTTCCATAATATCAATCTCACCACAAGCCGGCCAGGGCGTTGTGCCATATCCCTGAAGGTCCCACCAGCCACCATCTTCATTTACATTTTTCCCAAGCGTCCATATTGCAGGCCATGTTCCAACACCTGTGGGTAATTTAGCCCGTACTTCCACTTTTCCGTATTGAAATGCAAATTTGGAGTTGAGTCTGGCTGAGGTATATTGTTTAGTTACCCCCTGATTGGTGTAGATTTCTTTCTTGCCAATGATATTTAAAATCCCATTACTCACATTAGAATTATCCACTCTGTTTGTGTAGTGCTGTATTTCGCCGTTGTACCAACCCGATCCGTTTGGCAACAGCGTCTGATGATGCCATTTGGAATTGTCTATGGCTCCTATTCCATCAAATTCATCCGACCAAACCAGCGTATCATATTCAGGGTCTACCGCGATCGTGCCATTGTAATACACATCATCAATAAAAGCTATCACAAAGGAATTATTGTTTTCTCCGTTCACCTGAATGACTACCCGGCTAAAATCCGTTCTTTGGGTTGGAGGGAGAGAATTTGGATCTAAATTTATGTAGTCATCATTTAAAAAATCAAAATTTACGATTTGCCATTGATCCAAAACAATGGGTTTAATGATTTCACATTGCGTTGACCAGGGTGCAGGTAATGATCCGTTTTGTAATTTTAAGGATATCTGATTGGGTTGGTTTCCTGTAATTCCGGCTGTCGGAACATAAATTTTTAACGAAAAAATATAGTCGGATGATAAATCAAATCTGCCGCTTACCTCAAATCGCACATTCGCATACTGGCCTCCGGCATCATCATATTTTAAAACAGTAGCAGAGGTATTGATGCCCTCCTGATATGGATTAGGAAAGCTGGTGTTGATATTGCAATCGTCACCATACCAGTTGGTTATAGTGCCGTTCCCTTCAAAATCGTCTTCTACTGTTTGAGTTTGCGCCTGAGTATGGTTTGTAAGCGAAAGAAACAAAAAAAATGATAAAATAATAATTCGCATGTTTGGTATTTTTAAAATGTCAGAACTTCTAAATGATATTGGCAGAGAACTTTAATCTACAAAGTAAAGCATTTTTAAATTCTTTGATATTTTTCATTCTTAGTTTTGAATTATGCAATTCATCCTATAAAATGTAATGTCGTTCAGCTAAAAGTTGGAACGCTAATAACACGGATGCAGGCAACGCTGATTTTCGCTGATTTCTTGAGTTATCAATTGTTTAAATCCGCGTCCGCCAGCTGGCGGATCCGTTTGATCCGCGTTCCATTCAAAAGTCGTTAACAAAATGACATTGAATCACATTTGGTAAAATATTGCCATTTTTAAGTCGTACAAAGCCCAATTTACAACGAAAAAACTTGATTATTGATTAAGATTTGACATTAATCAGGCGCTCAACAAATTGAATTTCAACTACTTTTAGTTTGTCTATTGTTTGTCTATTGGCAAAATTAGGTTTAACCTGCCGCTCATTCTACTTTTACACCTGTTCGTTGCAAAACATATTTTTATGAAACACCAGCAATTCATTATTCAGGGAAAAGTCGAAAACACAGGGTTTCGGTTTTATGCTTTCAGAGGCGCCAGTATCCTGGGAATCCGGGGTTTTGTTAAGGTCAGCGAAGGCCAGATTATCGTGGAGGCTGAAGGCGAAGATTCAAAACTGACCGATTTTGACGAATGGTGCCGGAGAGGCCCGGACGGAAGCTCAGTTGAATCGGTAATTTGTAACGACAAAGAATACATTGGATACGAAGATTTTAAAATTTTATAAACTCAAAAAATAAAAGTTATGTATAATCGCAAAATCGAAATGTGCGCTATTTTAAAACGAAATGTAATAAAATAACGCACACTCACAGTGTTTTATGATTAATCAGAGGCTAATCCAAAGGTATCCTTATGTTGATATGGATGCCATTATAACCTGTACCAC
>CAJATL010000126.1 GCA_903944895.1 uncultured Bacteroidota bacterium
CATCACTTTATTAAAATATGTTAAAAAGGAATGAATTATGTTAAAATGGAGGTGACAAAATCAGGATTCTGCTATTAAGATAATGAGACGTCACTAAAGAGAAAACCGAAAATCTTTAAAAGAGTAGGAAAATTAATTAAAAACAAGCACAATGAAAAAATATTTTGATTCTTCGTAGCATCGGTACCGCAGGCATGTAAATGCGATTAATCCTGATATTCCAACGAATAAAACAACCATAATTAATTGATTTAAATGAATTTACGTTTTAGTAACTAAAAAATTTATTTTATGAGAAATTTAATGCTTTTTTCAGTAATCTTTTTGTTTGCTTTATCCGCATGTAAAAAGAATGATGCAGGTGATGCACAAACACCGCAACAAAACCAAAACAAAAAGACCGAAGCCCTGATCCTTGATTTTAAGGATAAAATTGAAAACCACCTGAAAGATGGTGGAACTTACACCTGCGATAGTGCCGTGTGGTACGTGGAGGCACTCTTGAATTACTCTTATGGCTATGCTACAGCCCTGGGATGCACTTTCGAAGCCGATTCTGCAAGCACAACCGTTATTACAGGCGGAATCAATGGTTATACCCTGGCACAGTTAAACGATGTGTACGAATACCTGGAGGAGAATGCCCTGGAAAATAAACCGGAGGATCGCTATATTTTTTGCATTGATGTTTCGCTGGAAGTAATCGGAAACCAAAGTACTTTTTCCAGTGTATCGGCTTACGCGAAACAGACTTTGCCAAATTATAAATCTACAGCGGACACCTCCGGTTATTGGTTTTGGGGCGAGGAATTAGGAATGTGTGGCCCTGATTCAGGATTATATGTTGGGATGGATGCAACTGATATTATTGAAGCATCAACAAATGCAACAGCAGATTACGATTACTTTACTAACCTGGTAGGATTTGGTGTCAGTTATCCTGAGGATTTCTATGATCCTAATTTTCCTTTTACTGACCCGTATCTGTTACCATATCGCTATTTTGTTTACTACGACTCTACCGGGCCAAACCAGGATTTTTGTCTATCACCTGATCACATGGCCTATTACAGTGGAACAAATGGAGCTCTGTATATGGTGAGGGACCTGAAACCGACAAACAGGGTTTTTGCCTGGTGTGATGTTTGGTATCTAAGCTATGGAGTTCCAGATTTGGATAAGCATATTTGGGCTATCACCTATGGAAGCCCTATTGATCGTTAGTAAAATCTTTCTTTAAATCTGACATATTAATAAAAAGCTGCAACCCTCTGTTTTCATTTTTATAACCTGTTTATTGGTAATCCATAACCGGAAATATTTTTGTACTGGAGGTTGCAGCTATTTAAAAAAAACTATTTTATGAAAAAACTTACAATTTCTATTTTTACAATAATGTTGCTCTCACTGGCAACATTCTCCCAGGAAACCTTCTTCACACAAATTGACGACGATAGCTTCCATAACCCAATGGATATTTTAATAAAACAGGATGGAAACATGCTGTTTTGCTCCCAATATCAGTTGGCGAACTATAGTTGGAACAGTATTATGTTTGAGGTCGATAATTCAGGGGAAATAGTGAATGAATGGACTTTTAACAATACAGGTGATGAATACTTGCGCTGTGCAAGAATGCTGCAGCTTGATGACCATATCTATCTTTTTGGGGAAGGACGCAAAAATAACACAGCAGATGTATCAATGCTAAAATTTGATATGCAATTAAATGAAGTTGAACATTATCGTTATAATATCAACGGAATAGACCCTGGAAGGCTATTTCCCTTAAAGGTTTTGTGCAGGGATAATTTATTTCATATTGTTGGCCTTGCAAGGTTAACAAATACTTACCAACCTCCTTTTTATCTTAAAACATCACCCTCCGGGATTATGCTTAATTCATCCTATTATAATCCAGGCCCCTATGTCGAGATGTGGCCACAGGATTTTTACCTGTCTCCCGGTTCAGACAACCTCTTTACCATCTGTCAGGACTGGAATGTCAATAATAATTCCTGGGCACACTTCATCATATTCGATAAAACGATGTCTGTGGTATCCGACCTCCCGATTACAACGGGAAGTTTGGGATTTATTATGCTTAGTTATACGATCTTTAGGGATAGTGATTCTACTTTCTATCTTGCCCACAATTACTGGGATATCAATCAACCAGGTGGATGGAACTCAGAAGTTACCAGGTTCGACCTCAACGGAAATACATTGAATAGTTTTGTTTTTCAGTGCACTGAGGATTCAGCATCATGGACAGCCCATTACAACGGAATGGATACATTACCGGATGGCAACCTGATTTTATGTACAACATGGAATTTAGATCGTGAATTTAATGTCCAGCAGGAACCAACAAAGATTATGCTTTTTAAACTAAGCCCAACGCTTGACCTTATTTGGCAAAAATATCTCTTTGGCGAAGAAGGAATGTACGAAGCATACGGCGTAAAAGCACACCCGGATGGAGGAATAGTTGTATTGGGAGCTTACAGCCCAACTCCATCAACCAACCCTGACATCAAAGAAGTTTTCCTGATGAAAACCGACAGCGATGGCCTGCTAACAGGAATTGAAAATGAAAAACAAAAAATCTCCAGCACCGAAGCCATCCTCTATCCCAATCCTGCCAGAGAGCAGATTACTGTTGACTTTAGCCGGCTTTACACTTCGGCAACCTTGCAGTTGATGGATATTTCGGGAAAAACCGTTTTTAGAACCCAACTTACCAGCAACCGCCAAACCATTGATATTTCGGCTTTGCCTGCCGGGACATACCTTTACAGGATTTCTAACCAAAAAGGACTGGAAGAAACGGGAAAGTTGGTGGTGAATTAGCAAAATTAGAATGTAAAATACTGGTTTTTTTTACAATTTAACAAAGTAGGGAATACTTAAGTGTTTTTTGTTAGTCTGCCCTAATTTTGCCTTCACTTCATTAAAATATGTTAAAATGGAATGAATTATGTTAAAATGAAGGTGACAAAATCAGGATTCTGCTATTAAGATAATGAGACGTCACAAAAGAGAAAGCCGAAAATCTTTAAAAGAGTAGGGAATTTAATCAAAAACAAGCCCAATGAAAAAATATTTTGATCCTTCACAGCATTTGTACAGCAGGCAGGTAAATGCCATTAATCCTGATGTTGCAACGAACAAAACAACTTAATTAATTGGATGATAATGTATTACTTACAAATTTATGAAACTAAAATTAAATTTCAAGTGACAAAAAAAATAACAATTCTAACCGTTATCGTGGCATTTTTTGCCACCGCGGGCGCTCTACATGCCCAGCAGAAGTATGCCGTTATTATTGGCGGCAACATGAATCCAGATAACCAAATTATCCCGGTTACCGAACAATGGAACCACGGAAACGAAAAATCACCCTTTTACGGTTATGAAGTGTTCTGGAAAGAAACTTACCTGGTGTGGGAAATGCTGGTGTTCGATAAGGAATTCACAAACGCCAACGTACATGTTTTGTTTGGCAATGGCCGCGATTTTGAATATTGCGGGCAAAGCCTCCGTTATATGGTAGTGAGCAGGGGATACATGAACCTCACCGATGCCAATTCCAAATACCAAACCATTGCTTCTACCTTTGCCAAACTGGCAAATACCGTTGCTGCCGACGACTCCCTGTTCGTTTGGGTAATGAGCCATGGCGGAACTGATGCCAATGGCAGCTACTTTTACAGTTACGATAACCAAAAGGTGTACGATAGCGATATGGCTACCTGGTTTGGCAAAATTGCCGCACACAAAAAGGTGGTAGTCCTTTCTTTTCCTAAATCCTGCGGGTTTATTCCTGAATTGGAAGCCGAAGGCGTTATTGTAATTACTGCTGACGGAGTTACCCGGGTTACAGATTTATTTTAACTATTTAAAAAATGAAATTATCTAAACAAAATTTCAGAATGAAACAGTGTCAATTTATTCTAATCCTTCTTTTCATGCTCACCTTTAAATCTTCATCACTATACTCACAGGAATGGAGCGAGCCGATAAACATCACCAATCTCGGCGGCTACAGCATGGACCCCGACATGGTAATCGACCACAATGGAATGATACACGTAGTATGGAGCTATCGAATTAATGACTGGTATCGTAAAATCATGTATATCTATTCCGAAGATGATGGTAATACATGGACAGCGCCGCTTGACCTGCTTCAAAACACCGACCTCTGGATGTCGCAGCCACATATCGCCTGCGACAGCAAAAACCATCTTTATGTTACCTACGATTATGCCACCGGTACCGCGGATAAATTGGTTTACATGGTTGTTTACGACGGACACCAATGGAGCGATCCCATCCTTGTTTCGGAAGGAATGCCAGGCTCACATTACAATTATGTAATTATTGACCATAATGACAGGGTCTATGTTTTTTGGGATTATAGCAGTACATCTGACAACTATTACAAGTACTTCGAAAACAATAACTGGTCACCGCCCTATTGTCCGTATCCTGGAAATGAGGAATTCTATGCATTGATGGAAGCAGAGGTTTCTGAATCAAATTCATTGCATTGGATTGGAGCATCGGCTGGAATTTGGTATTTTATGGAACGTCTTCAATATTTTTATTACGACTATACATCAAACGAATGGCAAGAGCCACAAATGCCGATTCAGGACACAATTACGGTTGGTATAGACATTGCTTTAAACAACAGTGAACTCCCCGAATGTGCCTTTCGCACCTATCCTTCACCTGATGATAAAACCAAATACATTCGATATGAAGGAAAATATTGGAGTGACCCCGAATTGGTTGCCGGTGTGGATGGAACTCAGAAATATCAACAGATCGCAGTTGATCAGAATAACGATGTGCATATTGTAGAGCAGCAGAAAACTGTGGAGGGGTATGGTTTGGTCCATTACAAAAAGAAAGATGATAAGTGGGTTGGGCAATTCATTGATTCCTGCTATATTGTTAACTTTCCAAAACTAATATTTAAAACCAACAAACTGTACTGCGTTTATAGTAAGACATGGGTAGTAGAAAAAGAATTTTTTGCGGATATTTTTTTTACTAAATATGATATCATTACAAATATCAATCAAGAAACCCGGCAAACAACGGAATTAAAAATTTACCCCAATCCGGGAAGTGATAACATTTACATCGAATTTGAAAATGATAAAGATCAACACATCGATTTGTCTGTTTTCGACATATCCGGAAAACATATTAAAACACTCATCAGCGAAGTAAAGCCGCAAGGCGTCTATCGGCAATTATGGAATGGTACGGATAAAAAAGGAAAGGAGGTAAGCCCGGGTTCGTATCTCGTACGCCTGAAGTCAGGCAGGAAAAGCGTTACACGAGCAATGGAGGTTTTAAAGTAGCCGAAGAGGGGAGCAGGCAAGTTGCCCGTTGGGGCCTGCAACGATGGCAGGGCAACAAAAGATGCAGGGGACAAAACCTGCTTTATACAATTTTTTTATAAATCAGGCTTAAACCGGCCCAAAGGGAAGCTGCTGCTGACACCGCAAAACATCAATGCAGCCCTTCCCCCAAACCGGTAAAGCCACAAAATTAAACAAACATGTTAAAAAAAAGTTTTATTACAACAGTTATCGTGGCCTTATTTGCCACGATGGGCACGCTAAATGCCCAGGAAAAGTACGCCATAATTATTGGCGGAAACATGAACCCCGGTACAACCATACCGGCAACGGAACAATGGAACAATGGAAATGGAGCAGGACAATACGGCTTCGACGAGTTCTGGAACGACACCTACCTGATGTGGGAAATGCTGGTGTTCGATAAGGAATTTACCGATGCCAACGTACACGTTTTGTTTGGCCAAAATGGACAAGATTTTACTTTTTATGAACAAGACATCCGCTACCAGGCAATTAAGCACCTTGGTTACGACGTTGTAACCGACGCCAACTCCAACCGGCAGACGATTGCCAGCACATTTACTACTCTTGCTTCCACCATCACCGAAGACGATTTCCTGTTTGTATTTGTAATGAGCCACGGCGGAACCAATCCCTTTACCGGTAAAAGCTACTTTTACAGTTACGATAACCAAAAGGTGTACGACAGCGATATGGCTACCTGGCTTGGCAACATTGCCGCACACAAAAAGGTGGTTTTCCTTTCATTTCCCAAATCCGGAGGCTTTGTAAGCGAACTGGAAGACGACGGTGTTATCGTGATTACTTCCAGTGGTGCAACACAAAGTGCCGGGCGGGCTGACAATCAGGCGCCAAACGGAGCATTTGTTGAAAATGAAGTCCGGAGTGGCAATACTTACAACCATGGTGAAGTCAATTACCACCTAACCTCTTCTCTAACAGGCTTAACCCCGCTTGAGGTTCCATTGTATAACGGCACAAACCTTTCGACTGTTGATGTTGATTCGGACAACTACATTAATTTAAGTGAAAGCTGGGACTGGGTAGCAGCTAAAGAGACCTTAGCTAGTGAATCACCAGTTTGCTCTGATTTTGGGAATATCAAAATTACAACCGAACTGGAGTATCCTACTTTACTACACCTAAGTATATCAAGTGGAAATTCAGTTACTTGTAGAGGTCTTATTGGAATATCGAAAACTTTTAATGTGAACACTGGAGGAAGTTTATCGTTTATAAATGGATCAAACATTGAATTTCTAAAGTCAATGGTTCAACTTTATGCAGAATCAGGGTCAACAATTACCATCGCGGATAATGTCACTTTTTCATCAGAAAAGTATTTAGGTCAATTTTTAATTTTAACAGATGATGTGTCAATTGGAAGTAATCTTACCTTAATTGGAAAACAATGGGGGGATATTTATTTTGGATGTCAAAATTCTAATACTGTTCTTAGTGTTGAAAATATGAAAGCCAATGGTAGTCTATTGGCATTTTCGATAGGTAAAATTAGTATTATAAATTCAGAATTTACAAATTCTACACTTCAACTATCTTCAAATTTGTCAAGTTGCCAAGGCAGCTACTTTACAAACTCCTTAATAAATACCAACGATTTCTTCTCAATTGAAAATATTAGGATATCTTCTTGTACCTTTATTAATGAATCTAATGACGGGGCAGATTATGAGTATGCTGCGATTAAAATTGAGGGTTGCAATAGTTTTAATATTAATAACTGTAGCATTGCCGGATATATCGTATGTGGAATATATTTGGCAAATTCAGGTAGCAGTAGTATTAATCCTTCAAATATTAAAAATGTTACAATATCAAATATTAAAAATAGCAGCTCCGACGGTACAGGAATACTCGTGTATAACAGCCACTTGGAAATTACTGGCCTTAACGAAATTTTTAATAATAACAATGGCATAAAAAGTTTAAACAACAGCCATGTTTCAATTTTGGGTACTAAAAACGCTGTTTATGTTAACGAAACACAGCAAATCCACGACAATGATATATATCAGATTTTTGCTACAGAAGGTAGTTTCCCATACAAAATCAGGTTTAATGCAATTTATGATGAAGACAACACTTGCCTGGTTAAATATCAACCATTAACGGCAAATGAGCCAAACATAGAAGTAATCTATAATTTTTGGGGATTAAATTTCGAGCCGGATGAAGACCTATGCCCATTTGAATATTATAGTTGGTCGCCTGTTTGGAACCTTCAATTCCCGAATGAAAATATTGCCTCCGAAGAGCAAATGTTTTATGCTGCAAAAACATTAGCTGATTCCGGTGAATATCTCCAGGCTAAAACAGGATATAAGCAGTTAGTAACAACATATCCAGATTCAAAATATGCCATGGCTTCGCTCAAAGAATTGATTGTAATTGAGCAGTCAGCCGGAAACGATTATACATCCTTAAAAAATTATTACATCAACCTGATGAACCAACAAACCAATGATGAATTGGTAAAAATTGCTGACTTCCTGTCGAATCTTTGCGATATCAGACTGGAAAACTTCCAGAATGCTATATCCTGGTACGAGGGTGTAATACAAGCTCCTCCATCTTTTGCTGACTCTTTATTTGCTATTATCGACCTTGGGTATCTTTATGTAAAAATTGAAAACGACAGCCTTAAATCGGCACCTATCGGCAGCATGCCCGAGTACAAACCGGTTTCAGAAAAACAACACGCCGAATACCGTGATTATTTGTTATCACTGTTGTTTAAAGATGAAAATATTACCAAAAACCCTGAACCTGTTTCAGGCATCACAAAAGTGGCGGAACTCCTGCCAATTATTCCCAATCCTTTTTTTGATAAAACCACGATAAGTTACGCTGTAAATGAGGATAGTCATATCTGTATAAAAATAGTTGATTATTCCGGAAGACTGGTAATGTCGCAGGATGAAGGCTGGAAAGAACCCGGTCAATACCATTTTGCGATAACTTCCGGAAATTTTGTTTCGGGTGTATATTTATGCACTATCCAGAGCAATGGTCTGCAAACAGATTCCGGTAAAATTACTGTGATGAAATAAATTAATGAACCTGTCAGGTTTAAAAAGCCTGACAGGGTTGTTTTACAAGATCTTTTCATAATCATTTGAAAAATAACACAATGACAAAACTAAGATTTTACATTTTGGTAATACTCAAATTGTTAATATTTACTTTCACTCAACCATCACTTTTTGCACAGGAATGGAGCGAGCCAGTGAATATTTCAAATATGCCGGATCACTTAAATCAGGACGCGGATATGATTTTTGATAATAATGGGATAATTCATGTTGTATGGTCTATGAAAATGAATAGTTTCTTTTGGAAAATCATGTACTCCAGCTCTGAAGATGACGGGGAAACATGGAAGAAATCCCTTGATTTGTTGCAAAACACTGACCTATGGATGTCGCGGCCTCATATCGCCTGCGACAGCAAAAACCATCTTTATGTTACTTACGATTATGCTACCGGTACTGCAAATAAAATGGTTTACCTAATTACTTATGACGGCCATCAGTGGAGCGAGCCCATCTTTGTTTCTGAAGGGATGCCAGGTTCGGACCACAATAATGTGGTTGTTGACAATGATGAAAGGGTGTTTGTATTTTGGAACCTTTACAGCTATTTTAGATATTATCGTATTTTGGAAGGTAACATTTGGAGTGATTTCTATTGCCCATATTGTGATTCAACCGACATGTTTGAATTTGCTGATGGACATTTTCTTTCTGAAAATCTGTTACATTGGATAGGTGCATCAATGTCTTATAATTATTATGGCGATAGATTGCAATATTATTTATTTGATATTAATACTAATTACTGGTCAGGACCACAAATGCCGGTTCAGGATACAATAACTGTTGGGATTGACATTACTTTAAACAACAATGATCTCCCCGAATGTGTTTATCGCACCTACCCCTCGCCTGATGATAAAACCAAATACATTCTAAAAGAAGGGAATAATTGGAGTAATCCCGAACTGGTTTCTGGTACTAAAAGGACACAAATTAATCAAAACATTGCCATTGATCAAAACAATGATAAACATATTGTTGAAACAGCATTCAATAATAGTTCGACTCATTTAATGCATTACCATGCTTTAAAGAATGTATGGTATGGTACAATTATAGACTCTTCGACAAATTTTTGTAATCCAACAAAACTACTTTTTCATCAAGATAAACTGTACCTAATTTATTTTAAAGATAGCATTCCCGGTACGCCTGACGATGATATTTTTTTTACAAAATATGACATTGTTACCAATGTCAAAGAAGAAACCCGGCAAATAACGGAATTAAAAATTTACCCCAATCCCGGAAGTGATAACATTTACATCGAATTTGACAATGATCAGCAACAGCAAATTGGTTTGTCCATTTTAGATATGAATGGAAAACACCTGATAACGCTCATCAGCGAAACAAGGCCACAAGGCATGTACCGGCAATTATGGAATGGTAAGGATAAAAAAGGAAAGCAAGTAAGCGCGGGTCAGTACCTCATACGCATGAAGTTAGGCAGAAACACCACTACCGGATTTGTAGAAATTATTAAATGATGGGCACTAAAAAAGGAGGAAATATGAAAGGAGGTTTTATAATTCGCAGTGCCTTAGCCCTCGCTTTATTAAAATATGTTAAAAAGGAATGAATTATGTTAAAATGGAGGTGACAAAATCAGGATTCTGCTATTAAGATATTGAGACGTCACAAAAGAGAAAACCGAAAATCTTTAAAAGAGTAGGGAAAATTAATTAAAAACAAGCACAATGAAAAAATATTTTGATTCTTCGTAGCATCTGTACAGCAGGCAAGTAAATGCCATTAATCCTGTTATTCCA
>CAJATL010000127.1 GCA_903944895.1 uncultured Bacteroidota bacterium
CCTAAAGTGCCTAAAGTGCCTAAAGTGCCTAAAGTGCCTAAAGTGCCTAAAGTGCCTAAAGTGCCTAAAGTGCCTAAAGTGCCTAAAGTGCCTAAAGTGCCTAAAGTGCCTAAAGTGCCTAAAGTACTTAGAGTGCCTAAAGTGCCAGGAGTACTTAAAGAGGTTGAAGTGGGGGAGTTAGAAGGACTGCCTGCTTTTTCAATCCTTCTTCAGAATTCGGACTTCTGACTTCGGACTTCCGTCTTCGGACTTTAGTCGTAGCTATTATTTAAAAAATTTATTAACGATAAAACAGAATGAACATGAGAACAATTTTAAAAATTTCAGGAATACTAATGGTTATTGGATTTGCAATTGCCTGTGCTTCACAAAAAGGACAGCAAAAACAGGATGAAGGATTTGTTTCGCTTTTTGATGGAAAGACAACCACCGAATGGCGGGGCTATAACCAGGAAGCTTTTCCGGTAAAAGGCTGGGTAGTTGAGGATGGAACCCTGCACGTGCTTGGTTCAGGAAAAGGTGAAGCTGGCGGTGGTGGCGACATCATCACCAAAAAGAAGTACAGAAACTTTGAACTCTCTCTCGAATGGAAAGTTTCGGAAGGCGCCAACAGTGGCATTTTTTACCTTGCCCAGGAAAAACCCGATCAACCCATCTGGAAATCAGCACCCGAAATGCAGATTCTCGACAACGAGAAACATCCCGACGCAAAACTGGGCGTTGACGGAAACCGCATGGCTGGCTCGCTTTACGACCTGATTCCCGGGAAACCCAAAGCAGTAAAACCTGCCGGCGAATGGAACCAGGTTAAAATTATGGTTTACAAAGGAACCGTGGTTCATTGGGTAAATGGTGTTAACGTGCTCGAATACCACCTTTGGACTCCCGAATGGAAAGAGATGTGCGCCAACAGCAAGTTTAAAGATTTTACCGATTTTGTAAATACCGCCGAAGAAGGATACATAGGCCTGCAGGATCATGGTGATGACGTTTGGTTCAGAAATATTAAGATTAAAGAATTGTAAAACCAATTCTTCATTTTTTAACGGACATTTAAAATTTCATCCCACTTTGCCGGATTCTGTGCCAGGCATGGTGGGATGGTTTTTTTAGAATTCTTCTTTTTTTGAGTAGAATCTTTGATTGTGAAATCTGACTTTTAAATGTAAATTTGCAAATAGCAAATTAATCTCCAAACTTTAAAAAATCAGAAACGATGCCTAAATCAAAAGTGGACAAACAAAAATGCCCTGAAATTTCATCAGAAGTCTTTAATAGCCTGGTTTCGGTGGAAAATCAAAATACAGAGGCTGAGAAAAACATGGATTTGGATAACATGCCCGGCGAAAGCAGCCAGGCTAAAAACATGCACACATTAATAGCTCCAAATGAAGGACAGGTTTCCGAAATAATTGCACTTAAAATGGAGGATGAAACCCTAAAAATTGTTAAGGCTCAACAAACATTGCCAGGAGCAGGGGATGATCGGATTTCGAAGATCATCGAAAATCAAAAAGTGCTATTTGCTAAGCAAACCGAAGATTTGGCGCTATTGAACCAGCGTTATTTAGCTGCTGAAATGAAAGTTCAGCTCATCAAAAAAGCACTTAAAAAGGCCAGAGATCACAAGATCGACGATTCAGCAATCAAACTTGTTAATTTCGAGATCAAGGAAGCTAAAAAGGAAAGGAAGCAATACAAACGTCTGATAAAAAAGGAAAACCAAAGTTTGAAAAATGTCCATAAAATAATTGCCTTGCTCGAAACCATCAAATAGGTTATTCTCTGAATAATAATAGTATGCCGACCGACGAAAAACAGGAACATCTTTCGATTAATCAATTTTTGGAAACCCAATTGGCGTTGTTCAGGGAGCATTTTGTAATAACCAGGCAAAACAACGACGAAGAAGCCATCCACAAAATGCGGCTCGCCATCAAGCGCATCCGAACTATCCATAAATTAAAAAAGCACCTTCATTTTCAAACCATCCTTACCGAAGAATTTTATCTGATTTTGAAAAGTGTTTTCGCTGCATCCGGCAAACTGCGCGACATCCAGGTTCATCGGGGATTACTGGCAAAATATGCTGACAAATTGAGGTTTTCGTTTTCGGGATTAGCGGAGTTTTTAGTCGAAACCGAAAAAAGCACCATTGATTCACTCAATAAAGAGATCGGTCATATGAATTTCGAACAGGAGGCTCATCTTCAAGTTGAAAGTGTTGAGAAGGAACTGCAACCTGAAAACTGCGACATTGAAGCCGAAATTATCGACTACATAAAATGTAAAATCAGATTTGTTCAGAAGCTTTTATTTGGGCATCACGATGAGGAGAATGTGCATGAAATCCGAAAACAGGTCAAGCAGTTGTATTATATTTTGCAGTTTGTAAAAGGTTATTGTCAGAGAAGTTGTTTGGCAGATTATGACCTCGCGGCGATTGATGATTTAGGAAATAATCTGGGAAGCTGGCACGACCGCGTAGTTCTTAAAGACAGGATTTTGGAATTTGCCGGGGCAAAGGGTGATGATTTTATGGTCGAAAATGTGGAATATCAAATTCTGTTGTATGTTTTAGCGGATGAAAAACAAAAAATCCTCAGGAAGTTGACTGTGAATTTGTATCTCGAAATGATCATTTTGCGGGTTTTGCTTGGTGAGAATGCCCCTAAAAAAAGCCATAAACCGATAATCTTCTGAAATTCCAGCTGCCGGATAGCAAATGTTTTAGGTGTAGTTTTAATAAATAAAAAGTATCCGGTTATTAAAATCCATATAGCACTTTTTTGCAGGCATTCCTAAAAAAGTAATTCTATCCTTGTTTGAAGATGCAATTGCCGTAAAATAGTTTTTAAAACTAAGCGGAGGAATGGTAAATTTCATCATTTGTAAACTTTACAGTAATGATCTCACGTTTGGCGTCTGTCAAAAAAACCAAATATCGTTCGACCTTGGTAAATCAACAAAGCAAGTAAATCGCACAAATTTCTGAAACAATAACAATTTCAAATTTTTAACATGAAAAGAATAGCAGTTCCGGTAAAAAAAACCAACCAGATTGACGATCATTTTGGCCATTGTGATTATTACGGTGTTTTTGATATCGCCGAAAATAACGAGGTGGTGTACTTTGAGACCATTAAAGCGGAGCAGGGATGTGGTTGTAAGTCGAACATAGCAAGTGTTTTGGCTGATAGAGGCGTTTCGGTGATGCTGGCCGGAGGTATTGGAGGCGGTGCAATTAATGTGCTCGGTAACTGGGGTATCGAGGTTGTTCGTGGATGTTCGGGCGATGCAACCGAAATTGTTAATGAATTTGCCAAAGGAAATATTATTGATAGTGGCGAAAGTTGCCTACAGCACGGGCATCATCACGGAAATGTCGAAGGCAGTACCTGCAGCCACTGATTTTTTCTATTAAAAATTTCTTAAAAAACCTCAATCCTGGCGATCAGATCACGTGTTTAAAATTCGTTGAGACGGTCGATTCTGCATGGTTTTCCAGTAGTTTTTATATTTAATTAATAAACATAGATAAATATTAATTACAAAAGAGTCAAATAAAAGCGATTACTTTGCAGTTTTATTGATCGGATGTATTTTATTAATTTATAGGAAATTACATTGAGAGAATTAACAATTGGTGGATTAACAATCGCGGTTCCCATAATCCAGGGAGGTATGGGAGTCGGGATTTCATTATCAGGACTGGCTGTTGCTGTAGCTAATGAAGGTGGAGTTGGAGTGATTTCAGCAGCGGGCTTAGGGCTTGTTCACCGCAATCCTGCGCTTGATGTTCTTCAGGCCAATATCGAAGGATTAAGGAAGGAAATCAGGATTGCAAAGGAAAAAACCAAAGGAATTATCGGCATCAATATTATGGTGGCGATGTCGGATTTTGCTGACCTTGTAAAAACTGCCATTTCCGAAAAAGCAGATATTATTTTTTCGGGTGCCGGCTTGCCACTTGATCTTCCTAAATTTTTGAAACCTGACAGTGTGACCAGACTTGTCCCTATTGTTTCATCAGGCCGGGCTGCAAAGATTATTTGCGAAAAATGGCAATCACTGCATAATTATCTTCCGGATGCAATTGTTGTTGAAGGCCCAAAAGCCGGAGGACACCTCGGATTTAAGAAGGATCAGATCGAAAACGCAGATTATGCGCTTGAAGCATTGATTCCGGAAGTGGTAAGAGAAGTAAAATATTTTGAAGATAAATATCAGAAAGAAATCCCTGTTATTGCTGCAGGCGGGATTTACACCGGCGAGGATATTTTTAACATTATGCAAAAAGGCGCCAAAGGAATACAAATGGGAAGCCGTTTTGTAACAACCGAGGAATGCGATGCTTCACCCGGATTTAAACAAGCCTACATCAACGCCAGTGAAAGTGATATCGAAATAATCCAAAGCCCGGTTGGCATGCCGGGAAGGGCATTAAATAACAACTTCATCGACAAAGTTAAACAAGGTTTAAAGATGCCGATTAAATGTCCTTTTCACTGCATCAAAACCTGTGATGTGTCGAGTAGCCCTTATTGTATTATCAAAGCATTGTACAGTGCATACCGGGGCAACATGGAAAGTGGTTATGCTTTTGCCGGAACCAATGCACATCTCGCAACAAAAATTACTACCGTTAAAGAAATTTTCAGGGAACTTGCAGATGATTTTCAAACGGCAATCAACCGCTCCAAGCTGAAAGCCTGATCTTACTTTTCAAGTTAAAATATATTCCTGATATCGGAATTTATCATTCCATCGAAGATCATCATCGAATAACACGATAAATAAAAATGCGATAACTCTTTAACGAAAGTGTTATCGCATTTTTAATTTTATATTAACCGGATCAGACTATTTGATGATGATCATTTTTTTGGTTTCACTCAATTTTCCTGCGTCGAGGCGATATGAATAAACCCCGGTTTGAAGTTGTCCAAGATTAAAACTCATCACGTGGGTGCCCTTTTCCTGTTTTCCATTCAACAAATCCATAACTTTTTTACCGGCCAGATCATAAACAGCTAATAAAACATTTGCAGATTCAGGAATCGAAAACGAAATTGTTGTACTTGAATTTAGCGGGTTTGGATAGTTCTGACCAAGATTAAAGGAGCTGTTGCCGATATTATTTTCATCGATGCCAACAAACAAAGATGCTTCTTTAAGTACGATTTCATTATTCTTATCGAAAAGCATATTTGTTGGTTTCTTCTCAAAATTAAACCAGAAAAACTGCTGATTTTCATTATTCATCACTCTTATCGTCGAATCGGTGCCATCGATAAAATTTACAGTTAATTCGATAGGGATTGGGAAAAATCCGGCGTTGGTTTGTGTTTGATTTACGAGGAAATTAAGATTCCAGGTTCCGTTTCCCATGTCGGTAATTGAATATTCGTTCTGATATTCAGGATGGTTTGGCATCTTTACCCAGGATTCGAAAAACCATTCCAGGTCCTGGCCGCTTGAGGCTTCAAGTTTAGCCTGAAAATCTTCGGTAACTGCATTTTTATAACGGAAATTTAAAGTATCCGTGCCGTAGTCGTGAATGGCAGTAAAAAACGCATCTTCACCCATCGAATATCTCAGCAAATGAAGCATGCAGGCGCTTTTGCAATAGGTCAAGGCATAATTGAACAAAGTGTTATTGTCCGGTGTATTTTCGGCCCATTCAGGCATGTAAACTGCCCAGCCTGGATTTGCCGAAAGATAATAACTTGCGTTGCTGTTCACGTCATTTTTATAGGCAGCATATCCACCATCACGCTCCCACCAGAGGCTTTCGCTCCAGGTGGCAAAACCTTCGTTGAGCCACAGGTCGGCCCAGGTTCCGGGACTTATCGCATCGCCAAACCATTGATGCGCAAATTCGTGGCAAATAAGGCTCTCGCTCCAGCAGCCCGGGCAAATACTTGTTAACGACTGGTTTTCCATACCGCCCCACGAAAACTCATTATTCAACGAAACGAAGCCATCTTTTTCGAAGGGGTGTTCGCCATAATGGTCCGAAAACCAGGTGGCCATGAGCGGAACTTTGGCTTCCATTTGTGTTGGGTTCTCACCATTATTATAATAGAACCTGATGGGCATCGGTTCGCCAGGCGTTGATGGCCTGTCCCAGTAAACAATGTCGAGGTTCCAGTTTTTCTTTGCCGAAATTACCATAAGGTAAGTGGCAATAGGGTCGCGGCTGATCCAGTTGTACCAGATTGTATCCGCAACTTTTGTCGAATCTGCCAGTCTTCCGTTTGATCCAAGCAAAACATTGGAAGGCACTTTTGCTGTAAGATTTAGGGTTGCTTTATCATACGGCCTGTCATAACAGGGGAAACATTTACGGGCGCCCTCTGGCTCGAAATCAGTAAAAAAGAACCCCCCATTTACATAAACACCGCCATCTTCAACATTTTTATGATTGTAGGCTATTTTAACTTCAACAACTTCATCCTGATTATAAATCCTGTCGAGGGTAATTGTTAAAGTGTCCTGAGCATGTGTAAACGACAGCCCGCTTAAACTCACGCTGTTAATCAAAAGTGAATTATTCCGGGCATTCAGTTTTATCACATTTAAAGCTGTATCTACCCTTAATGTGATAATTTCGGTAGCAGTAAATGTTTGCGGATACGGAGCGCTGAAATTATTGTAAAGATCAAGATTTAACGTGTAGTTGAGAACATCAAATTTGTGCTTCGGGGTGTTGGGGCTGCGAAACATATTCGAGCGGTCGGGACTGTTTGATTTTCTTTCAGAACAGATAAATGAGCCTTTGTCTTTCAGGTCAACCTGACAAAAAGCTGATGAAACAACAAAGAATATTAAAAAAGAAAGCGTGAAAAGATTTTTCATGATTTTATGATGTTAAAAATAAATTTTAGATAAAAATTTCTATTCGGTACTGTTTATTTCGGTTTGAATCTGAGTCAGGCGGGTAATAACGCTGCTGTAAATTGCTTCATAAGTTTCAAGATTATCCTGGTAATATGCTGTACTTTTTTCAAGATCCTCCCGGGAGATTTTGTATTTGACAAAAATCGTTTCGAACGCTTGTTTTGCGATACTGTCGGTGGCTTTACCATCCATTTTTTGCTGGCGTAATGAAGCCTCGGCAATTTGCAGATCAGTAATAATAGCGGCCATTGTATCAGGCAGAATTATTCCGTGAGGTACTTTTTTATCAGAAATCTCCTGTTTTGGGGCGCATGAAACTGAGGTCAGCATCAATAATAGCGCAAAAGCAAGACAGGCATTTTTTAATGAAACTGTCATAAACGAAATTACTTGCATAAAACGGGGGAATTCGCACTAATTTCCAACATCTGACATAAATTTAATCCTTACCAGGCGGATTTCTTCTTCCGAAAATTCATCTTCGCCCAGTTCACGCAGTGCGTCTTCGATGGAATCTGATTCGGCTACCTGGAAATACTCGATAATTTCTTCCTGGTGATACGGATCGACATATTCGTTGATGTAATAATTAATGTCGAGTTTGGTGCCTGAAGCAACAATGCTCTCGATTTCGGTGAGCAGCTCGTCAACAGTGAGGTTTTTGGTAAGGGCAATATCTTCGAGCGAAAGCTTGCGGTCGATACTTCTGATAACGTAAACTTTTAAGCCAGACTTATTTATCACTGATTTTACAACCATATCGAGTGGCCGGATGATTTCGTTTTCTTCGACGTAATTTTTAATCAGGTCGAGGAATGGCTGTCCGTATTTTTGGGCTTTCCCAACTCCAACGCCGGTAATTTGCGTCAGTTCATCCATTTTTATAGGGTATTGGATGGCCATATCTTCCAGTGATGGATCCTGGAAAATAATAAATGGAGGCAGGTTTTCCTTGCGTGAGATCTGTTTACGAAGGTCTTTGAGCATCGCAAACAGCGTTTGGTCGGCAGAGCTTGTTTTGTGGCTTCCATTCATCAAATCTTCGTCATCATCCGGATTTTCGTAATCATGATCCTTTGTAAGCATGATGGAATAAGGCCTGTCGAGGAATTGCTGTCCTTTTTTTGTAACCTTCAATAAGCCATAATTATCAATATCCTTTGTAAGGAGGTTTGCGATAAGGGCCTGGCGAATGACTGCATTCCAGAATTTTTCGTCGTATTCCTCGCCTTTGCCAAACGATTCGACTTTATGATGCTTGTAAGATTTAAGTGTGGCTGTATTTTTACCAACCAGAATATTAATAATATGTTTGGCTTTGAATAACTCCTTTACTTCGAGAATAGCATCCAGTACGATGCGGACAAATTTCTTACCTTCAAATTTCTCTTTGGGATGAAGGCAGTTGTCGCAGGAACCACAATTTTCGTTTTTATATTCTTCTCCAAAATAGTGAAGCAATTGCTTGTGCCGGCAAACCGAAGATTCGGCATACGAAACCGTTTCGAGTAAAAGCTGCTGGGCAATTTCCTGCTCTGCAACAGGTTTTCCCTTCATGAATTTTTCGAGTTTTTGAATGTCGTCGTAACTGTAAAAGGTGATGCAGTTGCCCTCGCCATCATCACGGCCCGATCGCCCGGTTTCCTGATAATAACCTTCAAGGCTTTTCGGCATATCGTGATGGATTACAAAGCGGACGTCGGGTTTGTCGATGCCCATTCCAAAGGCGATGGTTGCAACAATTACATCAACGTCTTCCATCAAAAATCTATCCTGGTTGGTACGTCGTACATTTGCCTCTAATCCGGCATGGTAAGGAAGTGCTTTAATTCCGTTAACGACAAGGGTTTCGGCTAATTCTTCAACTTTTTTACGGCTCAGGCAGTAAACAATTCCCGATTTTCCAGAATTTAATTTTATGTAGCGGATAACATCCTTAATTACATCGGTGGTTTTTGGGCGGATTTCGTAATAAAGATTTGGCCTGTCAAATGATGATGCAAAAACTTTGGCGTCAAGTATAACCAGGTTTTTCTGGATGTCGTGCTGAACTTTTGGCGTAGCAGTAGCCGTAAGTGCAATTACCGGAACATCCTGCCCGATGGCTTCAATGATCGGGCGCAAGCGGCGGTACTCAGGCCTGAAATCATGCCCCCACTCCGAAATACAGTGGGCTTCATCGATGGCATAAAACGAAATATCTATACTTTTTAAAAAGTCAACATTTTCTTCTTTGGTGAGCGACTCAGGTGCAACATACAAAAGTTTGGTTGTTCCGCGGGTCAGGTCTTCTTTTACCTGCATGATTTCCTGCTTCGACAGCGACGAATTCATAAAATGCGCAATTCCTTCTTCAGCACCAAAGTTTCGAAGTGCGTCAACCTGGTTTTTCATCAGCGCGATCAGCGGTGAGATTATAATTGCAGTGCCTTCTTTCATCAAAGCCGGAAGCTGGTAACACATCGATTTTCCTCCGCCGGTAGGCATAATTACAAAGGTGTTGTTTCCTTCGAGAAGATTTTTTATGATAGCTTCCTGATTTCCTTTAAAACTGTCGAACCCAAAGAATTTTTTCAAAATCTGGTGCAGAGGATAATCATTTGCTCGGGTTTCAATCATTTCTTGTTTAAACATAGTACAAAATAGTTACATTCAGTATATTGCCGACCACTGATTTTTTTGGTGAAGGTCGGAAACGTATTTATTATTAATTTATTTCAATTTTTCTTATTGTGACAGCATCCAGTTTCTTTGCACGCTTTTACAAATCTAATCAAAAATTATATCCGTGAGAACAAATAAAATTCTTACAATTTTTTACAGGACAATTTTCCGATATTCAATTTTGATTTTGACCGTTTCAAATTCCCTGTACATTTTTATAAAAATAATCCAAAATTTTGAGATTAGGTTATTTTTGTAACGTAACTTATTTTTTTTAACAATTTTTTATGAAAAAGCATGAGTAAAACTATCAGTGAGATCAAGGAAATAGCCCGGAATACCATTAAAACTGAAGCCGAAATGGTAAGTAAATTAGCGGATTACGTTGATGATGACTTTGCAGGTTGTGTCGAACTGATTTATCAAAGTAAAGCCAGGGTGGTGATTACCGGGGTTGGGAAAAGTGCTCTGATTGCTGGGAAAATTGTGGCCACCCTGAATTCTACCGGTACTCCTGCTATTTTTATGCATGCCGGCGATGCTGTTCATGGCGATTTGGGAATTATCCAAAAGGACGACATCATTATTTGCATTTCGAACAGCGGCAATACTGCCGAAATTAAAGTTTTGATTCCTTTTATCAGGATGTCGGGTAATAAATTGATTGCTATGGTTGGTAACAGAGATTCGTACCTTGCCAGGCAAGCTGATTTTATCATCGAAACAACCATCGAAAAAGAGGCCTGCCCCAACAATCTTGCTCCAACTTCGAGCACCACAGCCCAGATTGTGATGGGTGATGCCCTTGCAGTAAGTTTGCTCGAATGTCGTGGTTTTACAACCAGCGATTTCGCCAAATACCATCCGGGCGGAGCCTTGGGAAAACGACTGTACCTGCGTGTATCCGATCTTTACACCCTCAACGAGCGGCCTGTTGTTACGATTAATCAGGATATCTCATCAACAATTATCGAAATTTCTTCCAAACGGCTTGGTGCAACCGCTGTTATGGACGGTGAAAAACTGGTTGGGATGATCACTGATGGTGATTTACGCCGTATGATTCAGTCAGGAAAACTTTTCGACCAGGTGAATGCGGGCGATATCATGAGCAAAAACCCTAAAACCATCGAATCGGAAAGTCTTGTTGTTCATGCCCTCGAAATTATGCGGGCAAACAATATCACCCAGTTGCTTGTTACTGATAATGGAGAATACAAAGGTGTGATACATCTTCACGATATACTGAAAGAAGGAATTTTGTAAACAAATTAATAATTAGCTTCGATGGGAAAACTAAGTGATCAGTTTAACAGCTATCGCCAGCAAATGAATGATAAGTTGCTGGCTTACGACAATAATAAAGTTATCAAGAGAATTTATAATGTTGATACCAATGCTTATCTGGAGGGTGTTTTGGATGTGAAAACCAAAGAAATGCTCGGACTCATTGCATCGATGGTGTTGCGTTGTGATGACTGCATTAAATATCACCTTGAGCAATGTAAAAAAAATGGTGTAACCGATGATGAGCTGATGGAAGTGTTTGGGCTAGCCAATCTTGTTGGCGGCACCATCGTAATTCCTCATACACGGCGCGCGGTTGAATATTGGGAAGACCTTAAAAGCTAATCCTTTCAGACGAAAATTACTTGTTCTCAAACCAATTCAATACTGACAGATCTGGATTTTCTTAGCCAACTAACATTTTATCAGCAATAAACCATTCAGCAAACTTGTTTTATTGTTCATTTTAAATAAAGAGTATGGTGTTTTTTACTTTTCGTAAAAATATTATTTTGTTCTTCTTAGCCCTGTTCATGGGGTTTAACGCATTCAGCCAACTCACAAAAATCATGGGATCGGTTAAAGATGCCCAAACCGGTGAACCAATTCCTTTTGTAAATATTTATTTTCAGGGAACAACCATCGGCATTACTTCCGATTTTGAAGGCAATTATTCGATCGAAACAAAAACTCCCGGCGACAGCCTTATCGCTTCATTTGTGGGTTATCTGCGTCAGGCAAAAGCTGTTGAGAAGAGAAAATTTCAATACATCAATTTCGAATTAAAAACCAATAACATTCTGCTCGAAACAGTGGTGATCAAGGCAGGTGAAAATCCTGCCGAGGTTTTACTTCGAAAGATTATCGAAAACAAAAAATTTAACGACCCTGATAAATACGACGCCTACCAGTACGAGGCTTACAATAAAATCGAGATCGACGCCAATAATATTACCGATAAGTTCAAAGAAAGCCGGATTTTCAAACCATTTCAGTTTATCTTTGATAACGTGGATACCTCCACCGTAAATGGAAAAACCTACCTGCCGATTTTTTTAAGCGAGATATTATCGGATGTTTACACCAGGAAAGATCCTCGCGGCTCTATCGAAATCATCAAAGCCAACAAAGTTTCAGGTATCGAGAATGAAAGTGTAATGCAGTTTTTGGGTGATAAGTTTCAGCACACGAATATTTACGATAACTACATCGATCTTTTTCAGAAGAATTTTGTCAGCCCCATTTCCAATTCCGGATTGGGTTCTTATAAATATTACCTCGTCGATAGTGGCTATTTTGAGAACAAGTGGTGTTACAAGGTCATGTTTAAGCCACGCCATAAACAAACACTTACATTTACCGGTAGCTTCTGGGTTCATGATACAACCTTTGCAATCAAAAAGGTTGACATGCGCATTGTTGATGATGCCAACATCAATTTTATTAACGATCTGGTCATCGAAAAAGAATATGATTTGATTGATGGAAAATATTGGTTGCTCACGAAAGATTATGTGATTGGTGATTTTAATTTTATTGAGGGCGATAATAAGGTACTTGGTTTTTTTGGAAGGAAAACAACCACTTACCGGAATTTCGTGATAAATAAGCCCAGGGATGACAAATTTTACAATAATCCGGTGAATGTTCTGGTCTCCGACAGCGCCGGTAAACATGATGCCGGGTTTTGGGAAAACAACAGGCATGAGGAACTTACCAGGGACGAGAAAACGATTTATTTCATGGTGGATACCCTCAAAACAATTCCACTTTTTAATACCTACATTGATATCATCCAGATGGTAACAACCGGATATTATGAAACGGGGAATTTTGAGATTGGCCCTTACGCATCTTTGTTGAGTTTTAATGCCGTCGAAGGAGCACGATTCCGTTTCGGAGGCCGTACCAGTAACAAATTCAGCACAAAAATCATGATCGACGGGTATCTGGCGTATGGTACGCTCGATAAACGTATGAAATATGGAGGGGGATTTTTGTACATGCTAGGCAAAAATCCCAGGCGTGCCCTCGGAGGATCTTTTAAATACGACCTCGAGCAATTGGGAGCAAGCCAAAATGCATTCAGAGAAGATTTCTTCCTTGCCTTCCTCTTCCGTAGAAATCCTGCCGACAAGTTATCCATGGTCGAAGAGGTCGAAATGCATTATGAGCACGAATGGTTCAATGGATTTTCGAACACCATAAATCTGATCCATCGTAACATGTATCCGGTTGGTGGCGCTAAGTTTGAGTTTTATTATCAGGATGAAGCTACCCAGAAAATTGCTGAAGAAACTGCCATAACTTCTTCCGAAATCCGCCTCGATACGAGGTTGGCTTATCGTGAACGTTTTATTATAGGTGAATTTGAGCGCGTAAGTCTTGGAGCAAAATTCCCCATTCTCGATATTCAGTACGGTTACGGAATTCCGGGGCTATTCAACAGCGATTACGAATATCACCGACTGCAACTCGGAATCAGTCACTGGTTCAATTTGTTTAATCTCGGATGGTCGAAATACAACATTCAAACCGGTCGTATCTGGGGTGTTTTGCCGTATCCCGAATTGAAATTGCATGAAGGAAATGAAACCTATTTTTTTGATGAGTCATCCTTTAACCTGATGAATTATTACGAATTTGTGAGCGATAAATACATCAGCGCACTTTATACCCATCATTTTGATGGTTACTTTTTTAATCGTTTGCCATTATTGCGTAAACTCAAATGGCGCGAAGTGGCCTTTATTAAAGGACTGGTTGGTGGCATGGATCAAAAAAATAAAGATTATTCAGTTTTTCCTGAAGGCCTCTACACTTTGGATAAGCCCTATTTTGAAGCTGGAGCCGGCATCGAAAATATCCTGAAATTTATCAGGGTTGATGCAGTCTGGCGATTGTCGTATCTCGATCATGCCGAAATCAGCAAATTTGGGCTGTTTGTTAGTTTGCAATTCACATTTTAGCGTATTTTTGACTCACTTATTGATTTTTAGGAGATTTCATGATTTTACGAACAGAAAATATTTTCAAAAAGTACAAGCACCGGATGGTCGTTAACGACGTCTCGGTTCAAGTGGAACAAGGAGAAATTGTTGGTTTGCTGGGTCCTAACGGTGCCGGTAAAACCACCACTTTTTACATGATCGTTGGCCTGATAAAACCATTTGGTGGCAAAGTAATGCTCGACGACATCGAAATTACCAACGAGCCTATGTATCGGCGGGCGCAACGCGGAATCGGTTATCTTGCGCAGGAAGCTTCTGTTTTCAGGAATCTGAGTGTTGAAGATAACATCAAAGCGGTGTTGGAATTTACTAAGTTATCAAAAGACAAACAAAAGGAACGACTCGAAACCCTGCTCGACGAATTTGGTTTGCGGCACATCCGCAAAAGCAAAGGAATTACCCTTTCGGGAGGAGAGCGCCGTCGTACCGAAATTGCCCGTGCCCTGGCCGTTGACCCGCATTTTATCCTCCTCGACGAGCCTTTTGCCGGCGTTGACCCGATCGCCGTCGAAGATATTCAATCCATCGTTTCAAAACTCAAAGAGAAAAACATTGGCATCCTCATCACCGACCATAATGTTCACGAAACACTAAACATCACCGACCGTGCCTACCTGCTTTTTGAAGGATCAATCCTGAAATACGGCACTGCCGAAGAACTCGCCCAGGATGAACAAGTGAGGAAGGTTTATCTCGGTAAGAATTTTGAGTTAAGAAAATAAGGTAAATTTGATCCTGACAGGATTTTTAAAGCAGATATGCAAAATACTGATAAAAATGTCTCACAGGAAGCCTATCAACAATTTCTTAAAGAAGTTGTAGATCTGGTTCAAAATCATCGAACAAAGGCAGTTCAGGCGGTTCAATCATTTTCTAATCAATTGTATTGGAATATCGGTGAATTGATTATTGAAAAGCAGAAAGAATTTGGTTGGGGAAAATCTGTTGTTGAGCAATTAAGCAAGGATTTGAACCATCATTTAGGTGATGCCATCAGTTGGTCACCTCGTAATCTTTGGTTTATGCGGCAATTGGTTAACGAATATTCAATTGTGAACCAGGTTGGTTCAGAATTGAAATTTCTGAACCAGCCTGGTTCAGTTTCTTCAATTGTGAAGCACGCTGCTTCAGGAATTGAAAAGGTGAAACAGCTTATCTCGGAAGTTCCCTGGAAGCACAACATCCTGATAATTCAAAAGGTAAAAGATTTAAACGCTAGGATTTATTATCTGCAAACCACCATTAAAAACAGGTATAGTCGTGCCGTTTTGTTTCATCAGATTGAAGCAAATGCCTACGAAAATTACCTGCTGCAACCAAAGCAGACCAATTTTAACACAGCACTCCCCGAACATTTATTGGAACAAACCGAAGAAAGTATAAAAAGCTTTTATTCATTGGATTTTCTAGACATCAATAAACCAATAACCGAACGGAATTTAGAATCTTCGATGGTTGATAAAGTAAAAAGGTTGATGATGGAATTGGGTTATGGTTTTTGTTTTATAGGAAATCAATTCCGATTAGAGCTTGGCAACAAAGAGTATTTTGTTGATTTACTTTTTTATCATAGGATTTTAAAATGTTTGGTTGCTGTAGAGCTTAAAGTTACTGAGTTTGAACCCGAATTTGTTGGTAAGCTCGATTTTTATCTGCAACTCATCGACGAGCAATTGAAGCAACCGGATGATAAGCCAAGTATCGGAATTTTATTGGTGCCTCACAAGGACCGGGTAGAAGTTGAATACGCTTTACGAATTGCAAGTAAACCCATCGGGGTTTCAAAATACGCGCTGAGCAAGCAACTTCCGAGCGAATTTTCCGGAAAATTGCCTTCTTATGAAGACTTCAGGCAATTACTTCATTCCAGCCCTAATCAATATGCGATGAAAAAAAATTCAACAAAAAAAGCCTGAAACGGTTATGCCAAAACTCTCCGTTGTCATTATCACTTTTAACGAAGAACGCAACATTGGCCGCTGCATCGGATCGGTGCTGGATGTTGCTGATGAAATCATTGTTGTCGATTCGTTTTCGACGGACAAAACCAGGGAAATCTGCGAAAAGCAAGGCGTTAAATTTATTGAGCATGCTTTCGACGGCCACATCCAGCAAAAAAACTTTGCCATTACACAGGCAACATATCCGCATCAGCTTTCGCTGGATGCCGATGAAGCCCTTTCGGAAGATTTGAAAGCGGAAATACTTAAAATAAAAAATGACTGGAAATTCGATGGCTACCGGATGAACCGACTCACCAATTATTGCGGAAAGTGGATCCATCATTGCGGCTGGTACCCCGACACCAAACTCCGGCTTTACGATTCGGCCAAAGGCAGGTGGAGCGGTGTAAATCCTCACGATAAATTTGAGATGAATCCTGGTTCAAAGATTGACTTTTTAAAAGGTGATATTTTGCATTACAGCTATTATTCTGTCGAAGAGCACATCCGGCAAGCCGACAAATTCAGCACCATTGCAGCCAAAGAATTGATTGGTTTGGGGAAATCGGTAAGTTATTTCCAGATCATCGTTAATCCTGTGGCAAAATTTATCAGGAACTATATTTTACGACTTGGTTTTTTAGATGGATATTACGGCTTTTTAATCTGCCGCATTGCTGCACACGAGACTTTTCTCAAATACACCAAAGCCCGTCAGATCAAGCGATCGGTTAAGTAAAATTTAAATTTTGTGATGATAAATTGGAACGCGGATGACGCGGATTTGACGGATTTCCGCGGATTTTAATCAGTAGTTATCCGCTGTATCCGCATCACGTGTCCGACTTCCGGTGGATTTGCGTTCCATTCTAAAAAGTTATCAGCCTTTTAATCCTGTCCCGTAATTGCCGCCTTTTAAAATCCGGGTTTGCCTCAGGTTCATTAAGAAATCCCATAAATGGCTCGCCATGATGAATATAAAACCTTCTGAAAGTCGAATTGCTGATCCCCCACTTAAGTAAAAACTGCTTGCGTCCGTTATTTTTCTTAACCCGGCTCACACTTTTCGAGATGAAATGATAGCTCCGGCTTTGGCTAACGCCTTTAAAATAGCGCACCCCGGCCTGCCACAACTTCATCATAAAATCGGGGTCGGAGTACATGCCCGGTGTAAATTCGGTGCTGAGGCCGCCAACGAGGTTCCACATTTTTTTATGAATAGCCAGCGGATACCAGCTACTGCCGTTCCAGTCGGCAAAAGGGAGGTTTTGATAAGATTCGAGCAGTTCTTTTTCTTTAAAATTCGATGGGTTCGATCCAAAATCAAAAGGAGCAATTACACAATTATTCAAGGTTTTCCGGGGTTCGATTTTGGTACCCGAAATGGCGAAATAAGGACTTCCCAGTTTTTGTATTTCTTCCCAAATATAAAAATCCCAGTCGGGCAAAACATAATTATCGTCGTCGATGAGCAGGAGAAATTCTGATTTTGCAAGACTGGCTGCTGCATTAAAAGCGTAGCAAACACCAACATTGGCCACTGAATGGCTGAAATCGGGAATATTTATTTTCACCCAGTCGAGGGTTCCATCGCTGCCATCATTAACATGAATCACGATCTGATGGTTAAACCGGCTGTTTTTCCGGATGCTGCTTACCGTAAGTTTCAGGTGTTCCAGGTTATTCCAGGTCGGGATCAGGATGGAAAAATGAATATCCTCCTGGGTTTGCCCTTGCGTAAATGTGATTTTTTCGATTTTCATTAAATGTAGCCTCTAACTTTATAATACCCCAAAGCCATAAATTCCCTGGCGATGATGATTTCCAGTTTCAGATAATTCCAAATATTGTAGCGCAGCGAAACCTGCCTTTCGGGTGTCTGGAACTTTTGCCGGCGTTCGGTTTTGGTAAGCAAAAGATTGTTATCAATCGCTGTTTCAAAAGCAGGCCAGCCGCCAACAAACGCAATCCCAGCCTTTTTAAAAGTCAACACACTTCGCCGGGTATGTTCGGGCGAAGTAATCACCAGAATTGAATTACTTTTTTCAAGACTTCCGGCGATGTTTCGGGCTTGTGTAAAAGTATTGGTGCCTTCAATTTCAAAAGAAATTCTGGTCGAATCAACCCCGCGAAAAACAATTTCCTGAAACATTTTATAGGTGTCGCTTTCGCTGAAATTTAACGAATCCGCCGGCAAAGCGATGATAAGACGCGCATTTGGAAAACTATCGGCAGCAGCGGCAGCATAAAAGCAGCGCATCATGCCTTCGCCTCCGGGCATGCCGCCACCACCCATCACCACAATGTAATCGGGTGTTTTTTCGATCTGTGACTCACTTGTTCCAAGCCAGTAATAAATCCAGTAGGGTTTTTCGGTGAAACCCAAAGCTATCATCAAGGTAAAAACCACACCAGCAGTAATAAAAAAGGCCTTCGCAATGCGAAGTAGTTTCTTTAAAACAACATTTAATTGTGGCCAAAAACCTTTCATAATCCAGCAAAAACATTTGTCTCACAAAAGTAGTTTTACTTCCAAAACAAATTCATTCTATTTTTACAGCATAATAATTTTACTAAATGGTTCTGTCGGACATCATAAACCGGAAAAACATCTATTTTTTTGGACTTGCACTTTTGATTGCATCAATCCCGCTTTCGAGGTATGTGATGAGCATGGCTCAGCTTTTACTTACGGCCAACTGGCTTTTTGACCCGAAAATCGTTGAAAAATTCCGCGCATTTTTCCGCAACAAGGCTGCAGTAATCGTGGTTTCGCTCTTTTTACTTCATATTATCGGCCTGCTGTGGACCTCAGATTTTGACTATGCCGTGAAAGATTTGCGAACCAAAGTACCGATTCTTGCTTTGCCCATCATCATTTCGACTTCACCGCTGCTAAGCCGCCGTAGTTTTCATTATTTTATCCTGCTGTTTATTGCCGCCAACGTGGCCGGGTCGCTTTTCAGCATTCATGCCCTGCTCACCAAAGAAATTGTCGAAATCCGGCTCATCTCACTTTTTATTTCGCACATCCGTTTTAGCCTCAATATTTGTATTGCCATTTTTTCGGGGGGTTATTTGATATTTATAGAAAAAGATTATCCTGTTTCTGTAAAAATCCTGATTTTCGCTGCCATCATCTGGCTTGTCATCTTTTTAACGATCATGGAGGCGGTCACCGGAATTGTTATTTTAGTAAGCATTTCTGCATTGCTGCTAATACTTTTGGTTTTTTATCTCAAAAAACCGGTATTCAAAATTTCGCTCATTTTGATTTTGATCCTGATTACTGCCTCTTCGCTCATTTATGTTGAGCAGCTTTATCGCGAAATTCTTCCAAAAGAAAAACTTAGTGCTGAAAACCTGGATAAGTTTTCAAAACGCGGGAATCCCTATCTCCACGACACCACCTTACAGGTACCCGAAAATGGCCACTGGGTTTATTTGTATGTTCAAAATGACGAGTTGCGTGAAGTCTGGAGCCAGCGAAGCAGCCTTGATTTTGACAGTCTGGATAAAAAGGGAAATCCGCTGAGATTTACGATTTACAGGTATTTAACCTCAAAAGGATTGCGCAAAGATGCTGAAGGCCTGGAATTGCTGAGCCAGGATGAAATTCACGCCATCGAAAACAGCGTTGCCAACGTTGATGATCTGGCCAAAAGCAGCCTCAGTAAAAGGATTAAAGCCATTTTGTGGGAGGTTCAGGTTTACAGGTCTTCAGGTTTTATCAGCGGTCATTCGGTAACGCAACGGCTCGAATTCTGGAAGGCCGGCGAGCAGATTATCCGCAAAAACTTCCTGCTTGGAACCGGCACCGGCGATATTGTGCAGGCTTTTGATAGCGAATACCGGGAGATGAATTCGACGTTAAAACCGCAATTTCGATGGCGTTCACACAACCAGTACATTTCGATGTTGGCAACTTTCGGGATATTCGGGCTTTTGTGGTTTTTAGCCGTTTTATTTGTGCCGGGATTTTTAAGCGGGATGAACAAGGATTATTTTTATTTCATTTTTTTATGTGTTCTGCTGCTTTCGATGCTCACCGAGGATACCCTCGAAGACCAGGCCGGGGTTACTTTTTATGCATTTTTTACTTCTTTTTTTCTGTTTGCAAGGGAAGCACCTGAAATTTTTTTTAATGACAACACCATCCTGAAAGGCAAAAACTTACAATAAACTTAGCCTTTAGTAATGGAAGTCTCAGACAAACCAGACATTATTTTAAACCCAAATATGGAGAATAATGGAAACACTTAAAAACGAAGATTACATACAGTGGATTTCTGAAATTAAGGACAAAATCAGATCATCCCAAATAAAAGCTTCATTATCGGTGAATAGTGAAATGTTAAAATTGTATTGGGACTTAGGAAGTAGCATTTCTGATAAATTAACAAAATCAAATTGGGGAACAAAAGTAGTCGCGAAATTATCAGAAGATTTACAAAGAACTTTTCCGGATTTTGAAGGTTTTTCAAAACGCAATTTATTGTTTATGAGGCAATGGTTTGAGTTTTACCAACAAGCTGGAAACGAGCAAATGGAAATAATGAAACAAGTTGTTTCACAATTACCAATCCCCAGGAATTCGATAGAGGAAATTAAAATGTTGGTGAGTTTAATTCCCTGGGGACATAATATTGTGATTATTCAAAAAACAAAGAATTTAGAACAGTCTTTATTTTACATCTTGAAAACAATTGAAAACAATTGGTCAAGAACAGTTTTGGGTGTTCAAATTGAGTCTCAATTATTTGAAAGACAAGGAAAAGCAACAAACAATTTTCGGTTAACGTTACCAAAACACCAATCAGATTTAGCGAATGAAACACTAAAAGACCCTTATAAATTTGATTTTTTAAATCTAACCGAAAAAATACAGGAAAGGGATATTGAAGAACAATTAGTTAATCATATCACGCAGTTTTTACTAGAATTGGGGACGGGATTTGCTTTTATTGGCAAGCAATACTTATTGAAAGTTGGTCAAAATGAGTATAAAATTGATTTGCTTTTTTATCATATTCGGTTGCGTTGTTTTATTGTTGTAGAATTAAAATCGGTTGTTTTTAAACCTGAATTTACAGGAAAATTGAGTTTTTATTTATCAGCAGTTGATGATTTGTTAAGAAATGAAAATGATAATCCAACTATTGGTTTACTACTATGTAAATCGAAAGACAAAATTGAGGCAGAATATGCATTGCGGGGAATATCTCAGCCAATTGGGGTTGCAGAGTATGAATTATGCAAAGCGATACCAGGTAATTTGAAAACGCAACTTCCAACAATTCAAGACATCGAAAATGAATTAAACCAATAATATGTTGAAAGTATCAAAAACGCACTGCTAATATCAAATTAGCCTTTACGTTCATTTTAAAGAAATTAATAGATAATAATTCAAATCTAATAAAGACAAAAAAGCATTGAAACAAGAATTTGAAATTAGCAAAACTGACCGGTGGTACATGATTGTAAACCCAAATGCCGGCAACCGAAAGATCCGCAAAGACTGGAATAACATCCGTAAATTGCTGGCCAAATCTGGGCTTGACTATGATTTTGTTTTTACCGAGCGGGCCATGCATGCAGTCGAACTCACGCAAAAAGCCATCGAAGGCGGTTATCGCAATTTCGTAGCCGTGGGCGGCGATGGCACTTTTAACGAATTGGTCCATGCCATTTTTAGCCAAAACGAGGTGCCAACGCTCGATTTTAAAGTTGGGCTTATCCCGGTTGGCACCGGAAACGACTGGGGCCGCATGTTCAAAATCCCCGACAATTACGAAAAAGCCATTCAGGTAATAAACGACGGGCAGGAATTTATTCAGGATGTCGGGGTTGTTTTTTACCAAAATAATGGCGAAAAATTAAAGCGTCATTTTATCAATATCGCCGGGATGGGCTTCGATGCGCTTGTTGCTCAAAAAACCAACAAACAAAAGGAAGCCGGAAAGGCCAACGCATTTTCATACATTTTCAATTTAATTGCCAGTCTTTTCGAATATTCTCCAAAACTCATCGACCTCGAAATTGACGATAAAAAATACAGTTTTAACACTTTTAGCCTTACTGTCGGGATTTGCAGGTACAATGGCGGTGGGATGATGCAATCGCCAAAAGCCATTCCTGACGACGGTTTGCTGGATGTTACGGTGATCAAGAAAATCGGACTTGGCGCATTGGCCGCGCAGCTCAAAAACCTCTACAACGGCAGGTTTATTGCGCATCCCAAAGTTTTTACCGGGCGAGGCAAAGACATCCTCGTTTGGACAACGCATGAGAGCTTCAAACTGGAAACCGACGGCGAAAGCCTGGGAATCGGGCCATTTACTTTTTCGATAATCCCGGTGGCTTTACGCACGATTATCGGTGGAAAGAACTTTTAAAATTGCTGAAATGACAAAAACTTCAAACAAAAAGTCGGTTAAAGAAATTTACAAGCAGCGGCGGGATAAGTTTGCGGTGTCGCTGGATCAGGTTACCCGCAAAATAAGGCAGGTTTCGATGTTGCGGATTTCTGTATTTCTTGCAGGCCTGCTTGCGATTTATTTTGGAACCACTATTTCGGTTTGGGCTGTAATTGTTGTGGCTTTGGTGTTCGCTGTTTCATTTATTACAATTATTGTCTGGCATACAAAACTGCACAGCCGCCGCGAGGAATTGGTGCGCCTGCTGAAAATAAATGAAGATGAGTTGCTTGCACTCCAGAATAAGTTTGCACAGTTTCATTCAGGTGATGAATTCCTTGACGCCAATCATCCTTTTGCCGGTGATCTTGATATTTTTGGCGAAGGGTCGATTTTTCAATTCATCAGCCGGACTTCAACATTTATTGGCAAAATTAAATTAGCCGGATGGTTTTTAAATCCTGAAAAGGCTATCGAAACTATTAAAAACCGGCAGGAATCGGTGGCTGATTTGAAAAGCAGGCTCGAGTGGCGGCAGAATTTCCAGTCGGTGGGAATGTGGCTCAGCGAGGCCAAAGATGATAAAAGCGGGTTGATGGGATGGGTCAAAAAGCCTGCCGATTATGATAAACCTGTTTTTACAACCCTGCTTTGGCTGATGCCTTTTTTATCGGCTTTTATGGTTTACATGGTGGCAGCCGGAGGTTTGCCTTCACAATTGTTTATGATTTACATGATGATTCCGCTTTTCATCGCCTTCAGCCAGGTGAAAAAGGTTGGCGAGAAACATGAGCAGGTCAGCCGAAAAACAGGCCTGTTGAAAAAATACAGCAGGCTTTTCGAGGCCATCGAAGCAGAAGATTTTTCGACACCGAGTCTTAAAAATCAACAGCAAAACCTTATTAATGGTGGCGAATCGGCCAGTAAGGCCATTAATAAACTTTATAAAATTGTGAATGCGCTCGATAGCCGCCTGAATATTTTTGGCTGGATTTTCCTGAATTATTTCTTTTTGTGGGATATTCTCCAATCGCGACGATTAGACCGCTGGCGCGGGATTTATAAAGATGATCTCGAAAAATGGTTCGAAACATTAAGCTGTTTTGATGCATTGAATAGCCTGGCATGCTTCAGTTTTAACAATCCCGGCTTTGTTTTTCCTGAACCGGTTGATCAGGCTTTTGTTTTGAAAGCCGATAATTGTGGCCACCCTTTGATTCTGGAAGAATCGAGAATCGATAATCCGATTGAACTGGAAGGATGGAAGCAATTTATCATCGTAACCGGCGCCAACATGGCTGGCAAAAGTACTTACCTGCGAACTGTTGCAGTCAATTTTATCCTGGCCATGACCGGAGCTCCGGTTTGCGCTTCGAAATTTGTTTTTAGTCCGGCTGAGATTTTCACCAGCATCCGCACGCGTGACAACCTCCTGCAAAATGAATCCTATTTTTTTGCTGAGTTAAAACGCCTCAAAGCCATTATTGATGAGCTGGAGCGCGGAAAGCAGCTTTTTATCATCCTCGATGAAATCCTGAAAGGCACCAATTCAAAAGATAAACAAATGGGATCGCTGGCTTTGCTCAAACAACTCATCAGATACAAGGCCACCGGCCTTATTGCCACGCACGACCTCAGCCTGGGGAGTTTGATTGATGAATTCCCCGAAAATATCTGCAATAAACGTTTTGAAGTCGAAATCGAAAACGACAACCTGGTTTTTGATTACACGCTCAAAGATGGCATTTCACGCAATCTCAACGCTACTTTCCTGATGAAAAAAATGGGGATAACCATTTAAAATCTTATGAATCGCCTGAAGATGCAGGTCTTATCGAAATTCAGTTGCTTGTAAAAACAGCGTTTAAACTTATAAATCAGTTTTTTCCATCAAGCGGTAAACAGGATAAGGGAAAAAATCGCCTCCCCACTGCGGCACCAGGTATTTATCGAAAAAGTTCCACAGGAGCAAGCCATCGTCCGATTGAGGTTCGAGCAGGCATGCAGCAAGGTTCCCCAGTTTTTGGTTGGTTTTAACAAGGTACGTCCCGATGGGAAACTCTTTAACTTCGGCAATAAATTCGCCTTTTACGGTTTGCGTGTAATGCCCCTGGTTTAATCTCTCGGCACCTTTTAGTTCTATGATTTTGAATCGTTCAACACTCGCGTTTAGAAATTTACTAAGTTTTTCGACCTCAATTCCATGCTTTTTTAAATTATCAAGAACGTCCTTATCAGGAATAGCCAAAATGTATGCAAAAGGCATTTTTATGCTTTTCGTTGGGAAATAGTCGGCGATGTATGGAACCGTGACTGTTCTTTTACGATCGCTTTGCCTGTAGCGCCAATAACCTTTTGCCCCCGGAATGGTATCGGCTTCATACGCCTTGATAGTAATTTTTTCGGGGGTTGGAACTCCCTTATACTCGATGGCGAAAGAATCTTTCCCGGCTTCAAAGTTTCTGTTGACCAGTTGCTCATCGGCTCTTTGAAGGATTTTCAGAATGTCATTTTTGTTTGCTGAAGCATAGTCCAGAATTGTTCGGAGTAAAAAGTAGCAGCCTTGCACGCGGGTTTTATAATCGGCATAAACGTAGTTTTCGTTTAAAATCGCCAAACGGTTTCTTACTCCTATATAATTTACCAGATAACGTGTTTCGGAAGCTTCCGAAATCCAGCCTTTATCAAGGTCAAGCCGTTCGACAAATTCGCCGTAAAAAAGATTTTCGACTTTGTAATTACCCCTAAGATTGTCATGAACGGAAGGCATCATTTTGTCACGCATAAAATTAATCAGATTGCGGCTGCCGTTGGGATTCATCATCCAGGTAAAAGTTACAGGTTCTTCGTGGTAGGAACCGTTGGTGGTGTGGCAATCGACTGTAATTGCCGGATCCCATACATTAAAAATCTTACCTACCACTCCACTTATTTCCGGAGTTTCAAGTTTCATGGCATCACGGTTTAAATCGAGAAACTGCCCGTTGTAGCGCACTCCCACACCGTTTTGAGGCCCATTTTGGTTGGTCCTGTTTTTAACGCTCATTTTATCATTTCCATCAGCATTAAGGTTTGGAACGATCAAAACCACGACATTTTTCATGATTTCCGAATTTGGATCTTTTAATAAATCCCTGGCCAGCATCAGCGATGCTTCCTTGCCTTCGACTTCGCCGGAATGAATATTTGCCTGAACATAAACCACAATGCGCTTGTCGTTTTTTAAATATTTGGCAGATTCAGGCAATGGATTCGCAATTACCAGCATCGGAACTTCTTTTCCTTCGGTGGTAATGGCTATATTTTCGACCTTGATAAAAGGAGAAGTTTTTAAAAGCTGGCCAATAAAATCCAACACCTCAGCATGTGTTGATGTAGAAAGGAAATTGGATTTTTCGGCTACAGTGAGCAGTTGCTGACTTTGTGAAGTAATCCCAATGGTTAAAAATAACAGCAGGAGCAGGTAAGTTCTTTTCATTTCATTTTTTTTGAAAAATTTCGGCGAATTTAATCATTCGCTGCTTAATGCCATGCACCAAGTATGGCGCCCATCACAATAAAGGTGATGGTGTTGTAGCCGGCATGAATCGCCCAAAGAGTAAATGATTTGTGTTCGTAAAGATAAATCACGCCAAATGCCGTCGAAACCCAGCCTAATCCCGTTAGGCCGCCATAAAGCATACCTTCGGTAACATTAACTTTCCCGCCAAAAAAGAAAGCCAGACATGTTGCCATGATAAAAGTTAAAACGAAAGTAAGTCCGAAGATTTTAAAGAAATTGCATTTTTCGATTTCTGATTCAGTGAGCGCAACTTCTTTCATCCAGATCTTACCAAACAAGGCCTTTGAGTACCACAATCCACCAATTACAAAACTTGATAAACTTGCCACTAGAATGGCTAACCAATTTACATTTGCTTCCATAAAAATGAGTTATTTAATTAAAAATAAATGAGTTGATGAGTAAATCAGGTTCAAAAATAATCTGGCTGGTTGAGATGCTGCAAGATTAATAAACCTTTTGTTAAAAAGTTGTTAATCGCCAAAAATTTTGAGGGTTGGTTTATCGGATATTATCTTTTATAATTTCCGGGTAAGATATTCCGAATAATCTTTAACAATAGCCTGGTATTCCTTATCGAAGAGTGAGGAGGAGATCATAAAATCGGCAGTGGCGCGGTTACAGGCGGTTGGTGTATTGTATAAAACGGCAATCCGCAAAAGCGCTTTTACGTCCACATCATGTGGTTGAGGTTGCATGGGATCCCAGAAAAAAAAGAGGACATCAATTTTTCCTTCTGCAATCATTGCACCTAATTGCTGGTCGCCACCCAGTGGTCCCGATCTGAGTTTGATGATTTTGGTTTCTTTATCAAAAATATCGGTTCCTTTTACTTTATCTGCCAGGGCTTGTTCGACCAAAGTTCCGGTAGTGCCGGTGCAGATGAGGGTATGACTTGCCAGGATTGCAAAATTCCACTCGACCCATTCGATCATGTCTTTTTTGCGGTTGTCGTGAGCTACGAGGGCAATATTTTTTAGAGCTTGCATAAATTTTGTTCTGATAAAAATGCGAAAGTAACTTATTTTGAATTCTTGTTTTTTTGAAAGAAAGATCTCATTCAAATTCCCCTTCTTCAAAAACCAGGGCTTCATAAATGAAAATTTCGGCTTCTTTCCAGCCTTCCCAGCCGATTCCCGCTTTATCGCGGGCGCAGTGGCCAAGAAATTCTTCCAGGTTCCAGCCGGTTTCGGTGGCAACCTGAGGAAGGAAAGTGCCGGTGTTCATCCCTTTTTTGAGGTAAATCCCATGCTTGCCAAGTTTAATTTCGTTGATTGAACTTATTTTTTTCATGGGCGTCAGCACCGAAATCTCGATGTCGATTTTTTTAATTTCCGAAGAAGTCACCTTTGAAAAACGGTAATCTTTTGTTGCCGAAGAAATCGCCATTTCCTGGACCACCAGGTAAAGTGGTTTGTCGGGTTTAAAAGTGCCGATGCAGCCTCTCAAATCGCCATATTCGTGCAGGGTTACAAAGGCCCCTGCCGGCGTTTTTAAGGTTTCCGAAAATCCTGTGGCATCAATTTCGGGAACAATACCCTGGTTGATGTATTTATCAATGGTGTGGCGTGCAATACGCAGCAAGGTTTTTTTGTCTTCATCCGAAAGATTAAAACCAGTCTCCTCACCGGCACTTTGGGTAATCGCCATCGCCCAGTAGCCAACCACCTGATTTTTATCGCCAATCGAAGCATCACCGGAGTTTTTGTAATCAACGGGAATAATTTCAATCCCGGGCAAATCTTTGGTAATATTAAGAATCGTGAGCATCGAAGTCCAGCCGCAAATGCTTGTTTGTAAATTGGGAATTTGCTTTTCATCATTTTTTTCGAGGACGTCTAAAAATGCTTCGGGTGAGTTGAGAAGGATGGCATCGGCAGTGGCTTTGTCAACTGCCACGGCACTTTTGTAAGCCGGGTAGTGCGAAAAGTCGCTGCTGATAACGAAAAGGTTTTTATCGTTAAAATAAGGCTTCAAAGCTTCTGAAATTTTCGCAATTGTTGTTTTCGACTGTGTGCCGATGATGATTGGGACAATCGTGAAACTGGTCTTCATTTTATACTGAAGAAATGGAAGCTGCACTTCGAGGCTGTGTTCGTAAATATCTGCATCTTTATTAAAGGTAAACACTTTACTTGATGCAATCAGTTTTTTGGCGAGTTCGGTGTCAACTTTTACCGTTCCAAGGGGCGAAACATAATTCCCGATATTGTAAATTGAAGCCCCTTCAAAATGAGCGCGGTGGCTGGAGCCGATAATAAAAATCCGCTCATACTTTTTATCGGGGTCGATCTGGTTAAACGCAGATGCAGCCACCTGCCCTGAATAAACGTAGCCGGCATGCGGCGTTACGATGGCAAGGACATTTTTTACGGTTTTTGGTTTGGCATTAGCAAAATAACCGGCGAGTTCATTTTTCAGTTCCGAAGGATTTGATGGATAAAACCTTCCTGCAACACAGGGTTTCCTGTCTTCGGAGGGCTGTTTCCCCTGACTGGATTGGCCATTGCCCCAAAAATGTAGTGATAATAGTAGCATCATGATGATTAGCTTATTTACTGTCCGTTTCATTTTTATTGATAATTTCGTTTTCACGCATCCGGGTTTAATCCGGAGGATTTTAACAAAAATACAAAATGAATTTCAATAACGAAAATCCGTTAAAGGTTTCGGTTGTAATCGCTGGATTTATAGCACTCATCGTTCAGGTTATTTTTTTAAGAGAATTTCTCGCTGTTTTTCTGGGCAACGAGCTGGTTGCCGGCGTAATTATCGGAAACTGGATGCTGTTGACGGCGGCAGGTACACGAATTGGCAGCGCGATAAAAACCAGTAAAAATATTCCCATTCAAATCATCATAGCCCAGTTGTTTATTGCCGTTTTGCCACAAGTTTCGGTTTTACTGTTGGCTTTTTTTAAATCGTTGTTTTATCCGCCTGGCGTTTTGCCTGGTTTTGTTGACACCTGGATTTTTTCATTCTTGCTGATGGCACCGTTTTGCCTGGTTTCGGGCGCTTTGTTTGCCATATTTTTAAAAGCCTTCGATCAGATTTCAAATAGCCGGCACGCCCCGTTAATTTATGGTTTTGAAGCTGTTGGTAGCGTTGCCGGCGGAGTTTTATTCACCTTTTTGTTGTTGGATTTTTTCACCACTTTCCAATCGCTTTTATTGCTGGCAACTGCCAATTTTGGAATTTCGCTCGTACTTGTGCTGACTTCAAAAATCAGAAGAATGTATTTTCATCTGATCCTCATTTTTAGCCTTTTAGTGGTTGCTTTAAATCTTATTTTTGATTTTGATAAACTCTCAAAATCATTCATTTACGGCAAACAGGAAATCGTTTTAAACGAAGAAACGCCTTACGGAAACCTCATCGTTACCAAAACCGGCAGTCAGTACAATTATTTTGAGAATGGCCTCAGTATTTTTTCGACAGATAATATCATTACAAACGAAGAATCAGTTCATTATGCCATGCTTCAACACCCCGATCCAAAGCGCGTTTTGATGGTTTCTGGCGGAATTTCGGGTATGATTAATGAAGTATTGAAATACAATATTTCCGGCATCGATTATGTCGAGATAAACCCCGCGATTATTGAGGCCGGCAGAAGATTTGCCGGTTTTGA